>JACAFT010000018.1:0-20977 GCA_013378375.1 Nitrososphaerota archaeon
GGATGAAATGAAACATGACAAATCTGGTGGTGCTACTGTTATTGGTATTATGCAAGCTGTTGCAGATTTAAAATTACCTGTAAATGTTGTTGGTTTAATTCCAGCAACTGAGAATATGCCTGGTGGTTCTGCATATAAACCTGGTGATATTCTTACCTTCTATAACAAAAAAACTGCAGAAATTCTAAATACTGATGCTGAAGGAAGAGTAATTCTTGCAGATGCATTATCTTATGCACAGACTTACAAACCTAAAATGATCATTGATTTTGCTACTCTAACAGGTGCTTGTATTGTTGCTCTTGGAACTGTTGCTAGTGGAATGATTGGAAATGATAAAAAAATAATGAATCTTCTAATGAAATCTGCCGAACATACTGGTGAAAAAGTATGGGAATTGCCTTTGTGGGATGAATATAAAAAATTGATTCGCAGTGATGTTGCAGATATTAAAAATATTGGCGGTCGTGGAGCTGGTACTATCACTGCTGCTGCATTTTTGAGTCATTTCGTCGGTGAATATCCTTGGGTTCACTTAGATATTGCTGGAACTGCTTGGACTCAAGAAGGTACTCCTAAAAAATCCTACATTAAAAAAGGAGCTACTGGAGTGGGAGTCTTATTGAGTATAGACTTTTTGAGAAGTCTTTGACTCGTGTTGATATTTTTTTAGTAATCCATTCCACCAGGTGGACCGCCAGGTGGAGCTGAAGTTTTTGCCGATGATATTGTATCATCAATTCTTAATATCATATTAGTTACTTCTATTGCAGATTTTATAACTTGTTCCTTGACCTTTAGAGGTTCAAACACATTTCTTTTTGACATGTCAGCCAAGCCTCCTCGTAAAGCATCAACGCCATACCATTTATTACCTTCAACTTGTTTTGCCCTTAATTCTACTTGTGTATCAATTGGATCCATTCCTGCATTTTCTGCTAAAGTTACTGGTAATGATTCCATTGCATCAGCAAATTTTTGTGCTGCTAATTGCTCTCTTCCAGAAAGACTATTTGCCCATTGTCTTAGTTTATATGCGACATTTGCTTCTGGTGCACCTCCGCCTGCTACAACATATGGGTATTCAAGTACATCTTTTACTACCATTAAGGCATCATGTAATGATCTTTCTGCTTCATCAAGAACTCTGGGAGAACCTCCACGAATAAGTATTGAGACTGCCTTTGGATTTTTACATCCTTCAATAAATACCCATTTATCACTTTCAATTTTTCTTTCCTCAACTAATGCAGCAAGTCCAAGATCTTGATTTGTAAGATCTTTCAAGTTTGTAACTATTCTTGCTCCTGTTGCTTTAGCTAACTTTGTAATGTCGCTTTCTTTTACTCTTCTAATTGCTAGAATTCCTGCTTTAGCTAAGAAATGTTGAGCAATATCGTCTATTCCTTTTTGACATAAAACTACACTAGCTCCTGATGCAACCAATTGATCAACTGATTGCTTTAATATTCTATTTTCTTCATCAAGAAACTGCTTCATTTGTAACGGCTCGTTTATTCTTATTTCAGCACTAATCTCAGTTTTTTCAATTTCTAACGCTGCATTGATTACTGCTATCTTTGCTTTTGTAATTGATTTTGGCATACTTGAATGCACCACTTCTTTGTCAAGAACTATTCCTTTTATTAATGAAGTTTCATTCATTGACGCACCGGGTTTTTTATCAATTTTTATATTATCTAAATCAACTTTTGTTTCATTATTAATCTCATCTGCAATTAGTAATAATGAATCTACGACTACTTTTGAAAGATTTTTTGCTTCTTCTGCAACTAATTTACTCATCATACTTGTGGCCGCGATTTTGTTCAATATTTCTTTATTATTTTTATCAACTTTAATCGCAATTTTTTTCAATATAATTAATGCTTCATCTGCAGCTTTTCCATATCCATCTATTACCATTGTTGGATGTACTTCTTTATCTATCAATTCTTGAGCTTTGTCTAATAATGCACCAGAAAATACAACTGAAGTAGTTGTTCCATCTCCTACTTCATTATCTGTAGTTTTTGCAACTTCTACCATCATTTTTCCTGCTGGATGTTGCATATCTATTTCTTTTAAAATTGTAGCTCCATCATTAGTAATTGTCACATCTCCTATTCCATCTACCAACATCTTATCCATTCCTCTTGGACCTAAGGATGTTTTTACTAATTGAGCGACAAGTTTTGCAGCAAATATATTATTTCTTTGTGCTTCTTTTCCTTTAGATTCACTTGAACCTTCTTTTAAAATAAATACGGGTTGACCGCCATTTTGGGACATAGTTACTAGTCCGTACTTCTCAATTTTTAAATATTATGTTTTTTTGACTAGTCCTTTAATTTTATATTACCTTTTTTTCTGTATTCTTACATAATGGACATCAAATGGAGCATTTTTGTCTGGAATACATTTTCTTCTGATCACTTTGTTAAAATTTGGCTCAATTTCATTATTTTCCCCAGATACTAGTTTTTTTATATTTATTCCTCCTTCACAAATAATGTCTAATCTGACTTGTTTTTTTTCAATTTTTTTAATTGTTACTGAAAATATTTTTCTTGTAAAGTGTTTTCGTTTGTTGATTGAGTATATAGTTACATCTTTTTTATCAAAGAATTTTTCCAAATATTTTATTTTATTAACGTCTTTACAATTACATTCAAAATTTACTCTTGACTTCATAATAAAACCAAAGTCTGTTATTGGTCTGTTTTTTAATATTTCAGCATGTTTCATTATTATACCGTTGTTCATTTTTTTATCTCGGAAAAATGATTTACGTTTAATAGGTGAAACAATTTCTGCACAGAATGGTCTTCCTTTATTTTTAACTAAACTATTATTGTCTTCGCTACCAAACCATGATATTTTTACATCATTTGCAATAAATTTTTTCTTTAAAAATTTTTGTATTTCATTTTCTACTGATGGACTTTTTTGAAATCCTGAAAATTTACATATTTTACATCCATATGTTTTACATTCTTTACATCTTTGTTTTTTTTGCTTTACTCCGCGTTTCCTTTTAATGTAATTTCCTATAACAAATATTGACCTAGTCGTTATTTCGATATCGTCCATTAATGTATTGACAAGAATATTTAAATCAGGTTTGTTTAAACTGACTCTTTTACCACTTTTTAATGCAATAAATTTTGATGTTTGTTTTGTAATTTCACTTTTTATTGATTCGCCACCTTTAATTTTGTATTCAGCTCTGATGAAATCTTCTCTTTCAATTATTTCTGAATCAATTATTGTTCCTATCATAAAACTTGAATATTCAAATTTTTCTATTTTTTTTATTATTGTGCTCGATGTTTTATTTAAATTTGCCATTATTCCTTCACAAATAAAGCAATTTCTTTTATTGGATTTGTTGTGAATTTGAATACTAATCTTCTTTCCATATAGTTTGTTATTTATACGATTGTTTGAAAATTGTCTTCCTAAACAACTATTACATAATTGATATTTACGTAAAATTTTTTTTGCGTTTTTGAGTATTGTTTTATCCAGCTTTAATTAGCACCTAATTTTTTCATTAATTGTCTCATATTTCTTCCTTTACCAGCTTTAAACATTTGTTTAGATTGTTTGTATCGGTTCAATAATTCTTTTATTTCCTTTTCTGTTCTTCCTGAACCTTTGGCAATTCTTTTTATTCGTGATGAATTAATTAAATCTGGATCTTGTTTTTCTTGATTGGTCATGGATTGAATAATGAATTTCCATTTTTCCATATTTTTTTCAATATTATCTAAATCTTTTTCGGGTAATTGATTAGATGCTCCTGGAATTAGTTCCATAATTTTTTTTATTGATCCCATTTTGTTCATTTGTTCTAATTGTTCGTATAGATCAGTAATAGTCATTTTACCTGACATGATTCTTTGTAGTTTTACATCTTGATTTTCTATTTGCATGTCTTTTACTTTTTGTAATAATGTCTGAATATCCCCCATTCCAATTAATCTTCCTACAAATCTAGTTGCAACAAATTCCTCTAAATCATCAATTCTTTCACCGGTTCCTAAGAAGAAAATACTTGCACCAGTGTTTGCAACAGCTATTAAAGCACCTCCTCCTTTTGCTGCGCCATCTAGTTTTGTTATTATAATTCCTCCTATTGGAGCAATTTCTTTGAATGCTTTTGATTGAGATTCAGATTGTTGACCAATTGTAGAATCAATTACCAGAAATATATTATCTGGTTTAATTTCTTTTGTTAGTTGTTTCATTTCTAACATTAGTTTTTCTTCCTCTTTGTGCCTTCCAGTTGTGTCAATTATAACTACATCTTTTGTATTTTTTTTAAAAAAATTTATACCATTTCTGATTATTTTTACTGCATTGCTCTCATTTTCTTCTCCATAAACTTCAATTTTAAAAGGCTCACAAAGTGATTTTATTTGCTCTAATGCTCCTGGTCTGAATGTATCTGCTGCAATTACTCCTGTTGAATAGTTCTTTTTTGACATATATCTGGCCAATTTCCCAATTGACGTAGTTTTTCCACTTCCTTGTATTCCGAGTACTAGAATAATGTTTTGTTTATCTTTTTTTAATTCGAATTTATTGTCTGAACCCAACATATTTGATAGTTCTTCGTATAATATCTTCACAATATGATCTCTTCTCGGGATTCCCATTGGAACTTTTTCTTTTAATGCCCGTTCTTCTACTTTTTTTGTTAATTCAAAAACTAGTTTTACATTGACATCTGATTGTAATAACGACCTTTGTAGATCTTTTATGAATTCTTTTATAGATTCTTCATCTATATTGTCATTTCCAATAAATTTTTTTATTGAATTCTGAAGTCCGTCACGAAGTTTGTCTAACATCTTATTCTCACTTGTTTATACTTATTAATTTGGGAATTTTTAAAGTTCCTCTATCTCCATGCCATATTTTCTCTACATTAATAGGCTCTAATTTCTTTGAATATAATGGACCATCAAGAACCAATGTATCTAAATCCCCTCCTTCTCCCACTGCATTAAACTTATACTTTTTTGCCAGATAAAGTAATTTCTCTATATTATTTTTATCTAAATGTCTGCCTAGCCATTCTTCTTCTAAGCCTAGTGCAGCTACTGATACTATGATAACATCTAAATTATTTTCTAATATCTTTTCATAAAGTTTTTCGGGTGTAATTCCCCATATTGGAGCATAATGTTTCATATTTGCATCTTCACAGACTATGTCGAATTTCTTTTTTTGATAATTGGATTCTATTCCCCCTGTGATTAAATAATCTCCATCAATGTTTTTTAAGGCATCAGCAAGTACTTCTATCTCGTTATCTTTAGGAGCCTTAATTGGTATCCATTTTATGCCAACTACTTCTGCAATAGATTTTACAAGTTCTACATTGTGTGTATGATATAGCATACTTTCAGGATCTTCCGGAATGATTGTCATTATCCCTGTTATCTTGATTCCTGAGTTATGTGCTAAATGCATCGATAACACTGAATCTTTTCCACCTGATAAAAACGAAATTCCAGTTTTCATTATAAATTATCTTTATATATCTAATTTCCAATTATTAACTTTCATTATTGGTTTATTTATTGCTGGAATCTATAATTTGTGGAAAAGTTTATAGATATGATTTAAGTTACTCTCCTTTAGTTAGGAACATTAATTTAGAGGCTTTATGAATGTTAATTGAAAATAATGAACAAAATATTCCCTTAGATTCTGCAGAAGATGATTATAGTAAGGATGAATTTGAAAAAATAAAAAAACAATCCGATTCATACTTTAAACAACTTCAATATCTTCAAGCTGATTTTGAAAATTTTCGCAAACAAACTAATAAAGAATTTGAAAATCAATCTAAATTTGGTAAACATGAGATGGTAAGAAGCTTGATTGAAATATATGAAGATCTACAAAGGATTTTGGAAAATGCAAATACGGAAGATTCTTCAATAAAAGGAATACAACTTGTCATTAAAAATATTGAGGCTATGTTTGAAGAACAATCCGTCGAGTTGATTGATTCTGTTGGAAGTATTTTTGATCCCAATTTACACGAAGCTGTTGATTACACAAAAAACTCTGATTTTGAAGATAATGTTATTATTTCTGAAATTCAAAGTGGGTATAAAATTCATGGACAAGTTTTAAGACCCAGTAAAGTAAATGTATGCAATAATAAAGTTGACACTAATGGAGTTAATATAAATGAGTAAAATAATCGGAATAGATCTTGGCACAAGTAATTCTGCTGCAGCCGTAATGGTTGGCGGTAAATCTTCTATTATTCCTAGTGCAGAGGGAACTAGTATAGGAGGGAAGTCCTTTCCATCTTATGTCGCCTTTACATCTGATAATCAACGTTTAGTCGGTGAACCTGCAAGGAGACAAGCTGTTACTAATCCTGAGGGTACTGTATTTTCTATAAAAAGAAAAATGGGAACTAAAGAAGTTGTAGAAATTGGTAGCACTAAATATACACCCGAGCAAATTTCTTCCTTTATTCTTCAAAAAATAAAAACTGATGCAGAAGCATTTCTTGGCGAAAAAATTGAAAAAGCTGTAATTACTGTTCCTGCTTATTTTAATGATGCACAACGACAGGCAACGAAAGACGCAGGGTCTATTGCTGGATTAGAAGTTGTTAGGATTATAAATGAACCTACTGCTGCTGCATTGGCTTATGGATTAAATAAAGATGAATCTGATCAAAAAATTCTTGTATTTGATCTTGGTGGCGGTACTCTTGATGTTACTGTAATGGAATTAGGAGATGGTGTATTCGAAGTAAAAAGTACTAGTGGTGATACTAGACTTGGTGGTACTGATATGGATCAAAAAATCCTAGATTATCTTGTAGAAGTGTTTAAGCAGCGATCCTCTATTGATTTGAATAATGATTCTAAAGCAATACAAAGACTTCGTGAAGGAGCTGAAAAAGCAAAAATTGAATTGTCTACTGTATTGACTACTGATATTAATCTTCCATTTATTGCTCAAGATTCTGAAAACAATCCTGTACATTTTGAAACCACTTTGACTCGTGCAAAACTTGAAGACTTAATTTCTCCAATACTTCAAAAATGTGAAAATCCTGTTAAACAAGCTATTGAAGATTCAAAACTTTCTACAGCTGATATTACTAAAATAATTCTTGTTGGAGGTCCTACACGTATGCCTTCTGTACAAGACTTTGTTAAAAAAATAATTGGCAAGGGATTGGAACGTGGAGTTGATCCTATGGAATGTGTTGCTTCTGGTGCTGCTATACAAGGAGCAGTTCTTGCCGGTGAAACTTCTGATATTTTATTACTTGATGTAACCCCTCTTTCACTTGGTGTTGAGGTTCAAGGCGGTATATGTAATAGAATGATTGAACGAAATACTACTATTCCTACTAAGAAAAGTCAGATCTACTCAACAGCTGAGGATAATCAATCTGCCGTTACAATAAATGTTCTTCAGGGAGAAAGACAAATGGCATCTGATAATACGTCTTTAGGAAGATTTAATCTTGAAGGAATTCCTCCTGCTCCAAGAGGCGTTCCTCAAATTGAAGTAACTTTTGACATTGATGCAAATGGTATAATTAATGTATCTGCTAAAGATTTAGCTACTAACAAAGAACAAAAAATTACTGTAACAGGTTCTAGTAAACTTTCTGATTCTGATAAAGAACAAATGATTAAAGACGCAGAAAAGTTTGCCGAACAAGATAAAGCGAGAAAAGAAGAGGTAGAATTGGTTAATAAAGCTGATTCATTAATCTATACGGCAGAACGAACTAAAACTGATCTTAAAGAGAAGATTACACAAGAACAAATATCCCAAATTGACGCTCTGGTTGCAGAACTAAAAACATCTGTTGAATCTAAGGAACACTCTTCTATTACTGAAAATTCAGATAAATTGAGCAAACTTTTACAAGAAATTGGTTCTTCCATGTACCAACAATCTACTCAGGCTGATGTCAATCAAGCATCTTCTACTTCTAGTTCTTCCGTTGACAATAATGCCTCTACTGATTCTCAGGAAAAAGTTATTGATGGAGAATACGACGTGGTAGATGAGAATTCCTCTACTGATGATAAATGACCAATAGCGATTATTATGATATCCTAGGTGTTTCTAAAGGCGCCACAGATCAAGACATAAAAAAAGCCTATAGAAAGCTTGCTATGAAATATCATCCAGATCGTAATAATTCTCCTAATGCAGAAGAAAAATTCAAAGAACTTTCTACTGCTTATGGTGTTTTGTCTAATTCTGAAAAAAGGAAAATTTATGATCAGTACGGACAACAAGGAATTGATGGACAATTTAGTCCTGAAGATATATTTAGAACGACTAATTTTGATGAGATTTTTAGTGGATTTGGTGGTCGTGGTGGAGGTTTTGGCAGTATATTTGATAGTTTGTTTGGATCTTCAACACCAAGAGATCCATCTCGAGGGCAAGACCTTCAATATAATGCAGAAATTACTCTTGAACAAGCATATAGAGGGGAAACATTGAACATTACAATACCTCGTCATATAAAATGTGAATATTGTACTGGATCTGGCGCAGAAAAAGGTTCATCTCCAATCACTTGTTCTAATTGTAGTGGACGAGGTCAGGTTCAAGTTACAAGATCAGCAGGTTTTGCACGTTTTGTTACTATGCAACATTGTTCTAAATGTCGAGGTCGTGGAAAAATTATCGAAAAACCTTGCGCAAAATGCAAAAGCGCGGGTGTAATGGAAAAAAAACAAACGATTCCTGTAAAAATTCCTCCTGGTGTTGATGATGGTTCTCGTATTCGTTTACGTGGGTATGGAGATGTAACTTCAGGTATGAGTCATTCTGGCGATCTTTATATTGTTACGCATATCAAGCCTAGTAAATTATTTATTCGTAATAATGAACATTTAATTTACGAAACTGAAATTGATTTTCCTACTGCAGTTCTTGGTGGTGAAATAATCGTTCCTACACTTGATAAACAATGTAAACTTAAGATTCCTTCTGGAACACAAAATCAAACAATCATTAAGGTTAAAGGTAAAGGTTTTCCGAGAATTAATGGCTATGGTACGGGTGATTTATTAGTAAAAGTGAACGTTATAATTCCTAAAAAAATTAATTCAAAACAAAGAAAGTTAATTGAAGAATTACATTCTGAATTAAACGATAATAAATCTAAACGAAAATTCTTTTAGGTTTATTTTACTCTTACTATTTTTATTCTTTCTAATACTTTCCAATATTCTACATCTATTCCTTCTGTTATTTTATTTTTTAAATCAACATCGTCTGGTTCAGGTGCGTCCAATGTCTCAAATGTTTCCATATCCATAAGTTGGATTGTTGTTCCTACTATTGAAATTATTTGACCTGTTCTTTTTTCAATTATTGGGATTTCAATTCCTGCAGATACAGGCGAAACCATGCTTCTTTTTGACTTATCAAAAACTCCAATTGCTACAATTCTTGCTTTTGCAGATCCATGTTTTCCTGGTTTAGATTTATCGTATTCTACTATTCTACATGGTTCTTCATTGATTATGATATATGAACCAATTTTTACGTCGCTTAGAGATGCAGGTTTACTCATATCTAACATGCTCAATAATAGACAAGATATATAACAATTATCACTAAACTAAAGATGATGACTTTGAAACAAAGAAATATTAATTCCTTTGCAATAACATCTAAAGATTCAGATCTACGTGCTTCTCGTACATCTTTGAAACTAGCAAAGAAACTACATGATTCCGGTTTTGATATTAAACTAGTTTATCCTCTTCAATCTAAAAAATTTGAATCAATTTCTTTGGATAGTAAATCACTGAATGTTCACTGTATTATTTCTGTTGGTGGTGATGGAACTATTATTAAAACATCAAGATTGTTAAAAAAATCTATTCCTATTCTTGGTCTACATGCAGGTGGTAAAGGTATTCTTACAGAAATAAAACCTGATAATATATCGAATTTCATTAAACATATACGGAATAATGATTTCTTTTTTGACAGACGCAAACGTATTTCCGTTTCAACTAAATCTCAACACTCTATTCCAAGTCTTAACGAAGTATATATTGAAAGATCAAAAAAACTTAGAGCTATAAATTATCAAATCAAATTAGATTCATCTATATTTAATTATAGAATGGATGGGTTGCTTGTTTCTACGCCTACTGGTTCAACTGGACATTCATTATCCCTGGGTTCTTCTATGCTTAGTGAGAAGTTGTCTGCTCTTTTAATTACACCTATAGCACCAATTTCTAGACTTCCGCCAATTGCCATACCGATTAGTGATTTTTCTATCATTGCATATGAAAATGCTAGAGTTGTTGTTGATGGACAGGTTGAATTTAGTATTGAACCTATGGAAGAAATAAAAATTAATACAAAGGTTCCTGATGTTGTTTTTCTTCGCTTTTCAAATTCCACCTTAAGGCAGTTAACTAGCCTTGGATTCTAGGATAATTATTGATTCGACTGTATTCTATGCAGGAATTCCATTTGTATCCTTAGAGAAATATTATACTACAAATCAGATTATTGAAGAACTTTATAAAATTACCTTCTTTAAAAACCGAATTGAAACATTAGTGTCTTCTAATAGACTTGTCATAACTTCTCCTAGTTCTTCATCTTTCGAATCTATCTCTAAAGCTACTCTTTTAATTGAAAACAAATCATCTTTGTCTGTTGCAGATATTTCTATAATAGCTTTAGCAAAAGATTTTCTTATACAAGGATGGAATGGTATCATTCTTACTGACGATTTTGCAATACAAAATGTAGCAAAAAATCAAAATATTCCTTATCGTCCATTATTGTATTCAGGAATTAAACACTCTGGCAAATGGATTAGTTTCTGTTCTGGTTGTAACAAGTCTTATATTAAAACGGAAAAAATCTGTATAATTTGTGGCAATCCGTTGAAACGTAAACTAAACAAAGACTAGTCATCTTTAAGAATCTTGATTATTTGATACAATGTATGCTTAGTTTGTTCTCTATTGTTGGAATTGTTATTCTAATCGGCGTGTTACCTACATTTCTTGGAATTTTCATACGTGTATTTTATAATCGTTCTCTACAAAAAGATTATATTTTTAACAATCTTTCATTGGGAATTATCTTTGCATTATTTATCGATTACATGATTAGTTCGTCTCAACTTGGCATCAATCTAGGACCTAGTATATACAGTCTAACATTATTATTGTGTTTTATATTTGGTTTCATGTTGATTTTCTTTCTTTCTCACTATAAATTTCTTGAATTACATTTTTTAAAAATATTATTAATATCTATTACCCTCTCTTTTCATGGTTTTGCGGAAGGAATAATCATTGGATACGATCTAAATAATCTTGGTTTTTATCTTTCAGATGCTAGGAACATACAAACATTTTCTTTCGTAATTCACAAATTTGCTGAAGGTTTCATAATTCCCTTCATGTATCCTATTTCATTTTCTTGGATCATTATTTCTACTCTGATAGTCTCGTTTCCAATAGTACTTGGCTCATATTTCACTATAATTGGAATCCCAGGTATAATTAGTTCTGTATTTTTTTCAATTAGTTCTGGTGCTCTATTATTCATTCTTATAGATTTCATTAAGACTGACAAATTAATTTCTTTTACTAAACTCAATGAAATTATGTTTATCTTACTTGGTTTTGTATTAATTTATATGGCCGGCCTTCTTCATTCAATATAATGACTTTGCCATACAAAAAAGAATTATTGTCTTTTACTGTTCTTCTTGGTTTGTTTGTTATTTTACAATTTATTCCTAACGTCGAACAACAATCTGATGAAGTTTTTTTTGATATTACATCTCAGCAATGGAAATTTGAACCTAATACAATTGCTGTTAAACAAGGACAGACAGTCGTTATTCGAATTACTAGTGTAGATGTTCCTCATGGGTTCGCTCTTGATGATTATAATATATACACTTTTGTACCTCCTGGTCAAACTGTTGATATTAAATTTATTGCAACTGAGAAAGGCACATTTGAATTTTTTTGTAATGTTTTCTGTGGAGAAGGACATTCAAATCATCGAGGAATGTTAATAGTTAGTTGAATTCTTGTTAATATTTTTCTATATTGAAAATGTCTAATTTCCGTAATATTTTTCCAATAAAAGATATCTTATCCATTCACATTTTTGTTCTTGTTGTACAATTAGCTTCATTATTTTTAACTAGTAATTTTCTTGGATTATATCAATCACTTCCATCATATCAACCTGCTGGAAACACTGTATCTGGTTCTATTTTAAATTCTCTTATTTTAGTTTTTTCTACTTTTGTAATTACCGTTGTTATTCTTGTTCTTTTAAAACGAAAAAGATTACGAATAATAAAATTATTCTTTGTTTTTGTCTTAGGAATGGGCACTTTTTCAGTTAGTTATCTTCTTGTAAGTATTGCCTTTGGTAGCTTTCTTTCATCTTCTATGGTTATTGTATTGTCAATTTTTTTAAGTCTAATCCCTATGTCTGCAATTACTATTCTTCAATCTAATCTCCTACAACTTACATCTTCGTTTATTTTAGGTTCATTATATGGTACATCTATTGCAATTTTCCTCAAACCTCCTACTATATTTCTTATTCCTATTGCCTTTGCAATTTATGATATCTATGCTGTGTTTCGTGGACCTCTTAAATCACTTGTTGATTCTTCTAAAAACACATTCGATCTGCGACCACTTATTGTGAATATAGGAAACTTCAATTTAGGAGTTGGTGATCTTGTATTTTATTCGATGATTCCTTCATCTGCATTGTTATTATTAACTCCATTTGCAGCATTTCTTAGCATTGTGTTTATACACATTGGCATGATTCTGACTTTTTATCTCCTTACAAGATTTGACCTTCTTCCAGGTTTGCCTATTCCTATTGCATTATCTTTTATTCCTTTTCTATTATTTTATTGAAATTACTTTACAGAAATTTTATAAAAACTAATGTCTTATAGTATTGTTGTTGTATGAGATACCTAAAAAAGTAAAAGAATTGATTGACGATAAGAATATTGCACATTTAGCTACTTTAAAAAATAATGGCAGTCCTCATGCTACTCCTGTCTGGATTGACAGAGTTGATAATACGATTCTAATTAATGTTTCAGAAAACCGACTTAAATTAAAAAATATGAAAAATGATAAACGGATTGCTCTTAGTATAGTTAACCATAATGATTCCTATGAATGGGCTTCTATAATTGGAGAAGTTATAGATATTACCAATATAAACGCAGATATTCATCTAGACAAATTATCACAGAAATACCTTGGCCTTTCTCAATTTCCTTGGAAACAGAAAGGTGAAATCAGAATAATTGTTAAAATAGCTCCAAAAACTGTTTATTATAATTGATGTGAAATATTTTGTCAAACGGTTCAAAAGTCTATATAGAAACGTATGGTTGTAGTGCGAGTTATTCTGATTCTGAAATCTGCGCTGGACAACTTACCCAAGAAGGATATTCTATTGTAGATGATCCAAATGATTCTGATATTAATATTATTGTCACGTGCACTGTAAAAACTGCAACTGCTAATCGTATGTCATATAGAATCAAGAAACTTTCAGAAAATGATTCTCCTTTAATTGTTGCTGGTTGCATGCCA
Source organism: Nitrososphaerota archaeon (assembly GCA_013378375.1). Taxonomy (GTDB): domain Archaea; phylum Thermoproteota; class Nitrososphaeria; order Nitrososphaerales; family UBA57; genus UBA57. The sequence goes on from JACAFT010000018.1 coordinate 13,662, forward strand.
AAAACTCAAGCCAAAGACATCAAAAAGATTAATCCGAAGGCTAGTCTTATGGGGCCTGATTCAATTGATAAAATTTCTACAATTGTCAACTCAACTCTTCGAGGAAATCAAGTTATTGAATTAAAAACATCTACTAAACCTAAAGTCTTGTTGCCAAAAATCCGTATTAATCCTGTTATTGATATCGTAGAAATTGGAACCGGTTGTTTGAGTTCTTGTACATTTTGCCAAGTAAAAATAGCAAAGGGTACTCTTATCAGTTATCCTCCTAATGTTATTGTTGACCAAATTAAAAATGCTACTGATGAAGGTTGTCAAGAAATTTGGTTAACTTCTACTGATAATGGTTGTTATGGTATGGACATGATGATGGATCTTGCAGATCTGCTTGAATCCATTGTTAATATTCCAAATAATTTTCTCCTTCGTGTTGGAATGATGAATCCGATGCACACTAAAAAGAAATTTAATAAATTATTCAACATGTTTGATCATGATAAAATCTATAAATTCTTACACATTCCTGTACAATCTGGTAACAATCGTGTATTGAAATCAATGTTAAGAGGTCATTCAGTAGAAGATTTTATAAAAATGTCTTTTAATTTTCGTAACAAATTTCCTCTTTCATCAATTGCTACTGATATAATTGTTGGATATCCTACAGAATCTGAAGAAGAGTTTCATGATACTGTTGATCTTATAAAATATATAGAACCTGATGTTGTTAATCTCTCAAAATATGGAGCTCGACCTGGAACAAAAGCTATTGAAATGGAACAAGTTCCTAATTCTGTAATTAACGAACGCTCAAAATTGTTAACATCTATTATTAAGGAAATTTCTTTAAAACATAATCAACAATGGCGTGGTTGGAATGGCAAATGCCTTGTAAATGAAAAAGGGAAAGTCAAAGGTACGATGATTGGTCGGAATTTTGCTTACAAACCTATTGTACTTGACGACTCTGATGTTATTCTTGGAAAAATCTATGACGTTCAAGTAACAAATGTTCATTCAACTTATTTATCTGCTAAAATCTGTGAATAATAGCCCGGGGCAGATTCGAACTGCCGTCACCGCCTTTCTTCTTATTCCAAAGGGCGATATGCTTGACCGCTACACTCGATGGACTTACATCCTCCACCGGGCTAAACCGGGCTCATTATCATTTTCGTGCTAGTTCTTCATTAAGTTTTTCTCTTATTAGGATATCAAGCTTCTTAATTATGACTTGAATCGGATCTTCCATTCCAGATCTTATTCTATTTGATCTTATTTTCATTTGTTTTCTCAATTTTGTATCTCTTAAGAAATTTTTTGATACACGGATTACGCCATCGACATCTCTTGGTTTGGTCAAAAGTCCTTTTGATATTAAATATCTCTCAACAAAATAACTTCCACTAAAGAATGATATTGTTGGTGTTCCTAGTAATGAGGCTTCTGCAGTCATAGTTCCTCCTAGTCCAATGAATAAATCAGATGATTGGAGAAGCGCAACACCATCTACTACATCTGTTGGTACTATCACTCGACCTTTAAATTTTTTATACACTTCATCTACTTGTTCAGAATATCTACAAAGAATTACAATGTTTTGATCTCTGAATTCTTCAATTAACCGTTTAATCAATACGAATTCATGTGTATTTTTGTTAGTTGATACGTATGATGCAAAACTTTCTTCTAATCTTAATGTTATTGTTGATTTTGATTTGTCAATGTTTAATGTAACATCTTTTTTGTCACTTAGATCTCTTCTTGACAACCATACATATGGATCAAGTGCTTTATATTGTTCTATTTTATTTCGTTCAATTCCAAACCCTGTCCAAGATTTATCTGGAATTATCCAAGGTGTTAGTAGACAATCTGCTAATGGTACTGTTAATCTTGATACTGCTTCTGCATGAGGAGAATCACTTACACATAAATTGATTATCCCTAATCCGAAGGCAACTCTACAAGCTTCTGGTGAACTAAAAGATACTAATACATCTGGTGTGTCGTGTTTAAAATATTCAGTCAGTTCATTACTTCTTTCTAAACTAGCCGTTAGCTTTGCATCTAATCTCTTTCCGCCATGAGATCCAATAAATACTGCATTAATCTGCCTTTTTCTTAACATTAATTCTGCTTCTCTATAACGTCTTGAAGTGATAACCACTTCGTCACCTCTTTCTTGGAGTGCTTCGATTAGTGGTTCAAAGAACAATGTTTGTTTTGGCGTTAATATATCAATCCATACCTTCATGCTATAACTATACCTTATCTCTTCAAAATTCCACGATATAACTTTTTTTAACTTAAATTTACACGACATTTTTGCCACGAAGTATTATTTTTATTAGTAGAAATGAGATTGTATAATGTGTAATAGGTGTGGAGAAAGCAAAATCAGTTTTAGTTTATGGTCTTAGTACTGAGGGGTATATGATAGCCTCTTCCCTTGTATCAAAATCCATTTCTACTGTATTACTCGATGAAAAATTACACGTTGCTACTGAGATCAATAAACAAATTCTATCTAATTATTCGTCTGCTCAAGAGTTAATTGACGCTGAATCTCTTCTTAGTATAAAACCTGAAAAAAATGCTATAAGTGAAAATTTAATTATTTTTTTTACTCCAAAAATTCGTGAAACTGATGATTATAAAAAACAAATTTTTTCTACATTAGATGAACTTTCAAAAAATATTTCGAAAGATACAATGATTTTTAATTGTGTTCCTGTTGGTCACGGTACTAATTTTGAAATGATTGAAATTATTGAACGAAGTAGTGGTCTGAGTTCTGAAACTGATTTTTCCTATTCTTATCTTCCTCTAAACCCTCAAACTACAAAGGCGATTTCTTTTGGCATAAATAATCCTGATAATAAAAAAATTGCACAGACTTATGCCAAAAATGCAAATATTACTTATGACAATGTTTTTGATATTGATTTATCTGAATTATTGCATTTACAAAAAATTTCATTATTATATTCTCCTATCATCTCTGAAGCAGAGTCATTGAAAAAAATAAATAATTATGCAAATCGTATGTTATTACAAAATCCTATACATTATGTTGATGATATTTCAAACCAGTTAACCGACGTTCGTTCTTTTTCTACAACACTTGAATCAGGAGATCCATCTTTGTATATAATTTCTGGTATATTGCGTGGAATTGAATCTTATATTAGATTCTTTATTGATCAGCTGAAACTATTTATGAAAGAAAATTCTCTTAAAGCAAGTCGAACTGAAATCTACTTATGTTGGTCGATAGATAAATCTGAAATTCGAGGTGATAAATCTTATATTCATAACCGTATGATTGATAAAATTTCTGATATAGTGGGTAATGTTAATGACATTGATGATTATAAAATTACAAAAAATAATAAGACGACTTTTTATCTCCCTGCTACTGAAAAAAAACAATTACTGATTTTAGGTTCATTAAATGACGAAAAAATCCTAAAAACTCTTAAAGGAAAACTCAAAGACAATATATTTTTAATACACGCAAATACAATTTGTACAAGGTAATTAAAATTAGGGTTGAATTAAGATTGAAAGCTGCAGTTATTGGTACTGGTTCATGGGGAAAACATCATCTTCGAGTTTTGGACGAACTTAATTGTCTGGATTCTTTTGTTGAAAAAAATCCAGAACTAAGAACTCTTTTTGAAAAAAAATACTCGATAAAAGGATTTTCTAGTCTTGATGAATTACTAAAAGATCGCGATGTTGACATTTGCAACATATGTACTCCGACTACTACTCATTTTGATCTTGCTAAAACTACATTATCTCGTGGTATTTCTACATTAGTAGAAAAACCTTTGACTTATTCATCATCACAAGGCGAAGAATTAGTAAATCTTGCTAAAGACAATAACACTTCTTTAACAGTTGGTTTTGTGGAAAGATTTAATCCTATTATTGTAAATATCAAAGAACAACTTCAAAAACAAACGTTTGGAGATCCATTGTTGATCGAATTTCAAAGAGAAAATCGTTGGGCTGGCGTAACTAAAGATATTGGTGTAATTCTTGATTCATCCGTTCATGATATTGACGGTGCGCGATGGTTATTTAATGAGGAACCAAGTGTTGTTTTTGCTAGAACCGGTAATGTATTAAATCCAAAAGCTCAAGGATTTGTTGGTACCGATTACGAAGATTTTGCTACTATTATACTTGGATTTAAGAATCAAAAGACCGCAATAATTATTGCAAATTGGGTTACTCCCTACAAGGTTAGAAGAATCTCCGTAACTTGTACTGATGGTAATCTTTCTGGTGATTATATGTCTCAAGAAATTCGACATGATGATGGTAAGTCTGTAACTATTCCTACAAGGAAATACGAAGAACCTCTTATGAATGAATTAAAAAGTTTTGTTGAATCTGTAAAATTAAAGAAATCTCCTCTTATAACAGGTGTAGATGGGTTAAATACCATTAAAATTGCCGAAGCTGCTATTAATTCTGCAAAACGCGGAGCTCCGATATATTTAGATTTGTGATTGCAAATGAAAAAAACTTTAAAGTCTGTACTTATTTGTCCTTTTGATAAGAATAGCGATCTACATTTGTTTGAATTTGAACAACACAATACAGATATTCAATCCGGTTTGTTATATTGTGATCAATGTATGAGATATTATCCTATAATTGAAAGTATTCCTATTATGTTGCCTGACATTCAACGTAACTTTCTTTTTGAATCTACTTTCTTGTCTAAATGGTATGACGAAATTCCTGATCGAATAAAATCCAATAGTATGCCTTTTAAAATTAAAAACATTAATCGTGAATTATAATGACTGATACTTCTAATACAATTGCACCAACTTCATTTATCGGCAAAAATGTTGTATTGGGAAAAAATATTAAAATTTGGAACATGTCATATATTGGAAATGACACTGAAATTGGTGATAATGTAATTATTGGCTCTCTTGCTCATATTGATTACAATGTGAAAATTGGTTCTGATACTAAGATTGAAGGTTTAGTGTATGTTGCTCCAAAATGTATTATTGGTAAAAACGTGTTTATTGGTCCTTCTGCTACTTTGACTAATGATCCTTATCCTCCTAGTAAAAAACTTGAAGGTGTATTGGTGAAAGATAATGCAGTTATTGGCGCACGTTCTGTAATCAAATCTGGTGTTACTGTTGGAGAAAATAGTGTTGTTGCTATGGGTTCTATAGTTGTTAAAAACGTTCCTGATAATACTGTAGTTCTTGGTTCTCCTGCTAAAGTTCTTTATTCCCGTGCAGATTATGATGAAAAACTGAAAAACTGGGAAAGAACTGCTAAATATTAGTATTAATTATCATCAGGTATGGTTGATGTTGGAGATTCTATACCTGATTTTAAACTCCCAGATGCAGATAATAATTTAAAAACGCTGCCTGTAGGACAAAAACTTGTTTTGGTTTTTTATCCAGCTGCATTTACTGGAGTTTGTCAAGCTGAATTATGTAATTTTCGTGATAATTTAAGTAAATTTTCTGATCGAAATGCAAAAGTGATTGCTATCAGTGTAGATTATCCATTTAGTGTTAAAGAATTTCAAGAAAAAAATAATATTGATTTTCTACTTTTATGCGATTATAACAAAACTGTTATTAAAAAATTTGGAATTGAATTTCCTAATTTTCTTGATTTAGATGGTTATACCGTTGCTACTCGATCAGTTTTTATTATCGATGAACAAGGAATTATTAGATATAAATGGCTTGCAGATAATCCTGGTCAAGAACCAAATTATGACGAAATTGATTCTCAATTAGCATCAATGAATTGATCTAAATCTCTTTTCTAGGTAATTCGAAATTATTTTTTGCATAATAAGAATCCAGATAAAAATTAAACTTAGTGAAGTAATTCCTTTTATTATACTACTCACAACTATTCCTAATTCCGATGTTAATGTAGTGTTTAATGGTATTATTATTGTAAATATTATTGATGCAATAATAAACACTAGTGTGAATGCAATAAATATTATAAAACTTAATGTTGGTAAATTTTTCAATCTAACCTAACCACATTATTAATGTAATTGTTGTTGCTAATATTGATGAAACTATGCTTAACATAAAAATTGTATTTACAACTGATAATTCTTTTGACGGATTCCCTGCGACAATTAATCTTACTAGTGTTATTGGAGCTCTTTTATCTTTTTCAGCCATGATTGTTCCGTCAGCTAACACTTTTGTTGGTCTGATTTTGATATTTTTATGCTCGACAAAATCTTTCATACTTGACAAATAAGCAAAGGAATTTAATATTGCAGGTAGTAAAGCAAATACTCCTATTAATTCTACACCTCCTATAATTACTATTGCTCCATACATTGCGCCTAATGCTAGCGTACCTGAGTCTCCTGGAAACACTTTTGAAGGGTATCTGTGAAATATAAAAAATGCAATACATGATGTAATTAAAACCATTGTTGTTAATGCTGCGTTCATGTCTCCCTTTACTATTAATGCTATTAACACTGGGATTGCTGCAATTATTATAAAGCCTGTTGATACTCCATTTAACACATCAATTGTATTCAATGTATTAGCAGTCACAGGAATTGCAATTAATATTAAAAATGGATATATAATTGTTAGCTGCGACGAACCAAAAAACAAAAAATCCATTGTAGGTTCATAGGAACCAAGTAATATTATTGGTAAAGCTGCTAGTAATAAAAAAAGCGGCTTTTTTCGACCTCCTAATGATTTTAAATCATCTATTAACCCGATTGTTCCTGCTATTACTGTAACTCCTAATATTGCAATTATTCTTGTATCGCTTGTTGTTATGTATAATATTGCTAATGAAAATATAATTCCGACGATTATTGCTGGACCTCCTGGATATGCAACATAATTTTTTCCTTTTTTATGGTAGTCAAGGACTTCTCTTTTTGTGTTTTTTAAGAAAGTAATGAGAATTTTACTTGCTAGATATGTTACTATGAATGATATTAATATTATTCCTATGTTCTCATACAAAAGAAATCATGTTCTATAACATCGATAATGCATATATCTATAATAAACTTCAAAAATCTATTAATAAATAAAGTTAAAATATGTATAAGATTGCTATATTTGTTACAAATGAACATTGCAGAATTAACAGACGGCGCAAAAAACGTCGAAATACCTGAAGCAGAAGTAACCGAAGTTGGCGAAACACGTACAGTTAATACTCGTTTTGGTACAGAAGCACGAGTTGCTGATGTCAAAATTAAGGATGACACTGCTGAAATTACGCTCTCTTTATGGAATGATGATATAGAA
>JACAFT010000019.1:0-19714 GCA_013378375.1 Nitrososphaerota archaeon
TAATTCAGTTATATTATTTTTTTCATTATGAACTAATTTTCCAATAACATCAATTGTACTTTGTCTTGGAATAGTTTGAATATTTGTCCATACATCACTTGAAATAAGATTTTTTTTGATTACCAATTGTAATTTTCCGGTTGAATTTCTTAGTGTTAAAAAAATTAACGAACCTATTGATCTAGAATCTTCAATCCATCCAATAATACGAATATTATTATTATAATGTGATTTATCAATATTAGAAAAATTTTCAATATAATTATTCGTCATTTACATCAATAATAGTTCATTTATGCCACAGATATATATTGTTCTTTGACCTATAATTTTTAATGCCAGGTAGTCCAATTCCAGAACCATTAGGTCGGATTGCACATATTTTATTAGTAATTGGCGGTCTCAATTGGGGTCTTGTTGCCTTAGCTAACACTAATCTTGTTGAGATTATTGCTAATGCTACAGGTGCTAGTGTTGTAGGAACATTAATTTATACACTAGTTGGTTTAAGCGCTATAATTAGCGTAATAGACGTTGCAATGACTTCTAAATAATTTCAATATTACGAGCTGTGTTTACGCAACTCATTATTATTTTTTTATTATTTTAATTGATTAAATTTTTTTATATAATTCCCTAATAGTATTAAAAATTCGGAAGCTAAAAATTGAAATCCAAATTTTTCATATACCAATTCTCCGGTTTTACCCATTACAAAAGTTCCTATTATTGAAGATTCAATTTCTGTGTATCCTGTTGATAAATAAGTAGCTATTACTCCAGATAATATATCTCCCGTTCCACCTTTTGTCATACAAGAATTACCTGATGTATTTATGAATACGTCAGATCCATTAGAAATATAATCATTTTTTCCTTTTACAATTACTGTAAACTTATGTTCTTTTGCATAACTTGTTATTGATTTTTTAATATTTTCTTCATTGTTTAATTCAGAATTTACTAATTTACTAAATTCACCTAAATGAGCAGTTATAATGATATTTTTACCTGATATATTATTCAATAATTCGGTGTTTATTGCTCCTGCATCTAAAACTATACCAATATTCTTTTTTTGTAATTCTGAAACTAACCTAATTAAACCATTTATTTTTTGATTAATCAATCCCGGACCTATGACAAATGAATCAATGTTTTTTCTGAAATTTAATATTTTATTAGAATTTCCAAGTGTAATCTTTGAATCCGGTAAGGGATAAACAATTAAATCAGGAGCTATTGAACGAATTGGATCTGCTATAACTTTTGGTACAAATACATATGACAAATCCGAACCTGAACGTAATGCGCCTAGTGCCGAAAGAGCAGGGGCTCCATGGTATAATCTACTCCCTCCAACAATACCAACTATTCCATTTTCACCTTTGCGAGATGATGATTTTCTTGGTTTTATTAGAGTTCTAATATATTTTTCGTCGATTATCATCTATTTAAAATATAAAACATGTATGGAATAAAAAAGTTATATCCTTCAGTCTTATTGATTAACTATGGAATGAGTAACAATAATATTGAAAATGACCTTACAGTAGGTTATACTTTTGACGATGTTTTATTAATTCCTCAAAGATCAAGAATTTCCTCACGAAAAGATACTAATTTACAATCTAATTTATCTAAAAATATTCGTTTAAATATTCCTGTAATAAGCGCAAATATGGATACTGTTACTGAATCAAATATGGCTATAAAAATTGCTAGTTTAGGAGGTATTGGAATTATTCACAGATTTATGACAATTGAAGAGCAAATTAATGAAGTTCTAGCAGTAAAAAGATCAGAAGGAATAATGATAGAAGACCCTGTTACAATAAATCAGGATGGAACTGTTGGACAAGTCAAAAATTTGATGTTGAGTAATAAAATTGGAGGAATATTAGTTAAAGATAGTTCAAATAAATTATTAGGAATAATTACTAAACGGGATTTATTTTTTGAATATACTGATAATAAATCTGTTAAAGAAATAATGACCAAAGATCTAATTACTGCACCTGAAGGTACTAGTTTAGATGACGCAAAAACTATTTTTATAAATAATAAAATTGAGAAATTACCAATTGTTAATTCATCAAATGAACTTGTTGGTTTAATTACAAGTAAAGATATTTACAAAAGAGAAAAATTTCCAATTTCGTCAAAAGATAAGAAAGGAAGATTAATGGTAGGAGCTGCAATTGGAGTAAGAGACGAGGATGTAAATCGAGCAATAAACTTAGCTAATGCAGAAGTTGACGCAATTGTTATTGATATTGCTCATGGTCATTCTGATCATACAATTAATATGATTGAAAAAATTAAAGATAAAATTGGAAATGTGGATTTAATTGTTGGCAATGTCGCTACTGCAGATGGCACAAAAGATTTAATCGAAGCAGGAGCTGACGCAATTAAAGTGGGAGTCGGATCTGGTTCAATTTGTATAACCCGTATTGTGACTGGAGCTGGAGTTCCCCAATTAACCGCTATAATGAATTGTTCTGCAGTTGCGAAAGATAAAAATATTCCAATCATTGCAGACGGAGGAATTAGAAATTCAGGAGATGTTACTAAAGCATTAGCTGCAGGTGCTTCTACAGTGATGATTGGAAGTTTATTGGCAGGCACTGATGAAAGTCCAGGAATAATAGTATCTCGTCCTAATGGAAGGTATAAAATGACAAGAGGTATGGCTTCATTAGGAGCTGCTTTGGATCGAAGAACAAAGGAAACTAATTCAATGGGTGAAGAAGAAATGTTGGAATATGTACCTGAAGGAGTTGAAGCATTAGTTCCTTATAGAGGAAAAGCAAGCGAATTAATAAACAAATTAGTAGGAGGTTTAAGATCCGGTTTAAGTTATTCTAATGCAAAAACTATTGAAGAATTACAAAAAAATAGTCAATTTATTAGAATTACTAGTGCAGGTAAAGCTGAAAGTGGTGCGCACGATGTTCACATAGTGGATTAATTTGATAGATAAATTAGACAAAATAAAAGATATTAATGTTAATGAAATCAAAACATTTCCTGATTTATTAAATGCAATGGGAGAAATGGGTGGATTTAATGCCAGTCTTACTAACGACGGTTTCAAGATAATTCAAAACATGATTGATGATTCTCAATGTCTTAAATTTTTATCATTTCCTGCAGCTCTTGTCGCTACTGGTAATAGAGGTCTATTAAAAGAATTGATCAAACGGAAATATTTTGATGTCATTATTACAACTTGTGGAACTTTAGACCATGATCTTGCAAGAACATATCGGGATTATTATCAAGGAGATTTTGATTTTGATGATATCCTTCTTGATAAAAATGATATTCATAGATTGGGTAATATTTTCATTCCTAAAGCATCATATGGCGAAATCATAGAAGAAAAAATGTCTTATATTCTTGAAAATCTGTATAATTCTGATCAAAAAAATCTCGCGCCTTCGGATATAATCAAAGAAATGGGTATTGTAATTGATAACGAAGATTCAATATTATATTGGGCACAAAAAAATGACATTCCTATAATTGTTCCGGGTATAATGGATGGTTCTGTTGGTAGTCAGATATGGTCCTTCAGTGAAACACATAAAGATTTTTCTTTAGATATTTTGAAGGATCAACGAATTATTTCTGATTATGTGTTCAAATATAAAAAAAGTGGGGCTTTGATAATTGGCGGAGGTATATCAAAACACCATACTATTTGGTGGAATCAATTTAATGGCGGTTTAGATTATGCAGTTTATATTACGACTGCTACTGAGTTTGATGGAAGTTTAAGTGGAGCTAGAACTAAAGAAGCTATTTCTTGGGGTAAGATCTCAGATTTAGCACATCATGTTACAATTAACGCTGAAGCTAGTGTTGTTCTTCCACTTTTAGTCAGGTCTTTGATTCACGAGTAGACTTTAAATAAAACTCAATTGAAATTAATTTAGGTTAGAAACATAAATGGCAGACCCTTTGACATTAATTGATTATATTGCGCCTTTAGTAGGATTCTTATCGATTGTTTTTGCAGGACTAATTGCACTCCAAATTAATAAACATGAAATCGGCACTGAAAAAATGACTGAAATTTACAATGCGATTAGGACTGGTTCTAAAGCATATTTGTACAGACAATACAAAACTATTTCCATAATTGCCATTGTTCTAGCTATTGTCTTATTCGTAGCATTTGATAATCCGCGTGATGGAATTCCAAAAATCAGTTTCTCCTTCTTAGTTGGAGCTGCTTTTTCTTTACTTGCAGGATATGTTGGAATGGATGTAGCTACGAGGGCAAACGCTCGTACTGCTACTGCTGGAAAACATGGAACTCAATTACCACTGGATATTGCGTATCGAGGAGGTCTAGTAATGGGTTTATTCAATGTTGGATTAAGTCTTATAGCTGTTTCCGCTCTTTTCTATCTTTACGGTCAAGAAATTTCATTAATCGTTGGATTGGCATTTGGATCTAGTTTAGCTGCATTATTTGCTCAATTAGGCGGAGGAATTTTTACCAAAGCTGCAGACGTAGGAGCTGATTTAGTTGGAAAAGTCGAAGCTGGAATTCCAGAAGATGATCCACGTAATCCTGCAGTAATTGCAGATAATGTAGGGGATAATGTCGGAGATGTAGCTGGACGAGGAGCTGATTTATTTGAATCAATTACTGCTGAAAATATTGCTGCTATGATTGTAGGAGTGGCAATTGCTTCTATTTTAGATAACTCTGCATTTGTAATATTGCCTTTATTGGCTTGTGCCTTGGGATTAATAGCTACAGTTATTGGATTACCATTTGTTCGATCCAAAAACTTTACCGATCCAATGATTCCAATGAGAAATGGTATGATTGTTACTACTGTTTTGGTTATTATTGGATTATATTTCCTCATAACTCAAACTGTACAAAGTATAAATTTGTTTTATGCTTCATTAGTTGGAGTTTTCTCTAGTTTAATGATATTTGTAATAACTTTGTATTATACGGCCAGTAAATATCGTCCTGTCAATACAATTTCTGAGGCATCAGAAAGTGGACCGGGCGTTAATATTATTACTGGGTTTTCAGTTGCGTTAGAAAGTACGGTTCTTCCAATATTGGTAATTATATTTGCATTAGGAGGTGGATTTTACTTTGGCGAACTATTCGCATTAGAACATGCAGGTAAAATATCTCCACAGTTAGGAGGAATTTATGGTACGGCCGTAGCAACAATGGGAATGCTTTCTGTTGCAGGTGTAATATTGAGTATGGATGGTTTTGGACCAATTGTAGATAATGCAGGAGGAATGGCTGAAATGTCTGGAGCAGATAAATCACTACGAGATAGAATTGATTTATTTGACGCAGCAGGAAATACGACAAAGGCCTTGACTAAAGGTTATGCCTTGAGTTCTGCAGGTTTAGCAGCTCTTATTCTATTTCAAGCATATTTAATTGATTTAACTCATCTTTCAAATGAAATAGTTACTGTTGAAAGTATAATAATCAATCTCATTGATTATAAAATCATTATAGCTCTATTTATTGGAGGATTGCTACCATATGCATTTGCTTCTTTTGCTATTCGTGCTGTTGGAAAGACTGCGTTTGAAGTAGTTGCTGAAGTAAGACGTCAATTTAAAGAAAAACCAGGAATTCTTAAAGGAACAGAATCACCAGATTATGGTAAAGCCATAGATATTAGTACAATTGCAGCTCAAAAAGAAATGATTATTCCAGGATTATTACCTGTGGTCGTTCCATTGATTGTTGGTGTAGTTCTTGGTCCATTTGCGGTAGGAGCATTTTTACTTAGCGCTACTGTCAGCGGTACTTTACTTGCATTCATGATGAATACTGGTGGTGCTGCCTGGGACAATGCAAAAAAGAATATTGAAACAGGTAAATTTGGCGGAAAAGGATCTGATGCACACAAAGCTGCAGTAGTAGGAGATACACTTGGAGATCCATTCAAAGACACAGCAGGACCTGCTTTACACGTACTTGTTAAGTTAATTAATACAATATCTTTGACATTTATTCCATTGTTCTTGATGTTTGCTTAGAACAGATAATCTCTAATATTATAATTTATACAAAAGTCATACGGTGAGTTGGCGGAGAAATAATATTCTGTAACGGTTACGCGTGCGCCTGCAGAGCGTATATACGTGGGTTCAAATCCCACACTCACCTTTACACGAACAAAATTATCCCAAATAAATTTCTCATTTGAAGATAAATTGTTATCACATCTGCCTTCTATTTACTCTAAATTATTGTGATTTTATGCTCGAAATACGCTTAATTGACTACCGGATACAATTGGTCTTTTTATTGATGTTCGACTAGATTATTGGATAAAATATCATAAAACTATGTAAATAGACTTAGTTTTGTATTTTAACTCTATTCTAATACTTTTAATTGAAAATCATTAATAATTAATCTTTTAAAATTTAAAATTAAGTATTATCCGGGTTTATTTTTGCCTTTAAGACCAGTTTTTATTCGATTCAACTCGGATTTATATACACATTTTGCAATGTAGAAATGAGGTAATTGACATGGTCGAAGCATACTGTGTAAAATGTAGAACAAAGCGGGAGATGAACGATCCAAAGAAAATTACCATGAAAAATGGTAAGCCAGCTACACAAGGCATATGCCCTGAATGTGGAACAAAACTATTCAGAATCGGAGGATAATAATTCATCTCCATCCCCTTTTTTATGAAGAAAAAATGTCAAAATTAGTTATAAATGCCCCTAAAGGATTACTGAGATTAGTAATCTTGGATATATCATCAAAAAATCCAATTAGTGGGACTGAGGTTATTAGGCATATAGAAAATCAAACAAATAACAAATGGAAACCCAGTCCAGGTTCAGTCTATCTAATTATAAAAAATCTGTTAAAACAAGAGTATTTAGTTGAAATATATTCCCCAGAAAGTAATCATAAAAAATATGCGTCTACTTCAAAAGGCAAATCTTTAATGATCTTAGAAAAAGAAAAATTAGAAGAATCTCTAACCAAAAATCTGTATTCAATTAAAATTATGGCAGATTTACTAGATATGAATGATATTGAATTAATGAATATGATAAAATCTAATTTAGAGGATTCAGTCGTTAAATAGATTATTCCATTTTTTACATATATAATATGATATTCTCCAAAATCCTACAGAAGGAGGTTTATTAGGTATGTCGAATATATTTCTCGAATACATATATAGAGTCTTATTCCTAGTTTCATCCCACATAGGCACGTTTTTCTGAATAAAACCCATATCTATTAATGTTCTTAATAAAGTCATGTAGAAATTTCTTCTACTATATTTGAAAGTTAAGCCATTTTCAAGTATGAGTCCAGATTGTAAATTATTTGCAAACTCGCTCATTGAATTTTTTGATACAACTCCCTCATTTTCTATCAACCATTTAGAGAACAAATCTGCAGCATTTTTAGTTCTTTTATCAGGAAATATTATGTCAAAAATATTAGTAGAAGACATTACTCTTTCTTCTGAAAGCATACGAAGTCTCGATTTTATGGTAGCTGGCATAAATAATTATGATAAATATGGCATTATTCCTATTAGGTCAAAAATAATTTCCAGTAATGTGAGATAAAGTTATCATACTTGAGGGCAATAAGTTGGGGAGAATCGCCCTCAAAGTGACTCGGTCGTTTATAAATAAACGAGCATAATATGTTATTATTTATTTTCTATAGCAACTTCTACAATAGAAACTAGAAAATCGTCATAACCAGATCTAATTAATACTGTGTTAAAATTGCTAAATCGTTGATCAGTTGAATCATTAAAATTATATCTTCCCATTAATGGTTCAGATACTTTATCTTTATAATCTAATGCCATAGTAGCACCAATTGCAAAAATTAATAGAAATGCAGTAACAACCGATATATTTCGTCTGTATGGTTTCATAATTAGTATTATATAATATATCTATATATAATATGAAGATAATTATCGTTATTGGTTACCAACTTTGGAAGTAATAATTTATGATTATAGAAGATGAAAAAAAGAAAAAAGCAATTATATCTGCGTTGTTAGATGAATATTCAAGAAAAATTCTTTTTTCAACAATAGTTAATTCAAAATCAGTGACCGATATTATGCGTGAACAAGGTATTCCAATGACTTCCACATATAGAAAAGTTAAGGTATTAATAGATAACAATCTAATGGTAGTGGAGAAATCATTGTTAACTGAAGAAGGAAAAAGATACTATTTGTATCGAAGTAAAATAAAGAATGCTTCTCTTATTTTTGAAGATGGAGATCTTATAGTCGATGTTACTACTAATCTTAAAGAAAAGCCAGAAGATAAATTAATGCGTAATTTTGTTAATATAAAGGAGGCTCGAGAATAATGGAATTTGAATTATTATTACTAAGAATTCTAAAAACTCTTGTTGTAATCTTGGGCTCGGTTCTAATTTATCTTAGTTCAAAATCATACCGTAAAACGAAAGGAAAAAATATGTTATTTTTAGCAATTGGATTTGCCATAATGACTATTGGATCAGTATTGGCAGGTTTATCTTTTGAATTATTAGGACTATCTCTACGTCAAGTAAGCATTGTAGAAACAATAATGATTGTAATTGGGTTTATGATGTTACTATATTCAGTTTATGGAATAGATTGAGGATCAAATACCCCATATTCCAATATATCGAATTCTCGAACGTTATTGATTATATATGGGTCATTCTTTGCAATTTCAAGTGCTCTATCGTAATTTAAAGTATAAACGACAATCAACCCTCCGCTACCGTTTTTATATCTGCCAGCAATAATTAATTCGCCATTTTCATGTATACCTCTTAAATATTCTAAATGAGGTGGTCTGTGAATATTCATTATTTCAATGCTGGATATTTGTTTTTGCAATATTGCATAATACTCTTTAGTCATACTCTATGAATGCAATAATTAATCTTAAATGATTCTACTGTAAATTAATTATGTGTCATATAATCCTGAAGATTACGATTATTCAATAATAATCAAAAAAATTGAAAAATTTGTATTACAAAAAGTAATGGAATCAAATTCAAATGGAATAGTAATTGGATTGAGTGGAGGAATTGATTCAAGCGTTTGTTTAGGATTGGCGTCTAGATCAATACCAAAACATAATATCTTGGGATTGATTATGCCCATGGAAGGAATAACTCCTGAAGAAGATGAAATAGATGCAATAGATCTTGCTAAACAATTCAATGTTGAATACAGAATAATAAAATTAAACAAAATTTCTCAGGAATATATGAAAAAATTAAATAAACATAAAATCGCACAAGGAAATTTATTAGCACGAATACGAATGTCAATTTTATATTATCATGCAAATTTATTAAATAGAATAGTAATCGGGACTGGTGATAAAAGTGAATATATGTTGGGTTATTTCACAAAATTTGGTGATGGAGCTGCAGACATAGCTCCGATTGCAGATTTATTTAAAACACAAGTTCGTATACTGTCAAAAAAATTAGAAATTTCACATAAAATAACAAATAAAAAAAGCGGTCCCAGACTATGGGAAAATCATAATGCCGAAGATGAATTACAAATGACATATGAAGATGTTGATAAATTATTATATTCCTTAATTACAAATAATTTAGACGAAGAACATCTTTCAAAACAAAAATTAAAATTTATTAAATTAATTAATAAAAGAATTAAAGATAATAAACATAAAAAAGAATTACCAGAAATATGTAAAATTAATTAATTATAGATTTAAACCCATTTTACGAGCTAGAATTTTTGCTTTTTGTAAAAATGAGGATTGTTCTTCTTGATCAATCGAGGCTGTTTTTTGTAGAATTATTGCTTCGTCTGAAGCAAGGACAAATAATTTATGTCCAGGTTCAAGAGCAAGTTTATTTCTTATATCAACTGGAATTATAACTTGACCTTTAGTTGATAATTTCGTAGTATCGATTGATATATTCGACATATTTTCAAATACAATATTTAGACATATTGAGAACATAACAAAATATTATTTACTTTTAGGTCAAGCAAATTACGTCAAGTTTGATAAATTGTGCTACAACATCTATAAAGCATGGGAAGAATAACCACAATATTCACTATATGGATAGTAGGATTCTTAGTCGGGTTTATTGGATGGCTTGTTTATCCACAAATATCTGCGTTACTTGTAACATTTGTACCAATGATATTCAGTATTTTTGATACGCAAATCACAAATGCAGCTTTAGTGGGTCTTACAACATCAATAATTTCAGTAATAGCTGTTCTATTATGGGCGAATAAAACTCAAGATAATCGATTCTAATTATTTAATTCTAAATTAGATCTTTACACAGTTTATAAATCATAATATCAAAGTTTTAGATTATTATGGAAAAAAATGTCCTAATAACCGGAATAACGTCTGGAATTGGAACTGAAATAGCAATTGGAATGGCTAAAAATAATTATATAATAAATTTAGTTGCACGATCACTAGAATCAGGAAATAAAATTAAAGATAATATAATCAAATCTACTAACAATGATAAAATTAATGTTTACAAATGCGATTTATCATTGCAAAGTGAAATTCGAGAATTTGTTAGTGATTTCAAACAAAATAACAATGGATTGGATATTCTGATAAATAATGCAGGAATTCTTCCTAAAGATCGAATAATGACTAAAGAAGGAATAGAATTACAATTTGCAGTTAATTATATTGCTCCATTTTTATTATCTAGACTTTTATTAGATTTGTTAAAAACAAGCGCGCCATCAAGAATAGTTAATACATCTTCAACAGCTCATTATTCAGGAAATCTTAATTCAAACGATTTTCAAAAATTAAACAAAAAGTATACTATGAGGGGTTGGAGAGCTTATTTTGATACAAAATTAGCGATGACAATTGATACGCTAGAATTCGCAAAAACACTAGAAGGAACGGGCGTAACATGTAATGCAATCCATCCAGGTCTTGTTAATACAAACTTAGGAAGGCATATGACCCCTAGATTTATGAAGCCTTTTAATATAATACTTGGAATGTTTATTCTCTCTGCCAAAGATGGTGCAGCTCCAATAATTAAAGCAGCATGTTCAAATGAATTTGATCAAATAACTGGTAAATTTTATCATAGATTTAGAGAAAGAAAACCATCAAAAAATGTATTTGATAATGATTTAAATTTAAAATTACTCAAATATACTGAAAATATTACAAATATAGTGGGATGATATTTTTGACCAATACAATAGTGATTGATCATGATGTTATTGGTTGGGCGTATAAAAATATGCCAAAAATTAAAAGCCTATATGATAAAATATATTTAATAGGTAAAAATGGAGCACCTCCTGAACTAGTTAATGATAACATTAGTGACCTAACAATTGCAAGTTATTGTTTTCAAAATGAATGTGACCTAATAACAGGTGATAAAAAATCATATATTGAATGGTTTAATTCAAATAACAATGTTAAAAAATTAATTATTTCAAAATTTGATTATTGGTCTGAAGGACAAAGACCTATTTTATTAATACAAATAGAAAATGAAATTAATCAGAAACATGCTCTATCTGATAATGTTATAATTTCAAAATCTTTGGTAAATTTACCAAAACGATTTAAAACCAAAGTAATTTCAATGCTCAATAAATCATTAGATAAATTCCCTGAACTATCTGATAAAAGAATAACAATAGGTACAACACATGCTAATGACGGAAATGCCGAATTTGATTATGCAATTGGAATAGGAAATATAAGAGGAAATATTAAAGGAATAACATATAATACATTCACAATCAGATTAAATCCTAGAAGATTAACTTATTTTACTATTGGACATGAATTGACACATTTAGTACAATTCATGGGAAAAATTCCACAAGGTGAAAGATCTGCAGATTTATACACATTGGCACGATCAACATTATTTCTAGATGAGCCTCCATGTTATCTAAAAATACCAAAGAAATTACAAAACTATTGGGAAGAAAATGCAGAATCAATACACAAAATCTGTAAAGATTCATTAGAATACAAGAAAGAACACAGAAATTATTTAAAATGGGCTGAAAATAATTTAGCAAAAATAAAAATTAAAACTGAATAATTTAGAGGACCCCTTACCTAAATGATTAGGGGTCCAAATCGAACCATGTGAACCATAGATGAGAATTATCTAAAATGATCCGATGACAATGAATTTAATTTTTAGTATATAATACATGATGATGATTATCACGAGTGGCAACCAAAAGATATTATATAATATTGATAGGATTATTGTCTATTTAGGATATAATAATTTATTTGCGCGCTCAATTTCTAATTCAAATTGATCTTCAGTTATAATAGACATCAATATGACAACAATAATTTTATTATTTGATATAAATGAATCAAACTTTTCAATAGACCACCCTGCACCAGACAATATATTCAACTCTTTTTCTACTTTTGATTCAGAACCGGAAATAATTTTATAAGCAACTTCATCATCATATTCTTCTTCATCATATTCATCATCTTCATATTCCTCATCAACAGAGTCTTCATTATCATCTATTATCATAATATTGATATTATCAATTATACCGATATATAGTTATGTCAGCATTCCAAGAAATAGAAATTCATAAAAATGAACTAAAAATATTAATCAATGAATCTAAAAAAAATGGTAAAAATGTAGAAAAAGCTGAGAAGATATATACAGAATTAGTAAATATGATTGAAATTTGGAAAAATACACATAATATTTCAGAATTTAGTAACGAAGATCTTGTTGAAATTTTTAATACTGCAAACTTAATTATTAAACGAGCAAAACAATTTATTTAATAATTAGAAGTGAAGATAATTTGAAAAATTTATCAAATAGAATAAAAAATATGCAAAGGAAATTACTACTATACACCATGATATCTTTTTTTTTATTCATTATATTTGATTATTTTAAAATATTTCCATATGGTATTGGAAGAATACCAATTCAACCTGAATCAGCAATTCCTGGTATAAAATATCTATATGCAATTGGTTTTTCTTATATTTTTGGAATAATAATGTTAATTATTAAACCAAAAAGAACTGTTATGTTTCTATTAGCGATTCCACCCATTAAATTAATTTATAAAATTATTAAAAAAATATTTAAATAATAAAAATATATTTGTCACTTTTTAATAGTTATTTTTACAATTTTAGCTGCAATTGGAGCAACAATCAATGCTATTGGAAATGACACAATTAATCCAATGATAAATGACGAAAACCAAATATTAAAAAAATCAGGAACAAATCCTATAGATACGTATGTCATTACAAGTGACATTACAAAAGACATCATAAATGCCATAATTCCTCCAAATAATATATCTGATGTATTCATTATCCAAGAAACACTCCACATTGAAAACAAAATCTATGAATTTTCTCTACCTTAGTATTACAATTATGACAAAAGATATTATCTTTTTGTAAGATACTTTCTGGATCTCGTCGAATTTCATTTTTTTCTCTAGCTATTTCTAATTCTCTATTAAGTGAAATTATCAATCTTGTATCACCTAATTTTTTTGCTATTCTTATTTTGTTCAATACCTCAATTTCATCAGGTTCTATTTCATCCATATATTTACAAATAATTATAGTAAAGCTTACACATAAAAATTTATTATAAAAATTTACCAAAGAATTGGAAACATAATGGTGCTTAAAAATAATAAAAGTACAAACCAAGCAATAATTGATTTATAAATTGGATTGGATTTATTCAATACTTGTATATCAAAACTTTTACATCTTGGACAAAATTGATCAAATATTATATCAGTTTTTAATTCCATTTCAGAAAATTCTAATTCACAACTATTACATTTTAACATATAATCTTTGAACCTAAGATTATTATATAAAAATTCAACATTATACGTATGAATACAAAAAAAATATTGGTATTACAGCATATTGAGGTAGAAACACCAGGCATTATTCTAGACTTGATGAAAACAAAAAAATTAGAATATGATTGTATTAATATTAACGAAAAGTCAAATGCATACAATCCAACAAATTACGACGCGTTGATTATAATGGGAGGTCCAATGAGTGTAAATGATAAAGAAAAATATTCTTTTATTAAAAAAGAAATTGAATTAGTTAAGAACTATATAAAAAATAACAAACCCATTCTTGGGATATGTTTGGGAAGTCAAATAATTGCTTCGGCATTAGGAAGTAAAATTTACAAAAATTCAAAAATGGAATTAGGTTGGCATAATGTAAATCTTTTAGGCTCAGATGATTATTTATTTAAAGGAATAGATGATCAATTTCTTGCATTTCATTGGCATGGTGATGTCTTTTCACTTCCAAATAAAAGTAAGAAATTAGCATCAAGTAATTTAACTAAATTACAGGCATTTAATTATAATAATAATTGTTATGGATTATTATTTCATCTTGAAATAAATGAACAAATAATTAATAATTTAGTTGATCTATTTGAGAATGATTTAATTCAGGAATCATTAAAAAAAGAAATAGTGTTAAATAATTTAAAAAAGAACTTAACAGAAGTCAATAACACAGGCAGAATTATTTTTAATCGCTGGTTATCACTTATTTAATATCTGTATATTTTAAACGAATTATTGTACTATTTGCATGATTTAATTTTCTCATTAAAGTTATTATAAAATAAATTATATGATATTTTGATCTGAATTTTTTATTTATTTCAGTATACTTTTGTTTGTCAAGTTCAAGAATTTCTGCTTTTGCACTTACCTTATTTCCAATAACTTTACCTGATGAAGTACAAGATGCTAAAGTAACTTTGTAATTATTCATTATTCTTTTTACTTTACCTGATGATGAATATGTTCTAACATATCCGTATTCTTCATCATTAACTACCCACACAGGAGTATGTACTTCAACTCCTGATTTCTTGAAAGTAGTTAAATTAATCGTATTACTATCGATAATTTTTTTAAATAATTCATTCATATCAGAAATATATAAAGATTGAATATTTTTAATGAAAAATTATTTGTATATGAAAATGTTTCTAATAATTCGATCTTCTTGGTTTTCTATGTTTTTGAAAACATTCTCTGCAATAAACGGGTCGATCTTCGTCTGGTTTGAATGGAACTTCGCATTCTTTACCACAATCGGAACAGTTAGTTTTATGCATTTCTCTGTCGTCTTGATATGTCAATATTATCACTCCTATTTTTCTCTAGAATATTTCACGCTAATAAAGCTATGTGAAATTAGTCTAAGTTATTGCAAAAAAAATTTAAACATCAAAAATAAGAGTTAAATGATGTTATCTAATCCAATGGTTAAAAAAGGAATAATAATAATTACACTAATTCTTTTTGCGGCAATTTCTTTATTTTTTGTTGAAATTTTTATTTAATATATCTCAATAATCCATCAATATTCTTAATATCGATGTCGATATCGACGTCGATATATCTATATTTTTAATAAATTTGCCGGAAAATTTTTATAACATGAATGTTTCTAGATGACGGGGACAACTATTCTCAGGTAATTGAGAGTTCGTTAATTCGAATCTTGTTATTTGTCTCCCTTTATGCTAATTGAGTTTATATATATTTCCAGTTATGGAATACAAGTACATCTTTTATATTATATAACAACCATCTGAAATATAGTGGATGTCAGCAAACAGGAGATCTAGAAATAGATTTTTAGCTGAGTAAACAGCCTGTATTGTTGTATCCTTTATTATTGCGTCCTTAATTTATTATAATAATTTTCGACGGGTTTTTCTATTATTTCCACATATAATAATGCAACATATGTTGGAAAATTACTTATTAGTAAAAAACACAAGAAAAGAACATATACAATTCCGGACGAAAAAATATTTTGATATATTGATGGCGAATTGATTGAATAATATCAAAATAACAATATGTAAATATAGAAAAAGTCACCTGGGAAAAGAGTAAAATGAAAAAATCATATTTCTTCATAGGATTTGTATTTCTTTTATCCGGGATTTTACTATATCTATCAGTATTAAATCAAATTAATGAAATTGATGAATTTATAATAGTAGAAGAAGCCAAAGGCAATATAATTAAACAAACTAATTGTGTATGGCAAATTGGCAATCAATGTGAAGTTCGAGGAGTAGAATATAGTGGAAAATTAATGAACGTGGTTGAAGAAATGAATGATCGGATGAATAATACAAAATCATTAAGTAGATTATCTTTCTTAATAGGTTCATCTTTCATACTATATTCAACCTATAAAGAACTATCAAGGGCAAAACAATATCTATTAGACTGATAGAAATATTCCGACATATTTTTTTATTAGAATATTTACTAAATTATGAGTAATATAATGTCCGAAACCAATTTAGGATTGATGAGATTTGTTCTTGCAATAGGAATAGTATTCATAAGTGGAGGTATAGCAATTTTTGGATTGGGAATTGATATTGAAAATGTATTGTTTATTTCTGAACTAGATCTAATCGAACCAAAGACGCAAACAACAATTGAAATCGATCAAATAGAAATAAAGGAGGACTCGATCAGAGTTGTTGTATTTATTGAAGGGGACTACCATCACTGGAAGGCTAATATCGAGGAAACGAATATAGACAGAGCACAAATTAGTAAAGATGGGCCATTTCATACATACTGCAACTACAAAAACAGAGCTGGTGGAGATGAATGCAAGATGTTCAAATATCATCTATTTGAGGATGCGATGTTGCAAATTGCTTCAGGCAAGTATACAATGTGTGTTGAAGCGGCAGATTCTACTGGAAAACCAGTAAGTGAAGTATTTTGTCAAGAATTCAATACCGAAGTGGAAGTAAATAAATGCGAAACCCAAATAAATGAAAAAGGTATGATAACCTGCAAAGAAGTATGAATGTGAGTTTTAAATGTCAACAATCAACCCCAAAATTATGAAAGCAGTTATTGCAATTGCCATATTCGGAATAGGAAGTTTAGTTCTTGTGTATGGGTTAGGAATTAATATTGGAGGATTTGGAACTGAACAAATTAGATCGGATGGTTTAACATGGGACATTAAAAATACTGAAGCAGAAATTGGTTTAGGAAAAGTAGTATTAGATATTGATTATGTAGTAGTAAATCCTAATGATGTACCAGTCACTCTTGATAATGCAGAAATTTTCATACAATACAACGGAAGCAAAATAGGAGGAGTAAATGTTACAAAGGAGATTATAGAATCGAACAGCAACAAAGTTATTTCAGTACAATTATCGATAGATTATTTTGAAGCATTTGGAATGGGTCTACTTGAAATGCAACAAGGCGACGAGTTTCTACACGAAATCAGCGCATCGTTAAATTCCGATTTGGGAAGAAGGACACAAGAGATCATACTCATAGGAGACCTGAAGGAATGTCCATTTGTTATTGAATTCCAGAACACTTTTTGTAAAGAAATTTAATTTCATTGTATTTTTTTATTATTTTTGTATCAGTATAATCAACGGAAAGCCAAGTCACAATTTTCATTCGAGCGTTCTGCTTGTATGATTTTGTTATACCAGACTTGGCCCGTAAAACTAAATAATGTGAATTTTATAAATCTCATATGAAAAGAAAGATTCTGATTCAGTTTTTTATTGGCACAATACTTGTAATAGCAGCATTAATTGCATATTCCTATGAAATATCCCCTGGGACAGTAAACAGACGGGATGCAGGAGGAGGTCCATTGGACTTTGAGGATTATGAGCTCTACCAGTCGTCCACGATACAGGCAATACTATTCGTCGCAGGAGCTGCATTTCTCCTAAGGGGTGCGATGATGCAAAGAAGTTTGTCAGAAACGTAGAAGTTTTTAATGATTTTAATTATACAGGATGTGAATTAATTGAAAAGAAACCTCTTGATCGTCGGATTAATAGTATCGTTATTTGGAATTTTTGCAGTAGTCAATGCCATTGAGCAGGTCGAGACCGTTGAACGGGAAGTGCTTGAACGACCTGCAGACGTGGAACAAATTGCCGAGAGAAATCTAATAGATGTAAGGTACTTTGATACAGAGCGTTCCGCTGCGCAATTGACATATTTCTATAGCCTGGGACTTTTTGCAACTGGAATCATTATTTCACTTTATGCTGTTCTGGAAGATATTAAGAAGAAGCTTAGTTAGTAAAAACGCAACCAATTTTTATCAATAAATATTTCCAAAAATGAAATCATTACAAAGGTTATAATAACTGTCATTAAGCTATTAGAATTATAATAATGGATTTTGAAAAATTATAGCAACAGATTTTGAAAGTAACGTTCACTTTAATGAGGTTGCAGATTACTATGAGCGACTAAGAGAGGATGTATATTTAATTGATATAATTGACGTTATGAAAAAATATATAACGAAAAATGATCTTTTGATGGACATTGCCTGTGGAACTGGTAGAATATCAACCAATGTGCGTAGATCACTTGATCTTAGACTTATACTAGTTGATAAAAATATCCATATGCTTAATGTTGCAATGAAAAAAATCAATATGCGACATGAAAGGAATAAATTGATTAATATGGATATTTATGATTTCTTAGAAAATAATGGAAAGAAGGATAACGTAAAAATTAATGACATTAATATATTTACATGTTTTAATGCAATACATTGGATTGGGTTAGGATTATTTAAGAAACTTGAAGAAAAGATGTCTTCAGGATCTTTATTCATTATACTAACTAGAACAAAGAAGCAAAATAAGGAATCATTTTTTGGGTTAAATTTTCCAAAGTTTGCCGATAAAGAGACTCGTCTTTTTTCGTTAAATCAATTACTTGATGGATTCAAGGAATGTAATTTATCCGTAGTAGAAACTAAGTTTTTAAAATATCAAATATTGCAAAAAAAATCCAAATTATTAGAACAGGCAAAGAAAAAATCATATTCAACCTTTTCACTATATTCAAATGAAGAATACAAAAAAGCAATGAGAATATTTAAGGATAATATCTCCTCCAAACCGGAGATGTTAAATGTGCAATATGAAAATTTGTTGATTATTGGAAAGAAACAATAGAATTTAGTAAAAACCGTAAATATCTCGCAAAGTTCCGCTAATTTCTTCTTTTCTTTATTTCTCGCCAGGACGTATGTAAAATCCCAGCAATGACAAATGCAGCGACCCCGAAAAACAAAGAGTCCTCGAAAAGCATATTGTTGACATAGATATTCCAGATAACTGCGCCAATTCCCGTAATCACTGACACTCCCAAAATGTACTCGTTGCTTCTTAGAGACATGCTATATCGTATTATTTTCAATTATATAACGCTAAGGTCCGAGTAAACTAATTTAGCCACAGCTTATACGCGGTTATCCTTCGCCAGGGTGGGTGTATTTTGGTGTAAAGTGTCGTTAAGTGCAGTTATCCACAATTATTTTATGTTATTTTGTGTTATAATCAATTTGGGAGACTTGATGGTAGATGAACATTGCTGAATTATATGACGGCGTAGGAAACGTCGACATACCTGAAGCAGAAGTAACCGAAGTTGGCGAAACACGTACAGTTAATACTCGTTTTGGTACAGAAGCACGAGTTGCTGATGTCAAAATTAAGGATGACACTGCTGAAATTACGCTCTCTTTATGGAATGATGATATAGAA
>JACAFT010000002.1:0-78313 GCA_013378375.1 Nitrososphaerota archaeon
ACAGGTTCTGGAACTGGTTCAACAACAGGTTCTGGTTCTTCTATAATCCGATCCTCGTTATTCATTACTGGAGGCGGCATGTTGAATAAAAGAAGTAATCCTATTGCTACTGCGAATATTATTATAATAATTGGTAAATTATAGCTTGGTTTTTCAGACAATATCTTAATTTCTAGTTCTTTCTAATATAAAAATATCTTTTTGCTTTGTGTGTAGTTATTTGGCATAATTGGAAATTATTCGTGATTGTCTATATATCAAAGTATTTTTCCTCATGTCGCTGAACAGAAAATGATGGTATTATTTATATATGAAATTTTAAATTTTTAATAAAACCTATTAGTAACTTTGATGAATTTACCTTCGTGAAGCACATTCAATTATTAGTGTTGTTTATTCTAGTATTCGGAGCAATTGCTCTTCCTTTTAATTTTCCTAATAATATCTCTCCTGCATCTGGTCAAGAGTTAACCAGAGAAATGGCAAATTGGGATATGATAAACTATAACCAATATGGCACTGGTCATAATCCACAATCAATTATTAATGCTGAAAATGCAGCAACACTAGAAATGAAATGGATATATCCTTATACTCCTATCAGTCATCCAAAAATTGCAGGCGCAAAAACTTTTGCTGGTTCAGGTTCTCCTGTTTTAATTGTTGACGGAATTGCATATAGTGCAACCAATCAACGGGCTTTACTAGCTATTGATTCTTCAACTGGGCAATTAATTTGGAATAAAATTGTTGGTTATGACAACGAGGAATTACAGAACAAGTATTCTCATGTTAAAGGAACGTTGGCCCATACTCATGCAGTAAATTATTATGACAGTAGAGGAATAGTAATTCCTAGTTTCACATCATGTCAAATTGACGGACACGATTCATTAATTGGTGATGTTGTTTTTCAGTTACTTGAATTATGTGGTACTGCAGAAGAAGCTGAAACTTGGGGAAATCGCGGTTATTATGCGAGTATAGGAACTCATCCTCCTCAGTTTTATCAAGATATCATGGTTGTTCCAGTTATGGGATCGTCAGGTAATGGAGGTAGATCGTTTATAGCTGGATATGATGTTAGCGATATGGAAAATCCTAAAAGACTATGGCAAACATTTTTGGTTCCGCCTGCAGATGGAGATCCAGAATGGGCATTACATGAATGTGATAAAGGATGGTTCTTCTCATTTCCTGAATGGAAAGACTCGGGAAGACTTGCCGTTCCATGTTCTGAAGTTCCAAGAGAAAATCTGATGAATGATTGGATTAATCCACAAAGTTCTCGTAATGAGCTTCATTCTGCTAGTACGGTTGCAACTATTTGGGGACATTATTTAATTGATCAAGAAACTGGTATTGTTTATTTAGGAACTGGAGAAAGTGGACCTTATCCTAATGCATTACGAAGGCCTGGTGTTAATCTATACGGAAGTGCTATAGTTGCCTTGGACGCAACAACTGGTGAATTCAAATGGTGGTATCAAACTGTTCCACACGATATGTGGGATTATGACTGTTCTTGGAATGCAATATTGGGAGAAGTAAATGGTCAGAAGGCAATATTCAAAGCATGTAAAAATGGATTTATGTATGCATTGAACGCAGCCACTGGCGAACCATTTTGGATATATCATCCTCCTAGTGTATGGTTACCACAACCTGGAATGGCATATCCTGATCCAAAGAATATAGAAGACCTTCAACGTGCATGGCCTACATCTCATGTTGGCGAACAAGATTTTATTAGCGCAAATTATGCAGGAATTCTAGAAGCTGACGTTGCATATGATGGGGAGAGATTATACCTTGGTGCATATAATATGCCTGTAAAAGTCTGTGTTCCTGAATATCCTAATGACTTTGGTAATACTCTTAATATGTGTGAATCCGACAGGCATCCTACAAATTCAACAATTTATGGTTTAGACGCAAACACTGGAGAAGAGATTTGGAGCTTCTTCATTGACGGAGCTGGTTTTAGAGGTGGTTTAACTGTATCCGGTGGACTTGTATATGTTCCTTCTGGAGATGGATTTTTGTATTTACTTAAAGCTGACACCGGCGAAGTTATTGCCAAACGTTCTTTTGGAGTTGGTTTATACACTCAAGCCACAATTGGCGCTGATGGTAATGGCGATATGAAAGTATTTGTTCAAACTGGAGGTATGTCTATTGCCTCGTGGGGACCTGCTGTATATGGTGCAGCCGGTGCTATGATTGCCTTAGGACTTTCTGACCGTCCAGGAATTATTTCTGATGTTGTGCAAGAAGGACCTGAACCAGAAATTATAGTCGAACCAGAAATAGTCGAAGTTGAGAAAATTGTTGAATTAGAAACTAAAGAAATTGTAACTGAAACTCAAACACTCATTAGTCCGATATCCTATCTTATGATAATAATTTCGTTTATCATTTTAGCTATTTCAGCTACAATGTTTGTAACAAGTGGTAGCTGGAAATTTGGTTCTTAGGTGATTACTTTTGGCTACGCTGTCTAAATCCGATCGAACAAAAATTTCTGCTATATTCTTTTTAATTGGTATTATTGGAATAGTTGGAATAATTACTTACCCCTCGATTCCAGAGTTCTCAGATAAAGTAGAAATAATTGAACCAGTAAGAAGTGAAAATGTAGCAATTGTTAACGAAGCACCTAGAGCAGAAGAACCTCGTGCAGGTGAAGCACCTAGAGCAGAAGAACCTGGTGCAGTTGCAGCACCTAGAGATGAAGCTGTAAATCCTGTGGTGCAAGTTAGTGATACTCATCCTCAAGCAGAACTTCTAAAAACCACTATTGCTGACTTTCATAAAGCATTTTCATCCAAGGACAGTAAGGCAACTCTAAGTTACTATGCTAATGATAGAACTACTTATGCTGAATGGTCTGGTCAAGCAGGCGCATTTGCAGGTACATACAAAGGCTATAATAATATTCGAATTCTTATTTCAACAATTTTAGCTAACACTCTGGATATTGCAATCGACATGACTAGCTATGACGTTACTTTTTCTGGAGATCGTGCTACTGTAGTTCATCAGCTTTCCAATACTGGACATGGACAACTCATTGGAGAGTTTAGTATGGATATTGACGCTGTTACTGTTTGGGAATACTCGGATGGAAGCTGGATTATTGTTGATGACCGCTGGACTTTTATGATGTTTAAGACTGAAGTAGTTGCAGAAGGAACTGTTTTCCCATTAGATTGGGAAAGAATTGGTGATTATAGCGTACTCTTTGGTAACTTACCTGAATCTTATCTCAGTCGTCCGTGATAATTTTATTTTAATTTCTAGATCTTACAAATAACATTCCTGAAATAATAATTAAAATTAATGACAAGCCTAATACAACATATGATATGGGACTTATGATTTCTTCTGTTCTTATAACTTCTTTTTCAACAACTCTTTCTACATCAACTGGTACTTCTTCTATAATTATTTTTGCAGAGTTGATATTTTCAGATAAACCATAAGCTAAAAGTGCACCTGGGATTGCTTCAGATCTACCTAATACCCCTCCTGAACCAATTAAAGAAAATATTTTGATATCTCCATTACTGTCTGCTCCAAATACTGGTTGCACTGGACATTGGTGTCCTTGGAATTTCATCCACACTAATTCTCCATTTTCTGCATCAAGAGCTCTTATTGTCCCATCAGTTGAACAAAACCAAATCATTCCTCCTGAAGCTGTTACTCCTCCTCTTATCCCAACCTCTTCTAAATCATATTTCCATAATAATTCTCCATTTCTTGCATCATGTGCCCATACTGTGGCATTTGATGGTACTTCTATGTCTGAATACAAAGTAATCCTTCCCCATGCATCTTTCATTGACGGTTCTACTGAAGTAATTTTTTGAAGCGACCATTTATGATAAGTTGTTGAATATATATTTCCATACGCAAATGTAACATCAGATTCCGTCCCTCCTGATTCTTTTCTCCAATTTGGTTCATTTGTTGGATATGATACCCATGGCTTTACCATATCTGCTTTATTAGTTGGATCTAAGACAAAGTCAAAATTTGGTTGTGGTCCGAGTTCTCTTCGTTTTACATGTGGACTGTAATCCGTACTCCATATTAATTTACCATCTTTTGCATCCATTGCATATAGCTGCGCTCCTTTACATAATTTGAATACAGTTTCTCTACCATCTATAGTGGCCAACAATGTATTCCAAGAGCAGTCTAAATCTCCTAAATCATGAGCCACAATTTGATGCCACCAAATTAATTCACCAGTTGTTGTGTCCAATGCGATTACTGAATTACTAAATACATTCGGTCCTGGTCTATATGTGGCATTCCAGCTAGGTGATGGGTTTCCCGTTGCTAAGTATGCTATTCCTTTCTCTTCGTCAACTGCCCATTGACCCCAGCCAATTCCTACATCTCCCTTTCCAAATCCACAATTTTCTGGACATTTTCCCCAATCATTTCTTAAAATATCTTCTGGTATGTCTTCAGCTTTAATTCCTTGAATCCATCCTTTTTCTGCTACTCTGACTGTCCATTCAGAATCTCCTTTGTCTTGCGGTGGCATAATATAAAATGTCCAAAGTAATTTTCCAGTATCTAGATCATATCCTCTGAATGCTCCTCTTCCTCCTTCTACTGCTTCTCTTCCTCCTGTTCCGTAAATTAACACTCGGTTATTTTTATCAAATACTGGTCCTGATGATTGAAGACCTTTGAAAACTCCCAAGTTTCCTTCCAAATTTTCACATGTTGGTGTGTCTAATCTATATTCAACTTCTCCAGTTTTTGCATTTAATCCGAATACTTGACAGTTTGGCCAAGGTGCAAATATCTTTCCTTCTGCAAATGAGAAACTATGTGCATGACTAGATAGTGAAGGATAAAAATCTAAATTGACAGGAAGTTGTTTTTTTGTTCTTTCGATATTAACCAAATATGGCTGTGCTTGGAATGACCATAACTCTTCTCCATTTCTTGCATCAATTGCATGTATACTTAGATCTTCCATTCTGTTATACACTATTCCTTCAACTACTATTGGATTCGCAATTGATCCTGTTCTTGGAATTATTCCTTCTATTTCTTTAGGCATTGGCCATGAGTGTATCCATTTTAATTCTAAAGAATTTACATTATCCTTGTTTATCTGATTCTGCGGATTAAATCCTGTAGCATGATAATCGTAATTCGGCGCAACAGAATCAAAACCATTGTCTTCTATTGCATTAGAAAATAATATTTCAGTATTTAGTGAAGTTAACGTTGAAACAATTAAAATAAAAATTAATATGCTTACTTTTTGCACAAATTAAATTTATCATGTCTTCCCTAATAGGTTTAGTGAAAAATTTGTTTTTTTTGACCTACGTCTTCCTTTTTCTAAACACAGTTAGTATTATGATTGATAATATCCCAAGAATAATGAAGAAAATTGAAGTAAATCTAACCGAGTCGCTTTCTTCTGCTTCTGTTGGTTTATTAACGGTATTATCGACGATATTTTCTTGTATTTCTATTTCTTCTGAAATCCCCAAGGCAATCAAAGATCCTGGTATTTGATTATGTGCCAATCCACCTACTTCCTGTCTTCCCCTTCCTCCATTTATTACATATATTTGAAATTCACCATTGGAGTTTTTCCCAATTGTCGGTTGAGTTGTTAGTGGAGTGTTTAAAAATATTTTATGTAATAGTTCTCCAGTTATTCCGTTTAATATGTATAGATTTCCATCTGCTGCAGGTATTATTACCAAGTCTTCTGTCGCGATAATTCCACCTCTAAATGCTACTCCATCAATAAAGTAACTCCATATTTCTTTACCAGTATTTGCGTCTATTGCTAATATTGTTGTATTTTGTTTTTGTTTTGGGTAATTTAGATTATATTCTCCAGGAGGAACTCCTATCCCTTTATGATTGCCTGCTTTTGCACTAGCGTCCCATCCAAGACTTAATGGAAATATTACTATGCCTTCTTTTTCATTATATGCAATGTCTGCTTCACCAGCTCTTAATGGTATAATGTAAAACCGATCCTTCGACGGATAATTCAACCATTTCTTTTCTTGCATGTCATAGTAACTCAATACATCGTTCCAATATCCGTCTTGACTTTTTGGATCACATCCTATACACGGATGACCTGAAGTTCTTCCTCTTGGAATTCCATTTTCATCTACTCTGCTTTCCAATAGAGGAGATTCATGTATCCACAATGGTTCTCCTGTCGAAGCATCTAATGCCCAAAGCAAACCTGTTACAGAATATTTTATAATTGCTTTTCTCTTTTCTCCGTCTATTGTTAGTTCAGTCAGTATTGTGTTCCATGCAGCATCTCCCTGTACCATGTCTCTTACTACAGTTTGATACCACCATATTATGTCTCCACTTGTTGCATTAAGAGCTATTATTGAAGATGCAAATAGGTTTGGTCCAATTGCATATGTATTGTTTACCCATCCTCCTTGATTACTCGTTCCGAAGTATACTATTCCTGTTTCCTGATCCAATGACATTTGTCCCCATAGCAAACCTACTGCGGAGTTATAGTGTTTTGGCACTCCCCAGTCATTTATTAGATTCTCTCTTGGAACTTCGGAACAAGGAATTCCCATTCTTCCTGATTCTTTCCATTCAGGATATGAGAAGAACCATCCCTTATCGCATTCTCTTAATGCCCATTCTTTATCTCCCTCAGAAGGAGGTGACAGAAATGTTCTCCATACTCTTTCAGGAGGATTTACATTCAGGTTATACCCATCAATGAATGCTCTGCCTCCCCAATTTGAATCTGCACCACATATTTGTGTCACATAGATGTTTGAATATTCTATTCCTGGATGTGATGATAGTCCACATAACCCTTGTCCACTGTATAAATTCCAATTATAATTATTTCCTTCAATATACCTACAAGTATCGTTTAATTCAAAATCAATTTCTCCATCCTCTGGATTTAATGCTAAAATCGAACATGCTACTGTACTGGGAAATAATTTACCATTAACCAAATTCAATCCATGAACATGTAATGCACCGCCTGTTATGGGTAATTTTCTATAAGCTTCTTGCCAATTAAAATCCCAAGTATTAACCCACTTTAGATTTCCTGTTAAGGAATCTATTGCATATGTGTCTCTCATGTTGGTTGTAAAATACACCGTGCCATTAATTACCAAAGGAGGGGTCATTGAACCTTCTGTTAAAGAAATTCCTTCTTGTTTATTAAATTCAGTTGCAGCAGGAATTGGATAAGTCCATTTCAATTCCAACATGTGCACATTATCTGCGTTGATCTGATTCTGCGGAGAATAATTAGTTCCTCTCACATTATGGTTGATGTATTCCCAGTTATTCCCCTCAGTGTCTTTATCATAAGAAAATACTTGTGTTGTACTATTATTTACAGAATAAAATAGTATCAGACCTACTAATAATACACATATTATTCTAGAATTATTTCTCACT
Source organism: Nitrososphaerota archaeon (assembly GCA_013378375.1). Taxonomy (GTDB): domain Archaea; phylum Thermoproteota; class Nitrososphaeria; order Nitrososphaerales; family UBA57; genus UBA57. Next base: position 7,465 of record JACAFT010000002.1, read on the forward strand.
TTATTACTCCCGTGTTTATAATATATAGAATTCTGATTATATTCTTTTATTTCGATCTTCTAATAATTAGTAATATAATGACTGTTAATAGACCGATTCCAAGTAGATAATATAATAAATTGTCTTCTGAAACTTCGTCTTTTATCGGTATATTTTCATCAATTTCCTGTTTTACTTCTTCAGCTTGTTCTTGAATCTGTTGTTCTTCTATAATTGGTTGTTCTATGTCTTCAATTTTTTCTTTTTGGTATTCTTCAGGAAGACCAAATGAAAATATAGCTCCTGGAATATTTTGCTTTGTTATTCCTCCTATTGCATAAGCTCCTCTTCCTCCACTGATTACAAATAATCTTGCTTCACCTTCTGATGTATAACCTATTGTTGGTAATACTAATAGTGAATTTCCGAGAAAAATTTTATCAATTAATTCTCCATTTTCTGCCTTGAACATGTATAGGTTTCCATTTGCTACAGGAAGAAATACCACTCCTCCACTAGCCATTACTCCTCCTCTGTATGCTACTCCATCAATGAAGTAACTCCAAACCTCTTCTCCAGTGTTTGCGTCCAGACTATATAATGTGACATTTTTTGATAATGTATCGATGTAATAATCTTGTCCTGGTCTTATTCCTAATGTTCCGTATTTTCCTGCCTTTATAGCTTTATCTACTCCTCCAGCAACTGGCACAAATATTTTTTGTAAATCAGTATCTAATGCAATGTCTGCTTCACCAGCTCTTGCTGGAATCCAATAAAACCAATCTGTTGACGGATAATTCAACCATTTCTTTTCTTGCATGTCATAGTAACTCAATACATCGTTCCAATATCCGTCTTGACTTTTTGGATCACATCCTATACACGGATGACCTGAAGTTCTTCCTCGTGTTACACCATCAGAATCAACTCGACTCTTTAACAATGGTGATTCGAATATCCAGAGAGGTTCTCCTGTCGAAGCATCTAATGCCCAAAGCAAACCTGTTACAGAATATTTTATAATTGCTTTTCTCTTTTCTCCGTCTATTGTTAGTTCAGTCAGTATTGTGTTCCAAGAACTGTCTCCTTCAACCATATCTCGAGTAACTTGTTGATACCACCAGACAATATTTCCTGTTTTTACGTCAACGGCTAAAGTAGCTGCAGAATAAAGATTTGGACCAGTTGTTAAAGTTTGATTAGGCCATCCTCCTTGATTACCAGTACCAAAATATACTATTCCAGTCTCTTGATCAAGAGCCATTTGTCCCCAAACTGCCGCTACTGATGATATGTAATGCTTTGGCACACCCCAATCATTCATCAGATTTTCTTGTGGAACTTCGGAACAAGGAATTCCCATTCTTCCTGATTCTTTCCATTCAGGATATGAGAAGAACCATCCCTTATCACATTCATGTAATGCCCATTCTGGATCTCCTTCTGCAGGAGGTGCTAGAAATGTTCTCCATAATCTCTTTGGAGGGTCGAAATCTAAATCATACCCATCAATGAATGCTCTGCCACCGCCCCATGCAGCTGTTGCTCCTGTTATTGCTACTACTAAGATATTGTCTTTCTGATATATTGGCCCTGGATGAGAAGGAGAACCGTATTTTCCAATTCCTTGATACATTGGCCATGAATAATTATTTCCTTCTACATTACTACAAATCTTGTCTATTTCGAATATCGGATTTCCTGATTTGTAATTTAATGCTTCTACGGAACAATTTAATGTGCTTGTAAAGAGCATTTCATCTACAAATTGCAGACCATGTATGTGCGGTGCTCCTCCTGCAACTTCTGGCAATTCTGTTTTTGCTTTGTCCCAATCATGCTCATAGATTCTTATCCAATTCATATTGCCTGATTTTGCGTCAAACGAATATACATTTTTCATATTTGAAGCGACAAATACATCTCCATCTATAATTAATGGTGGAGTAATTACTCCTTCAAAAGCAATTCCTCCTTGTTGATATCTTAGAAACTCTGACGCCGGTGGAAATGGATAAGTCCATTTTAACTCCAATAAATGTACATTATCACTGTTAATGTAATTCTGAGGGGAATAATTAGTTCCCCATTGATCATGATTAACGAATTCCCAATTTCTTTCTAATCTATTTGCATTATTGAGATTGGAATTGTTTGTCGCTTCTGTTTCCATATTATTAGCTTGAAATATACTTGATACTGAAAACATTAATATTAAAAAAACTGTTATTGATTTTTTCATAGTCTGTGTTTACATCCATTCATATTGTAAATTTTGACATATATGGACCTTCTAATTCATAATTTAATTTTTTATAGTATTCTCTAGTTCCTATAGCACTAATTACTACTATTTTTTTCATTGATAATTCTTCTTTTGCAATTTTTTCTGCTTCAGACATTAATTCTGCTCCTATGCCTTTATGTTGCCAACTTTTATTATCTCTTTTTCCGATGGGAACTACTTGACCGTATACATGTAATTCTCTAATTATTGCTGTTCTGTCGTCTATTTCTTTCCTATGAGCATCTTTTGAAGGAATTCTCATTCTCACAAAGCCAATTATTGATTTTGAATATTTGTCTTCTGCACTGATAAAATATTCTATGCCATCTGACGATTTGTATTTTATGCTCTTGATATCAATATCCAACTTCTGAAGATCTACTTCTTTCTTTATTTGTTTTAGTCCTATCTCTCTACATCTTATACATTTACATTTACTTCCTTCTTCTTCCATTCTCTTTGCTATTAATTCTCGAATATTCCCCTTATTTGTTCCAGCTTCTATATCATTATCTGAAATTTCTCTTTGTATTCTCATAATTCTTATCCATGGAGGAACTATTTTTTTCATATTGGCAAGAAGTTTGACTACTTCTTCAGTGTTATATGGTTTGAATTTATTTTCTTGATACATCTTGTATAATCCGGTTCCCTGAACAACTAACGTAGGATAAATTTTCAACATATCTGGTTTATATTCTGGTTTTTCAAATAATGACTTGAAATCCTCATAATCCTTTTTTATATTTGAACCAGGAAGTCCTGGCATCATGTGTGCAATTATCTTATATCCTGCGTCTTTTGCTATTTTAAATGATTCAATTACATCTTCTAATGTATGTCCTCTGTTTGTCTTTTTGTATATTTCATCTGATAATGTTTGTATTCCTATCTCAATTCTGGTTACCCCAAACTCTAAAGCCAGATCAATATGATTTCGTTTACACCAATCTGGTTTTGTTTCTACACTGAGACCAACATTTCTTATCCTTGATTTTTCTGCTAACATTTTTGCATGATTGATATTTTTTGAAATTTTTCCATTTAATGTATCGTAACATGATTTTATAAATTCTTGCTGATATTCAAACGGTAAATTCATAAATGTTCCTCCGATAATTAATAATTCTACTTTGTCCACATAATGACCTATTTTGTCCAATTGAGTTAACCTACTTTCAATTTGTTTTTGTGGGTCATATTCTGCTTCCAAAGCTCTCCTTGTAGCTGGTTCGGTTGGTAGATAGCTTTGGGGAGTTCCTATTTGTTCTCCACCTGGACAAAAAATGCACACACCATGAGGACAATTATACGGTTTTGTCATTACTGATATTACAGTAATTCCTGAAGCACTTTTAGTGGGCTTGATTTTCAATAATTGTAAATGCTGTTTTCGTTTATTTGTAGAAAGTATGTCCAATAATTCAGAATTACTTGGTATTCTGTTTAGACATTTGATTTTTCCAATTTCTTTTTTAACATCATGAAGATTTGAGATATTCTGAAATTCTTTAACTCCTAAATCCTTTGCTAGTATTCTCCACTTTTCCTTTTCATCTTGCGTCGAATTAATTTGAGCCAACTAATTCATGTTAGTATAAACATCTATATGAATTATTGTAAAGATTATAACGTTTAATGTGATATTATGAAATGTGAATAGAACTTATAATATTCTTTATTTTATTGTTTTGTTCTTGGCTGTTGTTTTACTGTATTTTTCTTATACATCAATTAATGACCTTGAATCAACCGTTTCCGATTTACAAATGATAAATGAGAATAATGAAAATTCTATTGAACAATTAAGTCAAAAAAATCACTTACTTTCCGAAGAATTAACACTTTTAAAACAAAATAATACTGATCTTTCTCAAGCGGTTAATGAATTTACTTTATTACTTGATAACTCGATGATTACGGAAGCTAATCTTACTACCACTAAAACTTTTTCCCATAATAAAATAATTGTAGATGGAAAAACACTTTCTCTTGTAAATGGAACAATAACTAATTTTGGATTACAAGATGCAAAAGGTGTTGCTGTTGAGATTACTTGGTGGGTGTTGAGTGGATGTGGTTGTGACGCAATACCTGGAAGAACCGAATTAATTAAACTTGATGATATACGCTCTAGTTCGGTTTATGAATTTGAAAAAACATTTCCATTTGAATTTCCAACTTTTCAATTTATTTCTGTTGAAATTATATGGAATTAATTTTTCGTTATAATGTTATTAATTTTTTTTTATATATTATTATAAAAACTTGATATTTTGAACGTTTTTTTATTGTTTTCTGGTTCTATTGAAATTTCTTACAGAAAATCGAGGGCTTTATATGTTTTTTGTACACACAAAACCGGCATGACTCGACGTACTTACGTAAGTATCTTAGTTGCTGCTATATTGATAGCAGGAACTTTTCTTGCATTAGCTCCAACAGTTAATGCACAAAACGTCACCCCTGCACTTGGTTCAGACCGTGCAGCGCGGAACTGGGAATTTATTAATGCAAATTCTTGGGGCCACAACTTCAGTCCACAAACAGAATTAACTACTGAGAACGTACATCAAGCAGAATTGAAATGGGTATTTCCAATACCTGATGCAGATTCTATAGGTTGTACTCAGATGACATTCTGTGGTACAGGTAGTATTGCACCGGCACTAGTAATTGACGGTACTGCTTTCCTTACCACCAATTATCAAACTATCTTTTCAATTGATATGATTGACGGTAGTATGAATTGGTATAGTGAACGAGAAGCTGATGGCGACGACCCTGATATAATTGGTCCAAAGTTACATCAACACCGAGGACTTAACCCTCCAGGTTTGCCTGTATTTTCATTGTCAGCGCATACTCATTCAATGAACTATTGGGAATTGAATGGTAAAGGTATTCTCTGGCTCAATTCATTCGGTTGTACTATCAAAGGAATTGACGCAGATAATGGTGACGAAGTATTTACTTTGAAACAACATTGTCGAAATGTAGAAACAAACTCTGGTGTTTATAATGGACAAGGATCACACGCACCTGTTGTCGACAAATCTAACAATCAAATTATTGTAGCTGTTGGCGGACACATGGAAGGAAGCTATGGTGGTCGTGCATATGTAGCTGCATATGACTTGGGAGCTTGTACAAGTTTCCCTTGTGAAATTGATGCAACTAATGACGATGCACTCAACTGGAGATTCTTCTATCAACCACCTAACGGTGAATTGTTCCCTGCAGAATACGCAGCATGGGGTCAATGGTTAGTTGATACATGTGCTCAAGGTTACATTGAAGGTATCCAAGCATGTTTAGTCCCTGAAGATATTCTCAGATGGGATTGGGCTGGTAATCCAGGTACATACAATGAAAAGACTGGTATGCCATTCAATGCTGGTGTTAGTAACATCTGGGGACAGATAGTTGTTGACGAAGAAAATGGAAAATTATTCTTCGGAACAGCACAACCTGGTCCTGACTTTAACCACACATATACTCGTGGACCTCGTCTCTTTGGCTCAGCAGTAGTCGGATTGAACACAGCTGACGGTTCGTTGGCTTGGTACTTCCAAAGCTCTACAAAAGACCTTTGGGACATGGACTGTTCATGGAATACACAATTAATGGACATCGATGGACGAAGAACTGTTATCAAACAATGTAAACAAGGACATATTCATGCATTTGATGCAAATAGTGGAGAAGTACTCTGGATCACAGAAGTTCCTGGTGTACGATTCTCAAAGTACTATTGTAATGCAGCCTGTGATAATGGCGCAGGACCAGATAATGGCCTACGTGGTAGAGGTGTACTACACTCTCAAGCATTAGGTATTGACGGTCTTGACGACAATAACAATTGGCTGTTCTTAGATGCAAGAGAAGTAGATGACATGAATAAACCATGGCAGAACTATCCATCTATGGACTATCTATGGCAGACACCAAATGGTTCAGGATGTGCAGAAAATGACATGGCATTTGACGGAAACAATATCTACGTAACATGTAAGAATGAACCTCTCTTCATGGAAATTCTTCCTCAAGAAGCACGATTTAGTGGCTTCTACGGTGGTTTCATCAACAACAAGAATGATGAAGCTCCATTCGTACAAGAATTCAACCATACAGTTACTGCAATTGATGCAAGAACTGGTGAAGTCAAATGGGACTACTTCGTTGATACTGTTGCGCACCGTGGTGGTGTAATTGCTTCTGGCGGAGTAATTTACTGGAACGGCTTCGATGGTATCCTTCGAGCAGTTGCTGGAGATAACGGTGAACTTCTACATGAATTCAAACTAGGCACTGCATTAGACACACAACCTTCTCTTGGTAAAGATGCAAATGGTAAAACATTGCTCATACAAGGATATGGAGGTAGAGGTCTAAGTAGTCAAATTCCATCATTACGAGGATCCGTTCCTGGTGCTATAATGGCATTTGGTCTACCTGATGACTTACCAGAAGGTATCAGTCGAGAAGTCGAAATTAGAGAAGTTATCGTAGAGAAAGAAGTCGAAGTAGAAACAATTAGTCCAATTTCATATGTTGCAATTGGTCTAGGTGTTATTCTAGTCGTCGTCTCTGGAATTCTCTTCAGTAGATCTCGAGCAAGCACTTAATAATTTAGTTGTCCCGAAAGGGACAACGACTCTTTTTTTTTAATAACTTAATTCAGTTACACTTATTATTGTAAAAATCAACTAATTCTCAATGAAAATTGTTGCGTTAGGATCTCGGGCTTTTGTATCTGGTTTTATGTTATCCGGTGTCAATGGAATTCAAGTTTCTAGTTCTCCAGAAGCTCTTCAACAAATCCAATCTCTTGTAAATGATAAAGAAATTGGTTTAGTTTTAATCAGCAATGACATATCTAGTGCTATATCTGATCAGATTACAGATATTCGTTCGGAACATCCAATTCCACTTATTTATGAAATTCCTGCACCTGGTACAAAAGCAGAATCTGTTGATTATAGAGAATTAATTAAAAAAGTTTTGAAAATGTAAATAGAAGTTAAAAAAATGTAATTACGTTGGTGTTAATTTAAATTTTTTCTTTTGCTCTTCTGATTCATTCCATGCAGATGAGAGGTTCCCTCCTGCACTGTCCACTATTGCCTTGACCGCTATTTTATCTTTCTGATCAATTATCGTTTTCTTAATTATATTTACACATTTGGTAATTCTATCGTTCTTATATTCTTCTATTTTTCCATTATCACATAGTCCTGGTATTTCTGGATCAAATGGCAATGTCGCAATTAATTCTGTTTTTAATCTACTTGCAAATTCCTCACTTTTTGACTCTCCTAAAATATAATTATGTTCTCCACAGTTTTTACAACTGACATAAGACATGTTCTCAACTAATCCGATTAGTGGTATTTTTAACATTTCCGCCATATTTGCAGATTTACTTACTATCATTTTTGCTAAATCTTGAGGTGTAGTGACGATTACAATTCCTGATAACGGTAATGATTGAAAAACTGTAAGTGGTGCGTCTCCTGTTCCTGGTGGAAGGTCAACTAACAAATAATCAATATTTCCCCAATTAACATCCGTATATAATTGTCTGATTAAATTATTAATTATTGGTCCTCGCCAAACTGTTGGCATTTCTGGATTATCTAACATTAAATTTACTGAAATTAATTTTAATCCTGAATCTGTTTCTGCAGGAATAATTCCAGTTTCTCCTTTCATTATTCGTTTGTTTACACCAAAAATTTTTGCAATACTTGGTCCAGTAACATCTGCATCCAAAATTCCTACGTTATATCCTTGTCGATTTAATTCTACAGCAAGTAGTGCAGTCATAAGTGATTTACCAACTCCTCCTTTTCCTGAGACAATTGCTATAAGATCTTCATTATTTTTCTTGTCTAATCTTGCAATAAGATCATCGTTTCCTTGTTTTTCTCCGGAATTTTTTCTTACTTTTACTTTTAACTCATCTAATTCCTCTTTTGACATTACTGTTGTTGTCACATTGACATTGTTTATCCCTTCTAATTTCATTATCTCATTTTTTACATCTTTTTTAATTGTCTCTGCTAATGGGCATCCTGCAACAGTCAATGCCACGATTACTTCTACATTATTATCATCAATAGTGACTTTCTTGACCATGTTGAGTTCTATTATATTCATATGTATCTCTGGATCCATTACATTCACTAATACATCTCTGATTTCTTTCTCTGATTGCAAGTCTTTCAAAATTAATTTGTAATTGACCCTTATTATTGTTATTATGATTTTCAATCTAAAAATTATAATTAATTAAATTTTTATATATGTAAATATTGAATTTTATATTGATATTACTGGTGTATGAAAGTTGGTAAAAAATACGTATAACAAGACAGTTTTGGACGATGTTTCAAATAGTATTGTGAATGAAATTGAAGTTGTTTTGAACGAAGGTCTAGATGCTGCTAATAAGATGATTGAAGAATCTGAATCAAAGACTAATAATGAGCAATTGGTTATCGAGTCTCAACAAGTAAAAGAATCAGATATTAAATCCCGTCAGATTTTAGGCGCTGCTGAAATTCAAAGTCGTAACTCAACTTTAAAACTTCTTGAAAAGAATATAAATAATGTTTTTACAACTGCCTTAAAAGAACTTTCAAAAGATAAAGGAAAAAATTATCAAGCTGCTCTTGCCGCATTTATTGAAGAAGGCTTGAGTTCAATTGACTCTGACGATGTTTTAATTTCATGTAATAAACAAGATAATTCTGTTGTTAAAACTTTAGTTTCTAAATTATCTGCTAAACATAAAAGAAATATTAGCGTATCTGACGAACCTCTCAAGACATCTGGAGGTGTTATTGTTAGCAATCTCGATGATACTATTAGTGTAAATAATACTATTGAAGCAAGGTTGGAACGAATGAAGGCTGAATTACGTACTGATATTGTTAATAAATTTAAATAAATATTTCTTGTACTTTGTTTTCAAATAAATTTTCCCAAACATCAAAAACATCAATTATATTATATGTAATTGTATTTTTTACTGCTACTGGATTATCTAATATTGTTCCAGCATTGCCTCTTTATGCAAAAGAATTGGGCGCGAATAATTTTATGATTGGAGGTTTGATATCTGGATTTGGATTAGCTCGTGCTTTAACAAATATTCCATCAGGAATTCTTGCTGATAGAATTAATCAAAAATATTTAATGCAAGCTGGACTTTTTGTTGTAATTATATCATCTATTGCGGCTGCTTTTGTAAATTCATATTATTTATTGTTATTTTGCAGAATCATTGAAGGTGTGGGATCTTCATTTTTTATGGTTTCTGCTTCTACAGTTTTGAATTCAATGGCTCCTACTAACAAACGTGGACAAATAATGAGCTATTTTACGGCATCAATATTAATTGGTGTTATATTTGGACCATCTCTTGGAGGTCTTGTTATACCATTATTTGGTAAGAGTTCACCATTTTTACTATATGCTTTGATGGCATTTATTGGATTAATTATTACAACTCTTTTTATTAATATTAAACACAATTCTATAAATGAAGAAAGAACTTTTGGATTAGACGTATTTAATAATCGTTCTATAATATTAATTTCATTAGCCACTTTTGCTTTTGCTTTTAGTTGGACCGGATTGGAACTTACAGTTATTCCAATTTTTGCTTATGAATTTCTAAATTTAACTCCATTCGATCTTGGTCTTGCAATTAGTATTGCCGCTGCATCAAATCTTTCTTGTACTATTCTTGCAGGTCGATTAACTGATTCCTTAGGGCGAAAAAAGCCTATAGTTGTTAGTTTATTTTTTACTGGTCTTGTTTCATTATTGCTCTCATTATCTAGTTCAGTATCCTCTTTTACGCTGTTGATGGTCTTCTTTGGGTTTGCTAGTGGATTTTGGGGTCAAACACAAGCTTGGGTTGCTGATTTAGCTCCAAAAAAGCACTTGGGTAGTGTTTTAGGATATAACCGTACTATGGGTGATCTTGGTTTTGTTGTAGGTCCCTTAGTTCTTGGATATCTATCTTCATCAAACGATCAAATAATCATTAGTTCGATTCCATTTTATTTTAATGCAGTTGTTTTAGTGATTGTTTCTTTGTTATTAATTTTTGCTAAAGACAGTATTAGAAAGAACTAGTTTAGATCTTTGTTAATATCCATGCTTTTATGTCGGTCGATTTTGTTATTGTTTTTGTAATAGAAAACGCTATTGGAATGGAATAGATTATAGTTGTTGCATTAAATATTGCTATTAATCCTAATGTTGTTGGCATAGCTTCCATTGGTATTGAGAACCCAATTGGTGGAGGTCTTGGCAGAGCTATGTAATTTACTATAGTCATTATTAACGTCCTTAAAATCATTGATGAGGCTGTAACCATTATAATATTTTTGAACGAAATTTTGTAATCAAATTTATGATTCTTAATTATTGTTCTTTTTACTAGAATTATTCCTAAATATGAACTATAAATTGCAATTAAATTGTAAATTGGTCCTGAAATTAGTTGCCCAGGGAAAAAAATCAATAATGATATAAAATTAATTATTCCTGATATAACAGCTGCCGTAGGACCAAATAATAATAAACATATGAACAACGGTATTTCCCATATTTGATAAATCAGGAATGGTGCATATGGAGCAGGTATTCCTAATGGAAGAAAAGGCGGATGTAATACTAATGCAATTGAAGAAAATAGAATTGAAGCTGTTAATGACTTCCGATTTAATGTTATCATATATGATTGTTATTTTAATTTATTATTAAGTAATAAATATTTTGTTGTTACAGAAATATTTGTAGCTTAGTCTACAACTATTATTTTACCGATCATAAACGGATGAGGTTCACAATAAAATTCAAATTCGCCAGTTTCGTTGAATGTAAATGAAAATGCTCCATTGAAAGTAAGTTCTGGGGATTTGAATACATGATCTCCTCTTTTACCTGGAGGTCCTTCCATAACATTATGCCAATCAACACCGCCTCCGCCACCATCTATTGTCAAGTCCTTTTGTCTCCAGACTACTTTAGTTCCTTTTTTAATAGTAATTTCAGATGGTTTAAATTTTAAATTTTCCATTGTAATTTCAACCTTACCTGATAATACTTCACCATCTTCTGGTTTTACTTCTTGAGCTTCTACTGGTTCTGGTACAGGTTCTGGTACAGGTTCTGGTACAGGTTCTGGTACAGGATCTATATCTGGGTCAAAATTACCTTGTTCTTCATTTATGTTAGTTTCTGTATCTCCCGGTAACAAAATTATAATTGATAATGCCCCAAGTCCTATTACTAAAACTAATGCAATTATTTTTGCATCCATTGTTTATTGAATTAATTTGTAATGGATTTAAGATTTACTATCTGACTTGTTAATATTTCTTTTGATGTATATGTTGGAAAAAATAGAATTGTTTTTAAACATTAAACTATGACGAAAATATAGTTGAATATAATTGCAAGCAAAAGGTAAAATAATTTGGATTAGCGGTCCTGCCGTTAAGGCCGATGGTATGTCAACCGCACAAATGTACGAAACTGTTGAAGTGGGCAAAGATAAAATTGTTGGAGAAATTATTCGACTTACTGGGGATACTGCATTTATTCAAGTTTACGAATCTACTAGTGGTTTGACACCTGGAGAACCAGTAGTTAGTACTGGAAGTCCATTATCTGTAACACTTGGACCTGGTATGATGGGTACTATTTATGATGGTCTACAAAGACCTCTTGATAAGATTGCTGCAAAAGCTGGTGCATTTATTACTAGAGGTATTCATGTAGCTCCCATTCCAAAGAAAAAATGGACTTATACTCCTGAAGTTAAAGTTGGTGATACAGTTCATGCTGGTAGTATTCTTGGAACTGTAAAAGAAACAAATTTAATTGATCATAAAATACTTGTTCCGCCTACACATTTTTCTGGAAAAATTACCGAGGTTGTTAAAGAAGGAAATTATGATAAAGATCAGATTGTTGCAATTGTTGAAAGTAAGGGTAAAAAATCTGAACTAAATATGTATCATCAATGGCCTGTAAGAAAACCTAGGCCATATACTCAAAGATATGATCCTGAACTGCCTCTTGTAACAGGACAACGTGTTCTTGATACATTTTTCCCTATTGTAAAAGGAGGTACTGGTGCAATACCTGGAGGTTTTGGCACTGGTAAAACTGTAACTCTTCATCAAGTAGCTTCTTGGTCTGACGCAAGCGTTGTTTTTCACGTTGGCTGTGGTGAAAGAGGTAATGAAATGACAGAGGTTTTGATTAAATTCCCTGAATTAAAAGATCCAAAAACTGGAAAATCATTAATGGAAAGAACAGTTCTTGTTGCTAATACAAGTAATATGCCTGTTGCTGCACGAGAAGCGAGTATTTACACTGGAATCACAATGGCTGAATATTATAGGGATATGGGTTATGACACTGTTTTAGTTGCTGATTCCACTAGTCGATGGGCAGAAGCTCTTCGTGAACTAAGTGGAAGATTAGAGGAAATGCCTGCAGAGGAGGGATATCCTTCTTATCTTGCGTCAAGATTGGCTGAATTTTATGAACGAGCTGGACGAGTAAAATGCTTAGGTTCTCCAGATAGGGATGGTTCTGTCACTGTAATTGGCGCTGTATCTCCTCCAGGTGGTGATTTTACGGAACCTGTTTCTACACACACTATGAGGTGCATCAAAACTTTTTGGGCTCTTGATACAAAACTTGCTTATTCTAGACACTATCCGTCTATAAATTGGATGACTAGCTATTCTGGTTATTCTGAATCTGTTGATAATTGGTGGGTTGAAAATATTGATAAAGACCGACCTAAATTGAGATTAGATACATATACTATATTACAACGTGAGGATGTTCTCAAAGAAATAGTTAGGTTATTGGGTCCTGAAGCATTACCTGACGAAGAGAAATTAATTCTTGATGTAGCACGTATGATAAAAGAAGGGTTCTTACAACAAATGGCATTTGACAAAGTTGATAGATATTGTAGTCCTGTTAAACAAGTTAAAATGATGAGGTTGTATAATGAATTTTATGCCGAATCTCAAAAAGCACTCAAGAACGGCATAAAGTTAGAATCTATTCGTTCATTACCTATAGTTTCTACGATAATTAGATCTAAATACGAAATTTCAGATAACGAAATGGATAAAATGGATGAATTAATTTCAAATGTAAAAACTACATTTAATGAATTATCTAATAAGGAGGTAGAGGCAGTTGTCAACACAAAATAGATCTGCAGGTCTAGAATATAGTAAGATTTCAGAAATCAAAGGTCCTTTGTTGATTATTGATGGTGTGACTAATTCTGCTTTCGACGAATTGGTTGAGATTCAAACACCAGACAATGAAAAAAGACTTGGACGTGTTCTTGAGATAGGAGGAGGTACTGCTGTTGTACAAGTCTTTGAAGGTACTACAGGTTTATCTGTTTCACAAACAAAAACTCGATTCTTAGGAAAGACAATGGAAATTCCAGTTTCTGATCAATTATTGGGAAGAGTATTCGATGGTTTAGGAAGACCTATTGATGGACTTCCTGATCCTGTTGGAGAAAAATTCCTTGATATTAATGGGGAATCAATTAATCCTGAAAGACGTGACTTTCCAGAAGATTTTATTCAAACTGGTGTTTCTTCAATTGACGGTTTAAATACTCTTGTCCGAGGACAGAAATTGCCTATATTTTCTGGAGCCGGACTTCCACATAATTTACTTGCAGCACAAATTGCACGTCAAGCAACTGTTCCAGGTAAAGGAGAAGAATTTGCTGTAGTCTTTGCTGCAATTGGTGTTCAAAATAGCGAAGCAACTTTCTTTAGGAGGTCATTGGAAGAAAGTGGAGCAATTAAAAGAAGTATTCTATATATTAATTTAGCAGACGATCCAGCTATAGAAAGAATCATTACTCCTCGTGTGGCTCTTACTGCTGCTGAATATTTAGCGTTTGAGAAAGATACACATGTGCTAGTCATAATTAGTGATATGACTAATTATGCAGAAGCACTTCGTGAAATTAGTGCCGCAAGAGAAGAAGTTCCTGGACGTAAAGGATATCCTGGTTATTTGTATACTGATCTTGCAACTATATACGAACGAGCAGGTAAAATAAAGGGAACATCTGGAAGCTTGACTCAAATCCCTATACTTTCTATGCCTTCTGATGATATTACACATCCTATTCCTGATCTTACTGGTTATATTACTGAAGGACAAATAGTATTGGGAAGAGACCTTCATAGAAAGGAAATTTATCCACCTGTAAGTATACTTTCTTGTTTGAGTCGTTTAATGAAAGAAGGAGTCGGCGAAGGAAAAACTCGTAACGATCATCAAAATGTTAGCAGTCAATTATATAGCGCTTATTCTCGTTCATTAGAGCTAAGAGCTCTTGCAGAAATCGTAGGAAAAGCAGGTCTTGCACCAACTGATATTAAATACTTAGAATTTGGAGATTTGTTTGAAGAAAAATTCCTAAAACAAGGATTTGATGAAAATCGTACTCTGGAAGATACACTTGGTATTGCTTGGGATCTTTTCAGTACATTGCCAACAGATGAATTAACAAAAGTCAAACAAGACGAAATTGATTCGTATCTAAAGGTAAAGGAATAATGTCAAGTTCTAACAAGAGACCTCCTCCAACTAAAATTGAATTAATTAAGATTAAACGCAGTCTTACTGTTGCTAAATCTGTTTATAAAATTCTTGAAGATAAAAGAGACGTTCTCTTGAAAAGTATTGATGAAATGATCGACGAGGCCGGTAAAGCACGAAATGAGATGACCGAACCACTTTCTAATGCATATAGATCATTGTTTAAGGCTTACATGTCACTTGGTTCATCAAAATTAGAATCAATCGCATTGACATCTCCTCCACATATTGATGTAGACGTTGATGTCAAAGTCGTCGTTGATGTGAGAACTCCAACAATTTCTATCAATGAAAAGAAAATTGGATTAAATTATGGTTTTGCGGACTCTAATTCAAAACTTGACGAAGCAACACAGATGATGAGATTGGCTCTTCCTAGAATTCTTCGTGCGGCCGAATACGAAAATTCCATTCTGGAACTTGCACGATCTCTAGAAAAAACACAAAGGTTACTTAATGCATTAGATTATGTTATTATGCCCGGATACCAAGATTCTATAAAGTATATTTCTTCAATCTTGGAAGAAAGAGAACGTGAGGACTTCGCAAGACTTAAACATGTCAAAAAAGTTCTCGAAAGTAGGAGATGATCAAGTTTGGATAATAAAAAATATAAAGATTTAAACAAAAAAATTGAAGATAAATATCAATCTGATTTAAACGAACTAAAAAAAGAAATTATTACAGCAAAAGAAAATGCTTATAAGGAATTGGAAAAATAATTCCAATAATCAAAATGAACTACAAAACATCATTGATATTTATCGCAATTGTATCAGCAATATTCCTACAATTTGTACCTATTGCACATGCACAAGAGGCCTCTTCTGAATCTGGAGATAAATACTTGGGCGCAGGTATTGCCTTTGCTGGCGCTGCTATTGGTGCAGGTATGGCCGTTGGTCGTGCAGGTTCAGCTGGTTTAGCTGCAGCCGCAGAAAATGAAAGTATGAAAACGCAAGGTCTTATCATTACTGCATTAGGCGAAGCTATTGCCATCTATGGAATAGTTGTTGCTTTACTAATGTTATCTTAGTCATCTAGAATAATTATTTTATAATTTTTCTAGCAAACTTAGATATTAGTATAATTGAAATTACTAGTCCTAATGTTGATAATACAAACGGCAAAATTATTGCTAGTGGACTATTAATAATTTCCCACAAATATATTCCAATTAATGTTCCACTAATTACTAATGATACAATTAATAAAACCGGAAAAACTCTGAATATTTTATTTTTTATTTGTTTATCCAATAAACTAGATTTCAGTTACTTGCTTAATAATATCTCTTCTGGAAGTGAAATCCTTGTACAATACTTACACTGGAGTTTTGGAGGGTGCTTGCTGATAATAATTAGTTCAGAATTAATTGGTTCATTTGTATTTGATATACACGTTGGATTTGTACATTTAAAAACATCTACGAACCTTTCTGGTAATTCTATATTTCTTTTTTCAGTTATATTATAGTCCTTAATTATGTTAATAGTTGAATTTGGAGAAATTAACGCTAAACGGTTTGTTTCTTCCACGGCTAGTACTCTATTTTCTATTTTTATTATGTCTTTCTTTTCAAATTGCTTACTTGTGACGTTTATTGCAACTGACACTTGATTGCCGTCTGTCCCATTAATATCTAAAGCTGTTAATACGTTAAATGCACTTCCTGATTTGATATGGTCTATTACTGTTCCATGTTGAATTCTATTGATTCTTAATTCCTTTTCTATCATTATGTATTATTTTCAATGATTATATTTATATAAATGGATTTTATACATTAATCAAAAGATTGAATAATCCATTTTATAATCGTGATGTAGTTTCAATTAAGGATTTTCAACGTTCCGATCTAGAATATCTCTTTGATGTTGCAAATAAGCTTGAAACGGGAAAGCCATTGAATTCTCTTACTGGTAAGTTACTTGGTCTGATGTTTCTTGAACCAAGTACTCGAACAAGATTAAGTTTTGAATCTGCTATGAATTCATTAGGTGGAAAGTCGATTAGCTTTGGAGACCCTTCATCAACATCAACTGAAAAAGGTGAGAATCTTGCTGATAGTTTATCTACTGTGGATCGATATGTTGATGCAATAGTTTTACGCCACTCTCGAGAAGGTGTTTCACGTTTTGCTTCTGAGATATGTCAAAAACCTGTCATTAATGCTGGGAGTGGAAGTGAGGAACATCCTACTCAAGCTATGTTAGATGTTTTTACTATCATGAAAGAATGTGGTAAAGTTGACGATCTTAATATTGCTATTTTTGGAGATTTAAAATATGGAAGAACTGTTTATTCTTTATTATATGCTTTGTCTAATTACAAACCTAATATTTTTCTTGTATCTCCTGCACTTCTACAACTCCGTAAAGATCCTTTAATTGATATTCAAGAAAATCTGAATATCTCACAACATGATAATATTTCTGATATAATTTCAAAACTTGATGTTATCTATACAACACGTATACAAAAAGAACGCTTTCCTGATCTTCAAGAATATGAAAGAGTGAAGGGTTCTTATAAAATTGACGAAGAGTTACTTGATCAAGCAAAAGAAAGTTTGATTCTTCTCCACCCAATGCCTAGATCTGAAGAAATTCCACCTAGTATAGATAAGACTAAATTTGCAAAGTATTTCCAACAAATGAGTTATGGGAAATTAATAAGATCTGCCTTATTACATCTTGTTTTTAATGAAAATCCTAGTTTCTAGCCACAGCTCGAGTATGAGCATGATAAACATTTACTACACCCTTCTGCATATATCAAACTCATTTCTCCACAAGCCCCACATTTACTTTTATTGTGATTGATATCTTTTTCTGCTATATTGACCTCAATTTCTTCTTCTTTTTTTACATCTTGGATTTCTATAGCTTTTTGTCCATTTTCTGTATGTATGGAATCTGCAAGTGCATGTGCTATTGCATCTGGTACAGATCTAATTGCTATACTGTTTCCTTTAGTTTGATGCCATGATACATTCCTTGTTTGTATTCCTCTCATTGTTTTAATTATTGAAGTTACATTAACATTTGATTGTAGTGCTATTGAAATCAATCTCCCCATTCCTTCATACGCTGCCTTTTCTTCATCTCCTGATTTTCCTCTTTCAATGAATACTTCTCTTGGTATTCCATTTTCATCTTTGTTGATTGTTATAAATAATCCGCTGTTTGTATAGGTGAATCTATATGTTCTACCTTCTAGGTATTCTGGCCTTTTATATCCTCCAGATAAAACATGTAAACTTTCATTCTCGGATTTTGAACTACGTAGATTTTTTGTTTTATCTGTTTCTAAAACTTGTTCATCTAAACATCCATCTCTATATACTGTTATTCCTTTACAATGTGTTTTGTATGCTAATTTGTACGCATTGTTTACATCTTCTATTTTTGCTTCATTTGGTAAATTGATTGTTTTACTTACTCCATTATCTACAAATTCCTGAAATGCTGATTGCATTTTTACATGTTGTTCTCCGGATAAATCTGCGGCAATTGGAAACATTTCTTTTATTTCATTTGGAATCCATGACAAGTTTTGAATACTTCCTCCGTTCTTTGATATTTCATTTATTTTTTCTCTATCTAATGCAATGTTTTTTTCTTCTAATGCTAAAGAAAATGATTCGTTTAAATAATGAAGTTCTTCAAATTCTTCACTTCTTTCTTTGATCCTCGAATGTCTAACAAATACTAAAGCAAAATGTGGTTCTATTCCAGGTGAGCAATTGGCTATTGTACCAATTGAACCTGTTGGCGCAATAATTGTACAATTAACATTTCTGACTTTTTTATCAACTTTTGCAAAGTCACTTTTATCCCAATTTACAAATGTTCCCCTTGTTTCAGCTAATTCTTCTGACATTTTCCAAGATACTTCTGAAATAAATTTCATTAATTTTCTTGCTAATATATATGATTGTTCAGTTCCATATTTTATTTTTAATTTACTTAATAAATCCGCAAAACCCATTACACCTAATCCTAATCTTCTCATATCTTGTGATAATTCTTGAATTTCTTTTGTCGGATATTTATTTGCAGTAACAACATTATCCAAGAAATGTATTGCATCTCGTGTACATTTTTTTAATTTATCCCAATCAATATCATCTTCTTTTTCATTTACGAATTTAGAAATATTTATTGAACCTAAATTACAACTTTCATTAGGAAGTAATGGAACTTCACCACAAGGGTTGGTTGATTCAATTTTATAATGTTCTCTTAATGGATTTGAATTACTGTTATTTATTTTATCAATAAATATTAAACCTGGATCTGCACATTCCCATGCACATTTTATAATTTTTTCCCATAGTTCTTTTGCTTTAATTCTTTTTGCTTCTCCTCCACACAGTTTGCATTTTGGTATTGAGCTTATATCTACTTCTGGAAAAATATTTTTTGAACATTTATTACATTTTAAAACTTCGTTCCCTGTTCTTGGATTTATAAATACATGATCATCATTGTTTTCTAATTCTCTCATAAATTCATCTGTTATTGCTACTGAAACATTAAATTCTTTCATTATTTTTGCTTCGCTTTGTAGATTCATATTATTTTTTTTCATTTCAATAAATTCTAATACATCTGGATGTTCGATATTTAATATTCCCATGTTTGCTCCTCGTCTTTTTCCTCCTTGTTTGATAACTTGTGTACATTTATCAAATAATTGCATAAATGATACTGGTCCTGATGCTACTGAACCTGTTGAACCTACTTGGTCGCCCTCTGGTCTTAAGTTCGAAAATGAAAAACCTGTACCTCCTCCTGTTTTTTGAACTATTGCTTGTGTCTTTACAGCATCTAATATGGAACTTGTGTTATCATTTACTGGTAGTACAAAACATGCTGATAATTGACCTAAAGACGCACCGGCATTCATTAATGTTGGAGAATTTGGCAAAAATTCAAAATTTTTCATCATTTTATAAAATATTTCTTCTGTTTCTTCATGTTTAAAATCATTATATTCTTTGTCTGAATTTGCTATAGCTTTTGCAACTCTTCTAAACAAATCATCCGGATTTTCCTGCCTGCCATCTTCAAATTTTAGCAAATATCTTGCCTTTAATACTTTCATTACATTTTCAGGTAAAGTTTCACTTATTTCCAAATCTTATTTCTCCTTCTGGACAATGTAATAACACATCCTAGTATATCTATATTTGGTTGTGGAAATTTCCTTTGATGTGTATTTACCGGCAAATACTTAAGATATGTGGTGTTAAAAATAAAATACAAATTTAACATATACTATGATATGTGAATTTTGTATTTCATACTTTGTTGTTAAATAAGTTGACAAGAATTTTTTTTTTATTTTATCCGGTATATAATTCAACACGTAAACGATTAGAAATTCAAAAAATGTGCTTATTTTGACCTTTTTCTTTCTAGTGTTTATAATTTAAGTGTCAATTGTTTATGACTTTCGAGTTATAACGTAATTATCTTATTGGATATTCTTCTAATGAAGTTGAATTACAATTTTTACATTTATCGGTGTTATGAGTGTTTTTCACTGTACATGAAATACAAACTTTCATTCTATTATAAAATTTGAAATATGAAATTTTATTGGACGTTTTTTTCGTAATTCCTATGAACTTCTTTGATGAAATATTGGATGTGTCCAAATAAATAGAATATCCTCCTTCAAATTTATTTATATAATTGCTTATTTGATCTACTTTTTCAAGCTCATTAGGATTGATCGTGATAGATTGTGAATAGTAATTACTTTCTGATTTCACTCTACTTTTCCCAAATTTCTCAATATCTATGTTTGTGAACCTCTCACTTGAGTCGTCTCGTATTGAGGATAATCCAAATTCTTCTCCTGTTTTTTTACTAAATTTTGCAATTTCTTCATTTGCTGTATCCAAAATTTTACCTGCTAACTTTGTTTTCTCTTTATTTGTTGATTCTGAGCCTAAAAGATTATTTATTGCTTCATTTATTCCTGTTAAATTTATTATTAAAGGGATTTTCTGACTTGAAATAATTCCAATATTTGTATTTAAAAATGGTAATAATCCTTTTCCTGTTATATCGTCAATAATTGATCTTCTTTTTGAAAGAGTAGAAATTGCGATTTTTAACATTAAAGCTACTTTTGCGCGAAAATATGCTTCATCTTTATTTGATTCATATGAAAGTTTTGGGAGATTGATTGCTACTTCGTGTAATGAAATATTTCCTCCTACTATTTTCTTATTTAGTGATTTACTAATTCCTGAAAATGCAAATATATTTTTTGAATTATTATTTATTCCAATAAATCCGCCATTTTTTACCGTCGATAAAATTTTTATAATTACTTCTTCTTCATTTTTTTGGAATTTACACGGAATTATTAATGCTATTTTGGGCATTGCAATAGAATCTAAATAAGTGTTATAACTTTCTAAAATAATTTTTTTAATCTTGATTAATTTTTTTTCATCAATTTTTGAATCTTTTGTTATGGATAGATCTAGTGTAATGAAAGGACTGTCTTTTTCAGATACTATTTGAGATATCATTTTGAACATTTGTACTATGCTATCCTTTGCATCTGTTATTGTTTTATTATCAATTAGATCTGAAATATATCCTAAAAAATTATTATAGACTATTTCTTTATTGATTTCATTATTTAATTCAGATGTTATTAATATTATATTTGTTAAACTATCAGTAAATTTTTTTGGTGTTGTTATATGTATTGAATTAAGTAATTTTCCTTGAATTTTAATTCCTTGTGCAGGTAATGAATATAAATCAATAAATATAGTATCTGGTTTTAATCCCCACGATCCTACATTTGCAATATTTATATCTCCAGAAAAATGTGCGTCAGTTACATCTCTTGATAATTGATTTAATAGCAAGTATTCTGAAAATACTCTTTTTGATGTTTGTTTAATTAAAGAATTGATTGCATCTGTACTTCTGGAATATTGATTAAACATTTGAGTTATGTCATGAATTGGTAATCCTATTCTTGTTAGTTTATGCCTGTATTCTTCATGTCCATGTTCAATTAATAAAGCGTTCACTATTTCTCTAATCAATGGTGCGGTTAGGTAACTTGTTTGAAATTTATGTACTCTAGCTTCTGCTTCACCTGTCATTTTCTCTGCCAATTCCATCGGCATACCTGCTTCTTTTACTAATACTTGTAATATTTTATCTGGTTTGAATTCTTCCATTGTTTCCCTTGATGTTCTAACATAAGTTTTTCCACTTTCTATTACACTTTGTTCTTCTATCTGTCTTGTTAGGTTAAGTATTAACCTTCCCAAATTTGTTACTACATAACGTCTTTCTGCACGGTTTAAACTAACGAGTTGCATTCTAACTAATTTTCTTAAATGATATGCAAATTTTCCTGATTCTTTTTTTGATTTAAATCCTGCTAGTGTTTTTAATTCAGAATAACTTAATGGCCCTTTAGAGTTTAATATTTTTAAAATATCGAGCCTATTATCTGAAGCAATTACTGAATATATCGCCCTTACTCTTTTTGTTGTTCTGTAAGGTCCACTTGACATAATATAATTCGTACTTCAAAAACACATTTAAAGGTTAAGTAAAGTTGACTAAAAATGACCTTTTGTGTTTTGGGTGAAAAATCTTTAACGTAACTGGAAAATATTCATATTTTCTTCTGATCTAATTATATTTTTGGATATTCTTTTTATTTTTCTCTTTTCTATTAGTGTTACAATAATGGGGTGGTAGTCTAGTTTGGTCTAAGATGTTAGCTTTGGGAGCTAGTGATCGGGAGTTCAAATCTCTCTCACCCCATCCTTGTACAATCTTATTATTCTTGAATTATTCTAATTGGAATTGATTGAGTTATTGATTCACTTTTTACACTTATCATAATGGTGTAAATTCCTGGATCTAAATTCTGTGATTCGATAATTACTTTATTCTGATATTTGTTTTCTATGAATTTCTCTACAGGTTCAAATGACACAGAAATATTTTCTAATTTGCCATTGTTTGAAAATGTACCTGAAGATTTAATATCTATTTCAATTCTTTTTATTGGATCAATAGTAATAAAAAATTCAACCGGCGTATCTGATTTTAGACTAATTTCTCTTGTTGAAGTAGTTACTGAAAAATCAAGTGGTTTATTTGCATCTAAAAATCCAATTTTATTTTCTGTCCATTCTGTAAACCATATATTTCCTTGTTTATCTATATCAAATTGCAGATGATTGGATATACCTCCCCAATCTGCATTTTTCGTTGGTATTTCATATTCTATTAATATTTGTTTATTTAAATCAAATTTTCCTATTGTATTTGCTTGATGTATATTTAACCATAAATTGCCATGTATATCGAATTTATTCCAATATGGCAAAGTAGTTGAATAATATGTATCGCTTGACGATGTAACAAATTTCGTAAATGATTTGTTAATTAAATTCATTACCACAAACTGACTCGATCCATGATCATTGATCCATATATTGTTATTATTTATAGAAATTCCTACCGGTGATGAAATACCTTTTGGTAATTCATAGAAATTAAATTGATTATCTTTGTAACTTCCAAGATATCCCTCAATTGGCCAAGTAAGCATTGTAAACCAAATTGTATTGTTTGAGTCGACAGCTATGCCTCCAAGAACTTCTAATTCTGTTTGAGGTTGTATTTCTATTATTCCTTTACTTGAATTTACTTTTGTTTGATTTGGATCTACGATTGCTATTTTTTTACCAAAAATTTCTGAAACAATTAAATGATTATTTGTATTTTTTATTATTTGTACAGGATAACTGTTTTGTGTTTCAAGTCTATAATTAACAAATGAATTATTTTGTTTGTAAAATCTCCATATGAAATTATTTTTATGATCTGTAAACCAAATTTCATCATCTAGGGATAATATACTCCAAGATTCTATGTTTTGATAATAGTTTGATATTGTATAATCTGTGAATATATTTTTACTTGGGTTAAAAGAAACTAGTTTACTATTGTTATTTTGTATAAACCATACGATTCCATTGTTGTCTGTAGTTATTGCTATTGGCGCTGAGCAACTATCCGGGATTAAATATTCTGATATGTATCTATTATTATTTACTTTTCTTTCATTACATGTGTTTTCTAATGTATTTGATTTTGAACCGTTGAAATCATTTGTTAAGATTGTTCCAACTAATAATCCCGAAATTACAGGTATTAATATAATTAATATCATCTTTTTCTTCTTTATATTCAAAAACTACTCACTCACTACTCACATTTTATTAATATTATAGAATCCTTTTAATTTATTGTAATGTACTCAATTCCATAATAATTGAAGCCGGGGTTGCCGAGCCAGGTCAAAGGCGCTGGACTTAAGATCACTCTCAATTGAGAGTCATGCAATATGACATCCCGTCACTTAGGTGTTCGTGGGTTCAAATCCCACCCCCGGCACCATTTTTGTAGAAAGACTAATACATGTGATGTAATGAATATATTTTATGTCACTTATTACTGAAAGAAAATTTGATTCAGATCTTATGTTTCGATTCATTGGTTTGATTATGATTGTTATTGGATTACTTACTGCACTTTATGCTTCTGATACTGGTCTTTCACAACAGATAGTTCCTGTTTATTATTTTATCTCATTTGTACTGGTTTTTGTAGGTATTTACGGATTAGTTTCTATTATTCGTGATTAAAGTATAAATCCAATTGTTTACAGCTCATAAATAATATGATTAGAACTGTATTATTGGGCGTTGGTAATTCTACTAGTGCATTAGTACAAGGGTTGGAATATTATAAAACTAATAATTCTAAACCAGGATTATGGCACAACCTTGTTGGTAAATATGGAGTTTCTGATATTGAATTAGTTGGTGCATATGATATAAATAAAAATAAAATTAATAGTGATGTCTCTGAAGCAATTTTTACATCACCAAATCAATTGGAAGAATATGTTAAACTAAAAAATTGTGGAATTGTTGTGGAAAAAGGAATATTAGAAGATGATGTTAATACAAACCTTAAATCTTCTATCGATATATCAACAAATTCTACAGAAGAATTTAAAAAATCATTATTAGAAAAAAAACCTGATGTAATACTAAATTTAATTTCTTCTGGTTTGGATACGACATCTAAAAAATATGCAGAAATTGCTTTTGAAGTAAATTCAAATTTCTTAAATGCCACACCTACTAATATCGCGAATGATGAAAAAATTATTGATGATTTTAAAAATAAAAATCTTATACTTGTAGGAGATGATTTAATGAGTCAATTTGGAGGTACTGCTTTTCATAAAGGCATAATGAATTTAATCAACGAACGCGGTATTCATGTAAATAAAAGTTACCAACTTGATGTAGGAGGTGGTCTAGAAACTAATAATACCCTTGATGAAAATCTTAGAGCTATAAAACGCAAAGTTAAATCATCTACAATTGAATCCGAGTTACCATATGATGTTCAAACTGTTTCAGGAACTACTGATTATGTTGATTTTATGGGTAATTCAAGAACTAATTATTTTTGGATTGAAGGTGATTCATTTCTTGGTTCAAAAATAACTTTTGATATTTATCTCCGAAGTAAAGATGGTCCTAATGCTGGTGGATTATTATTGGATCTGATACGAGGAATTCAATATTCTAGAGATCTTAATGAATCAGGTAATATTCAGGAATTATCTAATTTTGGATTTAAATCAACTTTGTTTGATAATAAATTAAGAAATTCCTATAAAGAATTTTTTAACAAATACATAGTAAATTAATTTAATTAAATGTTTGAGCGCCGCCGACAGGATTTTCATTATAATCTTGAACCTGTGGCCAGCTGATTAACAGTCAGCTGCTCTACCACACTGAGCTCTCACCATTTTTTGTTACGGCGGCTAACGGCACTCAAATTACGAAAGATTCAATTATTTATATCAATTTCTTTATGTTTTCTGTTTATTTTCATTATGCTGCTTTAACCTTCTTGTCATTTTTGTCAAAGCTTTATTACATGACTTTGTAAATTCATTTTTTCATTACTAATTGTTATGTCTTGGAAATTGGTTCACAAAAAAATGAGAAGAAAGGCTAAATCAAAATCTCTTGAGTGGAAAAAATAAGTTCCTTTCATTTATTCTCTATTTCTCAATTTTTCATGTTTATATATTCTTAATTAATAATGGGCCCGGTGGGCTTCGATCCCACGGCAAACCGATATCTCCAGTGATATGAGTCGGTCACTTTTAGCGAAATTATTCTACCAAGCTGAGTTACGGGCCCTATGAATTTCATCACTAGTCTCATTTTTAGGTTTATTCTTTAAACTTATTTTTATATGTATTAATTTCCATAGCATTTAACTCAAAGTACTTACTAATTTAACATGGTAAAAAATTGCTTCAAGGATGTTATACTGCTCTAATAACTCCATTTACTAATGATTGTCAGGTGGATTATGAAGGCCTTTCAAGTATTATAGATTTTCAAATCTCTGAAGGCGTTTCTGGTATTTTGGTTGCTGGAACTACTGGGGAAAGTCCTACATTATCTTGGTCTGAACATGAAAAAGTGATTAAAACAGTATATGATGTAGCCGGTGATCGCACTGTAGTTATTGCTGGTACTGGAAGTAATAATACTGAAGAAAGTCTTAAAGTCACAAAATTCGCTCATAATTTGGGCATAGAAAATATATTACTTATTGATCCATATTACAATGGTCCTAGTTCTCTTGAAATACGTAAAGAATATTTAGAAGTTATTGCAAACGAATTTCCTTCCTTGACAATTATTCCTTATATTATACCTGGTCGTACGGGTACTAAATTACTTCCACAAGATCTTGCTCTTTCATATAAAAATTATCCAAATATTAATACTGTGAAAGAAGCTACTGGTGATTTTGAAAATGCAAAATTAACTAGAAAACTATGCGGGGATTCTTTTTCTATTTTATCTGGTGACGATGATAAAACTGTTTCCTTAATTCAAGATTCTGACATTAAAGCTAATGGTGTTATTTCAGTAGCTTCGAATTTAGTTCCTGCTGCAATAACTGATCTTGTTTCTTTTACATTAGCTAATGATGGGAATTTGACTACTCTTCAGGATTCCGTATCTCCATTATTCAAAATCATTGGTGTACAAACTAATGAATCAACAGAACTTGGATCAGTTATTACTAAATCTCGTAATCCTGTCCCTACAAAAACTCTTATGAGATTGTTTGGCATGCCTTCAGGTCCGTCTCGAAAACCACTTGGTCTTGTTACCTATCAAGCATTGCAGTTTATTTTAGAAAAAGCACGGATAGTTTACGAAAATAGTAGTTTATTCAAGCCTATTGAGGACTTTTTTGATTTAAATATACAGGAAAGATTATACTCTGATAAGTACTTGAAGGGATTGTATTATGAATCGTATTAAACTTTGTATTGTTGGAGCTTGTGGAAGACTTGGTAGGTCTATAATCCAAGAAAGTGTAGATGATTTTGAAATAGTTGGTGCTGTAGAAGCTCCAAATAGTCAAAATCTTGGTAAATCCTTAACTAATCTTGGTCTAATTGATTCTGACGTTCAGATTTCCAGTTCTGACGATTTGTCATCTGCTATATTAAATGCCGATGTTACTATCTCTGCTACTATTCCTGATTCTGAGCTTGTTAATGCACCTATTTACGTACAGAACAATCAAAAAATTATTATTGGTACCACTGGTTTTTCTGAAACTCAATATTCTAAACTTGTTTCTATTCTTGATCAAAAAGTTCCATCTATTATAACTTCAAATTTCTCTATTGGAATGAATTTCCTATATCGTATATCTGAATTAGTTGGACTATTGCCAGAAGAATTTGAAATTAGTATTAATGAAAAACATCATTCTCAAAAAATTGATTCGCCCAGTGGAACTGCTCTTTCAATCGCTAAAATTATTTCAGAATCTAAAGGATATGAAGATCTTATTTTTGATCGTAGTAAACATGGCAAGAGAAAGAAATCTGAACTTGACGTAACATCTGAGAGAATAGGTGGTACTCCTGGAATACATGAAGTTAGTATTGCTGGTCAGTATGAAATACTTAGATTTGAGCATATAGCATTTTCCAGATTGGCATTTACACGTGGCGCGCTGTCTGCTGCTCGTTGGCTTCACAATATGTCTGAACCACGAATTTATAGCATGCAAGATGTAATATCTCGTCAGTGACCTCAATATGTGGAAAATCGAAACTCCTTTAAAGAATTTAAACGGTAAACTCTTCTTTGCAAATGTTAGTGCTAGTAAGCTTGCAAGTAAATTTGGCACTCCCGTATTTGTTACTGATTCTGAACGAATTATATATAATTATAACAGACTTTATTCAGCTTTCTCTTCACATTATGATAAATTTAAAATTAATTATGCGGTGAAAGCTAATAATAATCTATCAATTCTTAAATTATTCAACTATTTAGGCAGTGGCGCTGACTGTTCTTGCCCTGAAGAGATATTTCTTGCTAAAAAAATGGGTTTTTCAAGTAAAGATATTTTATATACTGGAAATTATAATTCTAACGATCAACTTTCTTATGCACTAAAACAAAAAATCATTATTAATATTGATAGTTCATCGATTCTTCCAAGACTTCTTAAACTTGGAACTCCAAATTTTATTTCACTTCGAATCAATCCTGGAATTGGCGGTGGTTCACATAGTGGGTTAGTCTTTGGTGGAAAACATACAAAGTTTGGTATGAGTAGAAAAGATGCTATTCATGCTTACAATCTCGCAAAAAAATCTGGTGTAAAACAATTCGGTATACACATGATGACTGGTTCATCAATTCTTGATTCTTCATATTTTAAGAAAGCCACTAACAAATTAATTGATATTGCAGTAGAAATTGTAGAAGAATGTAAGATATCAATTGATTTTATTAATATTGGTGGTGGTTTTGGTATACCATATAAACCTCCAGAAAAGTCACTTGATATAAAGAAAGTCGGTTCAGATATCGGTAAAATTTTTAATGGAAAGAAATCTTCTAAAATTCTTAACAATCCTTGGTTGTTTGTTGAACCTGGTCGATATCTAGTGGCAGATTCTACTATTCTATTAACTAATGTTCATTCAATAAAATCTGGTCCTGAGAAATATGTTGGTATTGATGCAGGAATGAATACATTACTTCGACCAGCATTGTATGGTGCTTATCATCATATTGTTAATGCTAGTCGACTTAATTCTCGTAACAAAGAAGTTGTAAATATCTGTGGACAAATTTGCGAAAATACTGATATTCTTGCTAAAAATAGAAAACTTGGTAATATAAAAGAAGGTGATTTATTGGCAATTCTTAATGTTGGTGCATATGGTTTTTCAATGAGTTCACAATATAATACCCGTCCACGAGCTGCAGAAGTAATGATTAGTAAAAAAAACTGTAAAATAATCAGACAAAGAGAAACTATAAATGATTTAATAAATGGACAAAAAGTTGTTGCGTGGTTTAAATGAAAATTTCTTCTCGATTAAATGCTCTTCCTCCTTATCCTTTTGCAAAGCTTGAAAATCTAATCTCTCAAAAACGCCAAGAAGGAATTGATCTGATAAGTTTTGGTATTGGAGATCCTGATTTAACTACTCCTGATTTTGTAAATCAAGCTTTAATTGACGGTCTTTCTATTCCTGGTAATCATAATTATTCATCCAGTGCAGGTGAAAAGTCATTCCGAGATAGTATATCTGTGTGGTTTGAAAAACGATTCAATGTATCTCTTAATCCTGATAAAGAAATATGTGCATTGATTGGCTCTAAAGAAGGACTTGCTCATATTTTTCGTGCATTTTTAAATTCTGACGAAACAATTGCTGTGCCTAATCCCGGTTATCCACTTTATGAACATGGAGGTACTATGTTAAACGGCTTTAAACCATTAATTCTTGATTTATCTGAAGAATATAATTACATTCCACAAACTAATCAATTACAAGAATCTAATTTTTCTGGTATTTATTTAAACTATCCTAACAATCCTACTGGAGCTGTCATTCAACAGTCCGAACTTAATAATATAGTTAATATTTGCAATGAAAAAGATTCTATAATAGTTTATGATAATGCATATTCGGAAATCACTTATGGAGATTATAAAGCTCCTTCTATCATGCAATGTACAAATGCCAATCAAAATAGTATAGAATTTCATTCTCTCTCCAAGACTTTCAACATGACTGGTTATAGAATTGGTTTTGCTGTGGGTAATGAGTTTCTCATTGACGGTCTTAAAAAAATAAAAAATCAAATTGATTCTGGTTCACCAAAATTCATACAATATGCAGCTACAACTGCACTTGATAGTTATTCTAATGGAGTTCCTCCTAAAGAAATTCTTGATAATATAAAAATCTATGAAACCCGAATGTCTCTTCTTTATAATGGCTTGTCAAAGCTTGGATATGATGTAAAAATGCCTTCTGGTACATTTTATTTATGGATGAAAATTAATGAAGATTGTGAAAGTTTTGCAATGAAATTATTGGATAAAGGAATAGTTGTTACTCCTGGTTCAGGATTTGGAAACGCTGGATCTAATTATGTCCGATTCTCGCTCACAGTTTCAGAATCTGATATTTCTCGCGCATTGGAAAAATTTCCTGAGAATTCGAAATAAATAATATGCGTCGGTTATAACTGGTGTTATTATATACAAGTTCGTAAATATGTATAATATTTCTGTTTTATACCGTCTTCAGGCGACATATCTTATATATTAACCATAACCCTTTTTTACTTTTGATTGTGTGAAATGTACTATGCCTATTGATCAAGAATTCTATAAATCGTTAAAACCTGTGGCACGTTCCGAACATGGTTATCTTATCTGGGGGCCTGGTAAGGATGGTGCTGCTGCCGAAAGTGACGAAGTTAAATCTGCTTATGAAGCAGCTGGCGAAAAATTTGAACCATTAGGTGTTCATGGTACGTATGTAGCTGTTGATTTTGACGATTGTGTTGCAGATGGTGCATGTCTGCCTGCTTGTCCAGTCAGTGTTTTTGAATGGACTAAAAATCCTGGTTACAGTGGTACTGAAGAAAAACTTGATTTAACTGATAAAGCTGCTCCAGTTCGTGAATCTGATTGTATTTGGTGTATGGCTTGTGTTACTGTATGTCCTACAGAAGCAGTCAAAGTTGACGAATCATTAGTTTCTGTAGCAGAAAATGCCGAAAGTAGTCTTGATGAATAATCAGGTCAGTTTAAATGTCACAAACCTTTTCTGAAGAAGATATTTTAGAAGCCGTATCTGAGGTAGTAGATCCAGAAATTAATGTACCTATTTTAGAAATGGGTGAACCAAACGGACTTGTAGACGAGGTTGTTATTGGTACTGATAATTCTATAGAACTAAAATATCATGCTACAACTCCTTATTGCCCTCCAGTTTTTGCTTTACAAATATCTATGGATATAAAACGAAGTATTGAAAAAATGGAAAATATTGGACCTGTTACAGTAATTGTTTCAGGACATTCTATGTCTAAACAAATTAATGATAAAATAAATGAAAAATAAATATTAAGGCATGTATACTTTTTCGTATATTCCTGCATTAAATGACAAACATTCTTGATGTATCCAACCTGCTTTGATTACTTTTCCCTTACTAATTCCTTCATTCCAGTAAGTTCTTCTACCACCTTCTACTTGTTGTCTAGTGATTATTTTATCACACATTACACAAATTACTAAATTTTTAATATCTTCTTTCTCATGCTCATCTATTTGATTTCTTTTTGAAGGAACTTTTATTACCCCGTCTAATTCATCCAACCATCTTCTTGATTCTGGTTCCCAACGTCTGACTGGTAATTTCAATATACTCTAAATATTTATTCGACTATATATTGATTATTCTTATTATCCAAGAAATATTATTTTATTAGTCAATCTTTTTACATAGTGAATAATCCTATGAAATATGGAAGAAAAAAATTCAAAGATTGATTTTCTTATATTTCCATTTTTGTGGCTCTTTAAAACACAACAAGGCAACCGTTTGATGGATAGACTTGCACAGTATAGGATTATATCTTTTCTTAGTTATTTTTCTTTAATGTTGATGCCAATCTTTTCTATTATTGCTATTCTGGTATTATTACTTACTGTATCATTATATTTGTCCTTCTCTGAAGTTCGTGAAATCGCACGTGATGTTGGACCTCAAGGGGCTTTATTAATACCTGGATTAAATCCTTATTTACCTATTGTTTATGGTTGGATTGCTATTTTTATTGGAATTGTCATTCATGAACTTTCACATGGAGTTGTTGCTAGGAATATTGGTGTTCCTGTTAAATCTGCAGGTTTGATGTTTTTTGTATTACTACCAATTGGAGCATTTGTTGAAGTTGACGATGAAAAAATGGATTCTATTTCATTTAAAAAAAGTGGACGTATTATAGCTGCTGGTTCTGGAAGTAATATTTTGGTTGCATTCTTGTCATTACTTTTGTTAGTTGGCGTAGTTAACACAATGCAACCTGTAGCTCAAGGTATAGCTGTTGGACAAATATTTGCTGATTCTCCTGCACATGAAGCAGGTATACTTCCCGGGGATATTATAACTCATTTAAACCAAGTTCCTACTCCTGATTCTGCTGTTTTTAGTTCAAATTTTGATAATTTTGGCCCTGGTGAAGAAATTGTTCTTACAGTTCAACGCCAACATCAGCAATATGACTTTGAATTAATACTATCTACTCATCCTGATAATCAAGATCTTCCCTTTATTGGAGTTGTTCGTCCTCCTGTTGATATTAATAATTCTCTTGAAATGTATCAATCTGGATTGGGGTTGTCTACAAATTTTCTCTTGTACTTGTCTTTTCCTACAAGTTCGAGTTTTTTAATTCCTTTTTCTGATTCAATGCAAAAATTTTATACATCTAGTCTTGGTGATCAATACGTTGTATTATCTAATTTATTTTTCTGGATATGGTTCATTAATTTTAATTTAGGTATCTTTAATGCATTACCTTTGGGACCTTTAGATGGAGGTCAGGCATTTAAACGTGGATTAAAATCTTTTACTAAAAATAAACTTTCAGAATATCAAATTAGTCTTATTGCTAGATTTGTTACCTTGTCTATTGTTTCGTTATTACTTATGATGTTTTTACTTCCTTATCTTTTATAATTATATAACATATGATTCGCCATAGTCTTTTTGTTCTTGTGTTTGTGTATCTATATTTATTTTCATTCCATCTAATGCATATTTTGCTACTTTATTATCAATTTCTTTTGGCATATTGATTAATCCTTTTAGTTTATTGTGGTCTTGTTTAATTTTTACTGCTCCTAAAAGTTGATTTGAGAATGACATTGACATTACTTCAGGTGGATGTCCTTCTGCAGCAACTAAATTAGCTATTCTTCCTTTTGCTATTAGTACTAATTTATTACCATTTTCTAATTCATATTCTTCTAAATTCTCTCTAATTACTCGAACATTTTTTGTTATATCTTGTAAAAATGCTACATCTATTTCTAAATCAAAATGTCCTGCATTAGCTAATATTGCCCCATCTTTCATATTTTTTAGACTATTTTTGTCTATTACATGCTTCTGCCCTGTAGCAGTAATAAAAATATCAGATTCTTTCGCTAATTCGATAATTGGTTTTACATCAAATCCATCCATAACTGCTTCTATTGCTCTAATTGGATTAATTTCTGATACTGAAACTATTCCACCTAATCCTTTTGCTCGAGCTGCTATTCCTCTTCCTACCCAACCATAGCCACAAACTGTTATTTTTTTACCTGCTATTAGTAATGCTGTTGATCTCAATATCCCATCAAATGTACTTTGACCTGTTCCATACCTATTATCAAATAGATGTTTTGTGTATGCATTATTTACTGCAATGATTGGATATTTTAATTTCCCACTCTTTTCTAGAGCTTCTAATCTCACGACTCCTGTTGTTGTTTCTTCTGTTCCTCCAATAATTTTTAATTCATTAAATTCATTTTTCTCATGACATGTAATATGTGCGTCCGAACCATCATCCATAATAATTTCTGGTTGGGCCTTTAATATATCATCTATACACTCTTGATATTCTTTATCATTTTGACCTCTCCAAGCAAAAACATTTATGCCTTCTGAATCTAAGTATGCTGCTATATCGTCTTGTGTTGATAATGGATTCGCTCCTGCTAGATAAACATCTGCTCCTAGTTCCTTTAGCCCCATTGCTAATACTGAAGTTTCTTTTGTTACATGTAGACACACAGCAATTTTGGTCCCATTAAAAGAAAAATTTTTTGCAGTATTGTTTATTGTTGTTACTAATGCTGGCATATTATTACGTGCCCATTCGTACGATTTTTTACCTTGTTCCGCTAATTCTTTGTGTGTAATTTTGCTCATGATTATATTCAGTTTAGTCGATATTAAAAAATATTTTCTATTTAATTAAATTGCCTCATCTAAAGCATGAGCGCATAGACAATCTCTTTCTGACTTAATATTGGGTATTATATTCTTGATTATGTTGCTTGTTTTTTCAACATTTTTCTCTAGTGTTTTTAACACTTCGTGATGTGAGACTGCCGTTCCACCCAAATTATCGTAATCTGTTATTGTTGCGATTGCTACATAACAAATTTGTGACTCTCTTGCCAAAACACATTCTGGAAATAAAGTCATATTTATTGTATCAGCTCCCCAATTTCTAAACATATTAGATTCTGCTCTCGTTGAAAATCTTGGCCCTTCTATACACACTTGTGTTGCTTTTTCATGTATTTTGTAATTCAAATTATTTCCTTCTGAAATAGCTATGTTTCTAAGTTCTGGACAAAATGGATCTGCTGTTGAAATATGAGCTACTGTATCTTTCTCATAAAATGTACTTGCCCTGTCTTTTGTTCTATCTATAAATTGATCTGGTATTGCTATATCGCCTGGTTCCATTTCTTCTCTTAAACTTCCTACTGCACAAGGAGCAATTATTCTAGTAACACCTAGTTCTTTTAATGCCCATATGTTTGCAAGAAAATTAATTTTATGCGGTGCTACACTGTGTTTTTGCCCATGTCTTGGAAGAAATGCTATTTTTTTATCCATAAAAACACCAGTTGTTATTTGATCTGAAGTTTCACCATATGGTGTTTGAATATTAATCTTTTCTTCATTGGTTATTATATCTGTATTATAAATTCCTGTTCCTCCAATAATTGCTATTTCTGCATTCATCTTAATCGTAACTCACTATCGAAAATATGTTATAATTTGTAAGTGTATCTCTAGCTTTAAGAAATTTTAATTCTATTAAGAAACCCAAACTAATAATTGTTCCATCCAAACTCTCAATTAATTTTATTGCAGCTTCTACCGTTCCACCTGTTGCTAGTAGATCATCTATGATCAGAATTTTCTTATTTTTCAAAGATTTATTTGTTATTTCTATTTCTGCACTTCCATATTCTAGTTTATAATCTCTTGAAATTGTTTCGCCTGGTAATTTACCTTTTTTTCGTATTGGCATGAAACTTATTTTCATTTTATTTGCTAATGCTGCACCAAATACAAATCCTCTTGATTCTATTCCTATAATTGTATCTATTTTCTCATTGAATTCTTTTTCAAAAGTTGTTAAGATAAAATTAAATGCTTCAGGATCTTCTAATACTGGCCACATATCCTTGAATATAATGCCTTTTTTTGGATAATCTGGATAGTCTTTAATTATATTTTTTATATCCATGTTTCTTATGAAATTTACTTTACATATAATATTTTTCTATTAAATGTGGAAACTATTATATTCTCTAATTCTTATTCTCATTACTTGATGGCTGATAAAACTTATGATGAATTATTAGATCGTATTTCAGATAACTTATCTAAGGTCGAAGTTAAATCAGATGTTAGACTCGAAATTCCTAAAGCAGAGACTTTTTGGATAGGCCAAAAAACATTCTTTAGAAATTTTAATACATATCCTAAATTATTACGTCGAAACGTCGAACATTTTCTTATGTTTCTTTCAAAGGAATTTGCAACTTCTGCTTCTGTTGACGGAGATAGAGCTATTTTTATTGGTAGAAAAACCCCTGATTCTTTTGATTTTATAATTAATAGGTATATAAGATCGTTTGTATTGTGTTCAGTTTGCGGTAGCTATGATACTACTCTTGACAAGGTAAAACGATTATATTTTGTTATCTGTGAAGCTTGCGGTGCTAAATCAACAGCCGGTTCTAGATAATATGACAAATAATTTGTTTAACTATAAATCTATTTCTAATAATGAAGTTAAAGTAGTGAATCTTTGTGATTCAGAATGTATTGGAAAAACTCTTTCTGATGGAACCTTTGAAATTGATATTTCTGATTCTTATTTTGGTGGACAATCTATTGGTAAAACTGAAGCAATTGACTTATTGAATAATTCTAATATGTTGAATCTTGTGGGAAATCGGATTGTTAAACTTGCTCTCGAACTTAATCTTGCATCGATTGAATCAGTTAAAGAAATTGACGGTATTTCTTTTTTATTAATTTATAAATTTACACAATGACTTAAGTAATGATTTTTGCAAATATAAGTGATATAATGGGTAAGCGTAAAGTTCTTAATGAAAAGGCATTAAAAGAAGTTGTTTTACCGCAAGAAGGTGAAATGTTTGGTCGAGTTGTAAAACATCTTGGTAGTGAATTAATACAAATAAAATGCACTGATGGTAAAATTCGTATTGGTCGTATACGTGGAAAATTAAAACGTCGGGTTTGGATACGTGATAATGACGTGGTCCTTATTGCGCCTTGGGATTTTAAAGCAGATGAAAGAGGTGATATTCTTTGGCGATATACTATTGGTCAAGTTGAATGGTTACAATCTCAAGGACATCTTCCTAAGGATTTGTAGTTATGAATTCAACAGATTATCTTGATAATCGTGCAATTAAAAAAGCATTAAATAAAGTTGAGAAATCTGAAAAAGCAACAAGATTTCTAAATAAACGTTCAGAGGATTTTCAGGTGTTTCAAGATGTTTTTAACAAACCTACACTTATCACTTTATATAATTTATTTAACGATGGTACATTGTCTTATCTGAATGGTATTGTGAATTCTGGAAAAGAATCAAATATTTTTTGGGGTGTTACTCCTGATGGTAATGACGTTGCCGTCAAAATATATATGACTGTTGCTTCAGAGTTTAGAAAAAGACTTCAGTATGTTGAAGGAGATAATAGGTTTAGGAATATTAATCGTAATGGCCACAAGTTAATTGAACTATGGGCTCGAAAAGAATATAAAAACCTATTAAAGGCTTATTCCCTAAAAATCCCTGTTCCAAAACCTGTTACAGTAAAGCGAAATGTTTTGGTAATAGAATTTAAAGGAATAAAAGGCAAATCATTTCCAACATTTGCTGAAACAGAAGTTACTGAACTCGATCTAGAAAAAACTCTATCTATTGTAGATCGTTTATATAATGAATCAAAACTTGTTCATTCTGATCTTTCTGAATTCAATATTTTTAAAAATTCAACTGAAGTGATATTTTTTGATTTTGGTTCTGCCATAGATATATCTCATCCTATGTCAAAAGATTTCTTATTGAGAGATCTGAATAATATTAATAGATTCTTTTCAAAACGTGGTATAAATGGATTTGATCCCAATAAAAAATTTGGAGAAATAGTTCGAAATGATGTTTCGTAAAACCCTTAGAATTTCTGTTGATCGTGTCGGTGCATTAATTGGTCAATCTGGAAAAACAAAAACCTGGATTGAGCAAAAATGCCGAGTTAATCTTGTGATTGATAGTAATACTGGTGAAGTAATTGTATCTAGTGACAATTTACATTCTAATTCTTTATGTGCTCTTGACATAGTTCAAGCAATTGCACACGGATTTTCACATGTTCGAGCTTCTAGTTTATTAGACGAAAATAAATATCTTGATACCATTGATCTTAAACAATATTGTGGAAAATCATCTAAT
Organism: Nitrososphaerota archaeon; assembly: GCA_013378375.1. Lineage (GTDB taxonomy): Archaea > Thermoproteota > Nitrososphaeria > Nitrososphaerales > UBA57 > UBA57. The sequence goes on from JACAFT010000002.1 coordinate 45,465, forward strand.
TCATTGTCAAGAATTAAGTCTCGTCTTATTGGTGAAAAAGGTAAAGCTCGAAGAGTTATGGAAGAAACTACTAATACATATATTTCTATTTATGGACATTTTATCTCTGTGATTGGTACGCCTGAAAAAATTAAATTAGTTGAAGATGCAGTTGGTATTCTTGCATCTGGCGGTCAACATAAAACAGCTTATGATTTGTTACAACGTAGTCGGACTCGAGCTAAATTAGATCGTTTACAGTTGTGGGAGGATTCGCCAGTTGTCGAAAACTAAAACAACCTTTTCTGGTATTTCACCTAGTGAATTCTTTTATAGAAATAGAGATCTTGCTGGTTTTAGTAATCCTGCCAAGGCTTTGTATACTGCCACACGAGAATTAGTAGAAAATTCTCTTGACGCCTGTGAATCGTCACAAATTTTACCTAATATTTATGTTAGAATGACTCCAATTGTAGAACATCTTCATGAATCTGAACCTAGAACTTATTTGCTGAAAGTCAGTGATAATGGCCCTGGAATAGATCCTAGTCAAACTCCTAATGCTTTTGGACGTGTATTTTATGGAAGTAAATACAAATTACGACAAGCACGAGGGATGTTTGGAATGGGAGGGACTATGGCTGTTTTGTACGGACAGATCACGACAAGTAAACCTGTTATAATACATACCTCTATTGATGGAAAGAAATTCTATAAATTTACCTTAAGGATAGATATTCAAAAAAATGAACCAGTTGTTATAAACAAAGAGATAATTGACGGAAACGGTTCTACTGGTACGACTGTTGAATTACTATTAACTGGTGATTCATTCCGCGCATCCGCAAAAGTACATGACTATTTCTTGGAATCTGCATTAGTTACCCCTTATGCAGATATTACTTTTCTTGATGCTCAAGGAAAAATATTTTATTATCCTCGTAGCACAAACACTTTACCAAAACGTCCTGAAGAAACTCAACCTCATCCCCATGGTTTTGATTTTGAAGGAATGAGAAGATTAATTCATGAAACTGACGATAAAACTTTGCGTAAATTACTTGTTAATAATTTTCATCGTGTTGGCCCAACAACCGCTGTTAATTTTTTTAAATTTGCCAATCTTGACTATAATAACAATCCTTCTGATTTATCCTATGAAAATATTGTTACTATGGTTGACGCAATGCACAAATATGATTCCTTTCTTCCTCCAGATTCTCATTGTTTATCACCTCTTGGCAGAGAAATATTAAATGCCGGGATAATGAATGAATTATCTCCTGAATTTTCTACAATAGCTATACGTCCTCCTTCTGCATATTCTGGATTCCCATTTATTGTCGAAGTTGGATTAGCTTATGGAGGCAAAGTCGCTCATGGCGGAGTTAAATTATATAGGTATGCAAACCGTATTCCTTTACTTTATGATGAAGGAAGTGATATCGCTTGGCAAGTTGTAAAAGATCTTGTCATTGATAAGAAAAAGGCTTATAAAATTCCAGATAATGCGCCATTAGCACTCATTACCCATGTTTGCTCTACTAAAATTCCTTTTAAAACTGCTGGTAAAGAATTTCTTGCTGACCGACCAGAAATCGAACGAGAATTAAAAAATGCAGTCCGAGAAGCTCTTCGAAAGCTTCGTTTACACTTGTCTCGTAAATCTTCACAGGAAGCTGTTAAAAGAAGACGTGATATATATTCAAAATATCTTCCATTGATTGCCGAATTTTCTAAAGACTTGTCAGGAAAAAAAACTTTACCAAATTTTCAACCAATGTTAAAAACACATCTTGAGGAATTAGAGCGTGATAATTAATGCCAAAATCAAAAAAACAAATAAAATCTAACCAACATAAGAATAATCTACAAGAAAATAAAATTCAAATTAAATCGCAATTAAAAAAACTTGGCGAAAAAATCTATTCTGATTTAAATTCGCAAAAATTTCCTACAATTCATTTTCCTAGTCGATCTGTAAGAAATATTGTTTATGATAAACAAACTAAACAATATATTCTTGGTTCTAATACAGTATCAAGAACTGCATCGAATATTAAACACATTCGACCATTTACTCAATTAACTTGGCTTGCATTTTTTGCTAATGAATTAATGTCTAATAAAAAGTCATCTACTCTTCGAGATGTTTATTATTCGTCTCAAGCTTATGCTGTTGATTATGACGATCAATCTGAATCTGACTCCATAATTACTGATCTTGAATCTGTTATATCTACTGCCAGAGAACGTTTGAATATCTATCCAGAGGAACGTTCAGCTATATTCGGAGATCTTGATATTGAATACACCGTTCCTGGTTATGAAGGCAATAGATTAAATCTTTCTTCACATCCTGATGGATATCTTATTGGACCTAGTCTTAGTACTGCCGATTTTGTAGATACTTCTGCAGAAATGATTATTGCTATAGAAAAAGGCGGACTGTTTAATCGATTTGTCGAAGAAAAAGTTCATTCAAAATATAAAGCTATAATTATTGATACTGCAGGACAGGCACCTCGAGCTACTCGATATATGCTAAAACGTCTTAGCAAAGAACTTAATCTTCCAGTTTATATTATGACTGATGGGGATGTCTATGGAGAACATATTGCTATGGTGATTGTTTCTGGTTCTGCTGGAGCTGCACACCTACGTGATTTGACCGTACCTTCTGCAAAATGGTTGGGTATTTGGGCCTCTGATATTGCAAAATATAAACTTCCCACTATTCCTATGACTGAAATGGACTTAAAAAGAGTCTCAGAATTAAAACGAGATCCAAGATATCAAAAAGGAGTTTGGAATAAAGAACTTGACGTATTTATGAAAATAAAAGCAAAGTGTGAATTAGAAGCTTTTAGTAAATATGGATTAACAACTATTGTAGATAAATATCTGCCTGAAAAATTAGAGCAAGCAAAAAGTATGTAATATTTTTTACTTATATTCGTAATTCTGTAGATCCACCTGCGCAATCTACTTCTCCCATGACTCTTCTTATGAATGATTTACAGGCAAAACATTCTACAAAATTTCTTTCTTCGTTTAAAACTGGACAATGTATTGCTTGTTTTTTTAATTTACCAATCTTTTTTGTACTGACTACTCCTTTTAATGATTCTGTAATTTCTTTTGAAACTCTCTTTGGTTTTTCTCCCTCTGGGTAATCATACACTTTTACTTTGAATTTTGTTTCTGGCGCATCGCTCATATTATTTACTTAAAAAATTACTTTATAATATTATGTTTTATTTTTAAATTATATTCTGACTGATTATTTCAAATAAATATGGTATTAGTATTAATGTACCAATAATTATTGAAAATATCCAAAATTTAATTTTTTGTGCAATTTTTATGAAACTACTTATTGAAATTAATCCTGATATGCATGAAAACATTATTGCAATAATTAATTCTATATACTGTAAATCCTGAATGCCTTCAAATAATAATACATATAAATTTGCTAAGAGTACTGCAGGAATACTCATAATAAAAGACAGTCTTAAAGCAGTACTTGGGTTAAACTTTCGAACAAGTAAATATGAAGTTGTTATTCCTGATCTTGAAATTCCTGGTATTACTGCAAATCCTTGTAGAATTCCAGTTATTATGGATATGTCGTGACTTAGATTCTTTGTATTTCTTAAATCGGATTTGATTGTTTTCTGTAATATTCCTGTTATAATTAATCCTGCACCTATGATTGCAGTAAAAAATACATTTTCTGCTATTTCTAGAAGACTGGAGAATAAAATCAATCCTATTATGCTTGATGATATGGTTGATAAAATAACAAATGTCGTTAAAGAATTAATTTCATTATTATATCCAATTTTATAATTCTTCAAATTTGTTGTTATTTGAATTATTTCTTTTCTAAAATATATACTGGCTGACATTACAGTTCCTAGATGTAAAATTATTGATAGTTTTAATGCGTTTTCTATATTATAATCGAATACTTCTGACATTAAAATTATAATATTTCCTTGACTTGAAATTGGTAGCCATTCAATCATTCCTTGTATTATGCTAATAATTATTGTTTGCAACAAATCCATTATGTTGTTTACACGTTATACAAGAATAAATAATTAATCTAATATGATTTTGCAAAATAAACTGCGTTTGTTGCATTTTTTCTACAAACAATACACGCCGAATCTATTATTTCGTCTTCAATTAGTCTTATATCTGCTCCTGTTTTATCTTTTATTTTATCTTCACACTCTCTATTTCCACACCAGACTGATTTGACAAATCCTCCTTCACTATTTAATTTACTGCATAATTCATTATAGTCCTCGATTCTGTGTATCATCTCATTATGTTTCTTTTTTGCACTTTCAAATAATTCATCCTGAATAGTATTCAATTCTTTCAGTATATGGTCTGATAAATTATCATTTATAGTAATATTTTTCTTGTCTCGTGAGGTTCTTTTTACTACAACTAATGAATTATTTTCTAAATCTTTTGGTCCTATTTCTATTCTTATAGGGACTCCTTTCATCTCCCATTGATTGAATTTCCATCCTGGTGTGTGATTTTCACTAGAGTCTGCATAACTTCTTATTCCTTTTCCATCTAATTGTTTTGTAATGTCTTCAATTACGCTCAAAATCTCCTTTTTCTTTACTTCATCATAGTAAATTGGAATAATAACAACTTGTATTGGAGCAATTTTTGGTGGTAAAATTAGACCCTTGTCGTCACCATGTATCATTATCAAAGCTCCTATTAATCTCCAAGATACTCCCCAAGATGTTTGCCATGTGAAGTGCTGTTTTTCATCTTTTCCTAAGAAATTTATATCAAAGGGTTTTGAGAAATTTTGTCCTAGATGATGTGATGTTCCCATTTGTAATGCTTTTCCGTCTGGCATAATTCCTTCTAATGTCAATGTATAATCCGCTCCTACGAATTTTTCTTTGTCACTTTTTCTTCCAGTTAATATTGGCAGAGCTAAATATTCATTTACAAAATTTTTATATAATTTTAACATAAAGTCAACTTGTTTCGTTGCATCTTCTTTAGTTTCATGTACTGTATGTCCTTCTTGCCATAAGAATTCTGAAGTTCTAATGAATGGTTTTGTATCTTTTATTTCTGCTCTTAGTACTGAGTTCCAAAAATTTAATTTTAATGGTAGATCTCTCCAACTCTTTATCCACTTTGAATATGATTCATAAGCTATTGTTTCTGACGTTGGTCTTATTGCTAATTTATTTTCTATATCATTGTCTCCAGTTCTTGTTACCCAAAATACTTCTGGAGTAAAACCTTTGAAATGATCTGATTCTCTATTTAATAATGATTCAGGAATTAATAATGGGAAATATGCATTCTTTGTATTATCTTTTTTAAATTCCTTATCTAGAATTGATTGTATGTTCTCCCATATTGAAAAACCATATTCTCTTAAAATAATGAATCCTTTTACTGAAGAATAGTCAACTAATTCTGCTCTTGTTACAACTTGTGTATACCATTCTGAGAAGTTATCATTTTTCTTTTCTGTTATTCCAATTTTTGTCAATTTAATTTTAACCTATTTTTCTGCGTAACATTAGATTTTCTTATTATTAATAATTTTATTACTTGATCTTAATTACCATTATATAAAAATATCACAAAATTTATATATAACATCTACACAACAACCGGAATATCAAGTATAAGAATACTTAAATATGAATATAAAATTGGTTGATGTTTAATTGAAAAAAGATGAATTAGGTTCCGTAGTTAACGACGATAGAGCTATTGGTAATAAAGTTCAAAGTTGTCAGAGATGTGGCAAGGGTCCTATAGTTGTTGATTCTTCTGGCGGAGAAATGACTTGTAGTCATTGTGGTTTTGTTATAGTTGATAAAATTGAAGAAGAAGGTCCTGAATGGCGTGCATTTTCTAAAGAAGAAAAAGATGATAGATCTAGGACTGGTGTTCCGTCTTCATTAGCTATGCATGATATGGGTTTAGCTACTGTTATTGGTGCAGAAGATCGTGATGCTGCTGGACGTTCATTGCCCGCATCTATGAAAGCTGCCATTGAAAGATTACGTACCTGGGATGGAAGAAGTCAAGTTCATGAACCTGTTGATAGAAATCTTCGACAAGCTTTTAGTGAATTAGATCGATTGGCTGATAAATTAAATCTTAGTGATGCAGTTATTGAGAAAGCTGCATATGTGTATAGAAAGGCACTTGAAAAAGGGTTGGTTCGAGGACGTTCTATTTCTGCATTAATTGCCGCATCATTATATGCTGCTTGTCGTGACACTGAAACTCCTAGAACTTTAAAAGATGTTGCTGCCGCTTGTAATATTAAGAAAAAAGATATTGCTCGTTGTTATAGATTACTTTTACGAGAAATGGATCTTCGGATGCCTGTTGTTGATCCTACTAAATGTGTTTCTCGAATTGCCAGTAAAGCTGGTTTATCTGAAAAAACAAAACGTAGTGCGTTATTAATTTTAAAGAAAGCCGAGGATACTAGGACTTCTGCTGGTAAAGATCCTATGGGTCTTGCTGCTGCTGCTTTATACGTTGCTTGCGTAATGGAGGGTGAAAATAAAACTCAGAAAGACGTTGCGGAGGCTGCTGGAGTAACTGAAGTTACTATTCGTAACCGTTATAAAGGCTTGAAATCAGCATTACAGCTCTAGAAGTATTGTTTTACCTTTCAAAATTTAGGCCGTGAGTTTATCTACCCTTACTCATGTCAATTAGTTCTATTCCAGTTTCTTGAGCAAATGTAAATATTTTATTATCTCGATAAAACTCTCCAAAATAGATCTTCTTGATTCCACTATTTGCTAGTATTTTAAAACATGGCCAACAAGGACTTGCTGTAAGATATATACTTGAATTATTAATATTTGTTCCATTCATTGATGATTGTGCTACTGCATTAACTTCTGCATGAACTGTTCTTACACAATGTCCGTTTTCAATTAAATGACCTATCTCATCACAATGTTTTACGCCTCTAATACTTCCGTTATATCCTGTTGACAGTATTACCTTATCTCTGACAATTACTGCTCCGACATGTTTTCTATCACAAGTAGATCTTTTCGATACTTGTAATGCAATTTCCATAAAGTAATTGTCCCAAGTTGGTCTAGTCATATCTTGATAAATAATTTCTGTAGGTATTAAAATTTAGTATAATCAGTAATATCATTATTAGTCCTAACATATTAAACACGATAGAAATAATTTGATACAAATTATTAAAAATCCATATTTGACTATCATAATATACATAGACATAAAGAAGGTAATTGAAACTCCAATGCAATAGTATTGCCATTCCAAATCCATAATGTATGTATACTAAGCCAATGATTATACCTAAGAACGAAGCAATTATTGCCTTTCCTACTAACCAGTTTGAACTATAAATTATATGTGCAATGCCGAAATATATTCCAATAATTATTGCTATTGCATAAAGCAATTTAATATAATATTCTGCTTTACTCTTCTCCAGTTTATTTATTTTTGAAATTGGATGAATTGCTCCTATTAATGCTTCTTTCGTTCCTAATTTTGTTTTTAATATTAAGAATGTAAACAGTCCAAGGGTTGATAATCTAAATCCTATTTCTTCCGTAATTGGAGCTAAAGAAATTTGAAATAAATTTACTATGTATGAGTTTTCTTGAATATTTCCTGTTTGTATTCCCATATTAGTCTGAATGAATTCCATTACATTTACAATAAAAAAACACATAACAAATAAAACTGCGAAAATACAAGCCTTATTGTTGATTGAATTCTTTGTAAATTTCTTATTTACATTTATGGATTTAATTAATGTAAATAATATGGTTCTTACAAAGATTGCCAGATAAATAATACTTAATATAGAAAAACCAAGTGTAATGTTGTTGATTTCGTTTGTTGTAATCTGATAACCAAATAGAAATATTGGTATGCTTACCGTTATATTTTCTAATCCTGAATTTATTTCATTAATTAATGCAAAAAATGCTAATGGGAATGAAATTAACATTAATAAAATAACTAATGTCGAAATTCCACCTACAAATAAATAAATATTATTTCTGTCTGACAAATTTAACGTCTATTTTTTATTATCTTGTTTTTCAAAATAAACACTTCCTTTATAACCACATTTCTTACAATGAAATTCTTCTGGTAATAACCAATTGGTAAAATGATCATTCACCCAATCTAATTCCGAAGTGCATTTTGGACATACTTTAGTTTTTGAATTTGGCGCTGTATATTTAATTTTGAGATTTTTTATTTTGTCAAACATGTGTATTATTGTACCTCTATTGAAGATTCATTAAATCCTAGATCTACTAGGTGAGATTTTAATACATCTCTATGATCTCCTTGAAGTATTACTAATTTTCCCTTTCCAGATCCGCCACACGCTAATATATTTTTTAATTTTTTGGTTATTTCTATTATATCTGTACTCTTTGATTCTAAACCCTCTATAATCGTTGTTGGCTTTTTGAATCTTCTCATTTCTAATCTTACAATAATTCTCGAATCATCTTTTTCAAGTTCTTGACAGACACATAAATCCGTCGGTAACCCACATTTATTACATACTTCCATGATTTGACACAACTTGATAATAATTACTATTTATTTTAGATAATTGATATTTTAACAGTGTTAATTCTCTTCTCCGATTCCTCAGGTTACAAGAAGTCTTTACGTCATAGATAAGTATTGTTATTCAATATAAACGCCAAAAAATTATATATAGTGGTATAACTCATTATTTTGAACACTTGAATATTAATCAAATCTCATATTTTGGCTATTTGCTAGTTATTTTTGGAATTATTCTCATTTTCTTACCTATGATTATCAGATATTTGCCTTTTATTGATTCTGAACAAATTCCTTGGTTTATACTTTATGTATATAAAAAGGGTGATTTTGTATTTGCTACTTCTCCATTTCTTATTATTATTGGTTTAGTTCTGTCTTATTTTTTTATATCTAAATGATTTTTTTAATTTACTATTTTTTTAACCTTATAAATTGACTTTACATGATACTTATTATGCTTGGATCTTACTTTCTATTTTCAGAATATAAGTTAATTGAAGGTTTGTTGTATCTTATCGGTTCTTTTATTGGATATCGAGTTTTTCGAATAGCACGAGAAGGTTATAGGGATACACGTAGCCCTACTATGCTTAGACTTACTATTTCTTTTATTGCACTTACAATTGGATTCTTTATGACTGCCTTTACCTACATCTTTCCTATATTTACACAACTCACTTTCAACTCCAATTTTCTATTTAATTTTCGTTTTGAATTATTAGGAATATCAATTGCATTAACTTCTTTGTTTTTTATAATTGCGGCATCATTTGAACTCTTGGGTTATTTTATTCTGGCATTGGGGCATGGTATTAAATCATATCAAAGATCTGCTTTAGTTCCTGCTGCATTTGGCTTTTTAACTACCGTATCTGTTTTATCTATTTTGAAATCAATTTCTTTCGTTTTTCTTCTTTACGGGGCATTTGAAACCTTTTTATCATATTTAGAAGCAAAAAAACGTCCTATTTTGTATATGTTTCTTGGTTTTGCTATGTTGTCTATAGGTGAATTTATAAGGTGGTTAGCATTATTTTACTCAGGTTTAACTCCGTTAATGATATCTTCTATTTTAGTCAAATTAATTGGATTCATAATGCTTTATACCCCAGTAAGTAAATATAACTCGTTAAAAGGAATTAATCAAAATGTCGACATATAGAACTCAAGTCAAAATAGTTGCAGATGTACTCTCATGCATTAGTGATGGTAATGCTGGAGAACAAGGACTTGGTATTACTCGTATTTTACAAAAAGCAAATCTGTCTTATTCTAGAGCTACAAATATTTTGAATCGTCTAATTAAGTTTGGTTTAGTAGAACAAATTAATATAGACAATAGTCAAAGATATGTTATTAGTCATAAAGGTATAGAATTTTTACAATCACATTCAGACTTTGCTGACTTTGCTGAAAGTTTCGGTATGAAGCTCTAGTTTTCTTTACATGAAACTAGGAGTACATGTATCAATTGCAGGTTCGATAGATCTTTCTATTGATAGAGCTAAATCTTTAGGTCTAGATACTTTTCAAATATTTACAAGGAACCCAAGAGGTTGGAAGTTTACCGATCTTAAATCTAATGATGTTGATAATTTTCAAAATAAAATTCTAACTGAGAAAATCCAATCTGTTGTATGTCACATGCCTTATTTACCAAATTTATCTTCTCCGAAAGATTATGTTCATAAGCTATCAATTGAAGCGTTAACTTCTGAATTAAATCGATGTAATCAGTTAGGCATTAAATATGTTGTTACTCATATAGGAAGTCATTTAGGTTCAGGCGTGGAAGAAGGACTTAAACGAGTAATTGATGCTTGTAATCAATCTCTTGCTAATTCCAAAGGGGATTCAATGATTATTCTAGAAAATACTGCAGGAACAAAAAATAGTGTAGGTTCGAAATTTGAAGAATTGAAACACATTTTTGACAACGTTGATGATAATACGCGTTTGGGTTTTTGTTTTGATACTTGTCATGCATTTGCCGCAGGATATGATCTGTCTACAAAAAATGCCGTTCATAATACTATCAGTGAATTAGATCATATTCTTGGTTTGAATAATCTAAAAGTAGTTCATCTTAATGATTCCAAAGGTGGTCTTGGTGAGCACCTGGACCGGCATCATCATATTGGTCAAGGCTATATAGGAGAAAAAGGATTCCGGGAGATTTTAAAAAATCAATCAATTACCAATCTGCCTATGATCTTGGAAACTCCAATAGATGAAAATACTGGAGATTTAGATAATATTAAAAAAATACAAATTTTACATTCTCATTCATAAATTTTTTGATAAAAACAGCTTCGGCATTATGGTTATATATGGACTAAATCATTTTTTTAAATGGGGTAAAGTGGCAGCAACTTCGGAATTCAAAATCGACGTTTTGATTTCGAACAAACCGGATATTAAAGATCCGGAAGGCGAAACAATTTTACAAGATTTGTTTTTACGAAATAATTTTGATGATGTAACTTCTGTTAAGACTGCTAAAGTAATTCAATTAATTATTAAAGCAAATAATATTGAAGATGCTAAAAGTAGAGCATTATCTATTTGTGATGAGTTGAGAATATATAATCCATTAGTAAGTGTTTGTAATATTCGGAGTTCGGAATGATTTGAAGGTTGCTATTATACAATTTCCAGGAACTAATTGTGATATAGATACTTATCGTGTTTTTACTAATGAACTTGTTATTGATACTTCTTTAATTTGGCATGAAAAAGATGTGGATCTACAAGAATATGATGCTGTTATACTTCCAGGTGGTTTTTCTTATGGCGATCATCTTCGTGCAGGTATTATTGCAGCACATAGTCCTATTGCAAAACAATTGAAAAAACTTTCTCTTAGAGGAAAACCAATTATTGGAATATGTAATGGTTTTCAAATTTTGGTAGAATTGGGTTTACTTCCTGGTGCTTTGTTACGTAATTCTAATTTAAGATTTGTTTGTAAATGGACTACGTTAAAAGTTGAAAATACTAATTTGTTTACAAATTGTTTTGAATCTAATTCATTAATTCGTATGCCTATTGCGCATAATGAAGGTAGATATTATGTTACTGATGAGACATTACAAGATTTAGAAATTAATAAACAAATTATTTTACGTTATGTTGATTCTTCAGGAAAAGTGTCAATTAATAGTAATCCAAATGGTTCAGTTTCAAACATTGCCGCAGTTTCAAATACTGAAGGTAATGTTCTTGGAATGATGCCTCATCCAGAACGTGCGTCAGAAAATATTCTTAGTCCATATTCTACGAACGACGGTTTAGGTATTTTTAGATCAATGGCTCTTTCTTTGGAGGTAATGCTTAAAGAATGAGCGACCATTTCTGTGAGTCATGTAAGTTAATCGATTCCGTGAGTGAAAATATAATTCATCGTCACGAACATTTCTGCGAATCTTGTAACAATAATGAAATAAGGATAGCAGAGGCTTTGGAGAAGATAGCTCTTGAATTAAGGACGATAAAAGATGAGGTGTTTAAAGCATGAGCAAAACTGAATTTGTAGATCATTCTCTTACTGATACTGAATTAGCGTATATTGAAAAATCCCTTCAACGTAAAGCAAATCTTGTTGAATTGACAATGATTGATGCACAATGGTCTGAACATTGTAGTTATAAATCCTCTAAATCATTACTCAAACTTCTTCCAACTAAAGGAAAGAGAGTGTTGCTTGGACCTGGTTATGAGGCTGGCGTCTTAGACGTTGATAATGGACAAATTCTTACTATGCATATAGAAAGCCATAATCATCCTTCTGCAATTGATCCCTATGGAGGTGCAGCAACTGGTGTTGGTGGAGTACTTCGTGATATTCTATCAATTGGAACTAGACCCTTGGCCGTTCTTGATTCTTTACGCTTTGGTAATCTTGACAGTACTAATAGTAAATGGCTACTTCGAAATGTAGTTCGTGGTATTGCTGATTATGGAAATTGTGTTGGAATTCCTACTATCGGTGGTGAATTGTCATTTGATTCTTGTTTTGAAACTAATTGTTTAGTTGACGTTGTTTGTATTGGCGTTGGAAAAAGAAAACAATTGATATATTCAGAAGCAAAAAATGTAGGCGATATTCTAATATTGTTAGGTGGAAGAACTGGTAGGGATGGAATTCATGGTTCATCATTTGCCTCAAAAGATTTAGAAGACGAACCTGAAGATCGTTCTGCAGTTCAAATTCCTGATCCACTCATGAAAAAATTAATTATCGAAGCAACACTTGACGCACTGTCCACTGGATATGTTTCTGGACTTAAAGATCTTGGAGGTGGAGGTCTTGCGTGTTGTTTATCAGAAGTTAGTGATATGGGGAATACTGGTGTTGAAGTTGATCTTGGTAAAATCCACTTACGTGAATCTAATATGGAACCTTATGAGATCCTTATATCTGAATCACAAGAAAGAATGCTCTTTATTGTAAATCCAAATAATTCTACAGAAATTTTAAAAGCTTTTGATAAATATAATCTTCCTTATTCAGTTATTGGTAAAGTAACTGATAGTAAAAGTGTAGTTATTAAACAAAATAACAAAATCATTGTTGATTTACCCACATCTCTTATTGCAAATGCTCCTTTGATAAATTGGCCTAAAACTAAACCTGATCATTTAAATAATATTTCTCATTCGAAACCTGAATTACCATCAAATATTCAAGAAACTATATTGAAAGTTTTATCGTCTCCAAATCTTGCTAATAAATCTTGGATTTTTAGTCAATATGATCATGAAGTTGGCACAAATACCGTAATAAAACCCGGTGAATCTGGAGCTTCGGTAATGCGTATTTCTAACGAAAAATTTATTGCAATATCTGTTGATGGGAATCCTTCTCATTGTTATCTTGATCCTTATCATGGTGCCGCAGGTGTTGTAGCTGAAGCAATGAGGAATGTAATTTCTGTTGGGGCAGAACCAATTGCAATGCTTGATCATTTACAATTTGGCAATCCTGGTAATTCTGATGTGTTTTGGACATTCAATGAAACCATTAATGCTCTTTCAGATTTTTGTTATTATATTGATTTGCCTTGTGTTGGTGGGAAAGTAAGCTTCTATAATGAAGATGCAAAAACTCATGAAGCAATTAAACCCAGTCCTGTGATTTCTGTCGCTGGTTTGATTAAAGGTTCGCATAATATTAGAACACGGAAAATTTCTACATCACATCCTGTCATTGTTTTGGTTGGAACTACATTTGATGAATTAGGAGGTTCTGAATATTATTCAGTTATGAACAATAAGAACTCTGGTATTGTTCCTAAACTAAATTTTGAACTAGAAAAGAAAGCACAAAAACTAGTACGTGATGGAATTAAAGTTGGATTGTTTGGAGCAGTGACTGATTGTTCTAAAGGCGGTTTAGTTCATTCTTTGTTACAAATGTGCATGAGTGGTGATATTGGTGCTAGTGTTGATCTTTCTAAAATTCCAACTAATTGTAAACGCTGGGATGATATCTTATTTTCCGAATCTCATTCTCGTTTTCTTGTAACTATTAAAGAAAAAAATCTTGTTAATTTATTGAATATTTCTAGAAATCATAATATTCCTGTCTCAATTATTGGTTATGTCGGAGGTAAAGATCTGGAACTTAAAAATAACGACGATGTACTTTTTTCAAGTGAAATTACTTACATTTCAGATTCTGTATATTCAAGTTTATCTAAATTAATGGATGATGCTGTTTGAGGGAAAAGTGTGGTCTTTTTGCGGCATTTTCTACATCAAAAACTGATGTTATTCCTCTTGTAACCATTGGTCTAAGAGGTTTGCAACATAGAGGTCAGGAAGCTTGGGGCATAGCTACTCCAACCATGAATCCTTTCAAACAAAACGGACTCGTTAGTGAAAATTTGGATCAATCGGCCCAAGTTCTTCAACAAATGAAAACTAATATTGCAATTGGACATGTGCGGTATTCAACTGCAGGTGGTACATCTCTTTCTAATGCGCAGCCCCTTTCTATAAATAAAAAATTCTGTCTAGCACATAACGGTACTGTTTGTGATCTTAATTCAGTAAATATTAAGCTCACCAACCAAAAACCTAGACGAATTAATGATACATCAATCGTTGGTAAAAGATTGTTATCTATACTTAAGGCAAATAAATTCGATTGGTTCAAATCAATCGAATTATTATGCGACGAACTAGTTGGCGCCTATTGTTTTGTAATATTAACTCCTAATAATGAAATCTATGCATTTAGAGATACTCGTGGTTTTCGACCTTTATGCATTGGCTGGCACAAAAAATCAAAAACATATCTTGTATCTTCAGAAAGTTGTGCATTTTCAATGATTGGTGCTGAATTGAAACGTGATATTAAACCTGGTGAAATAGTTAAAATTTCAAATCAAGGTGTGGAGTCGTATTCCTTTTCACGCGGAGAACGAACTGCTCATTGTTCTTTTGAATATATCTATTTTGCACACCCTAGTTCTGTTATTGATCAAACAAGTGTTTATGAGAGTAGACGTAAATTGGGTCAAATGCTTGCTGAGCTGTATACAGTCAAAGGAGATGTTGTTGTTCCTGTACCTGATTCTGCACGACCTGCTGCTCTTGGATTTTCAGAAAAATCAGGAATTCCTATGGTGGAGGGACTAATGAAAGATAGATATACAAAACGTGGAAGTCAAAGAAGCTTTATTCAACCAAAATATAAAGAACGTTTAAAAATTAATCGTTGGATTATGCCTGTTAAAAGTGCAATAGATGGGAAAGATGTGATTGTTATAGATGATAGTATAGTTCGTGGAATAAGTTCTAAAGCAATAGTAAAAACACTTCGTACTTCTGGCGCAAAAAGTGTTAAAATTCTTGTTACTTATCCTCCAATTCGTCATCCTTGTCGTGCAGGAATTGATTTTCCAACACATGAAGAATTGATTGCATATAATACGTCTGGTAAAAATTCTGATATAGATACTATAAATAAAAAAGTTTGTAAATCTGTTAATGCAGATTTTGTTGGATATAATACTGTGGAAAATCTTTCTGCTGGTATAGGAAAAAAATCATCTGAGTTGTGTATGGCTTGTCATGATGGTGAATACGGAGTACTCAATCGTAATCTTAGTAATGAAACCTCGGAGTGATTTATTCTGAATGTATTAGTTATTGGAGGAGGTGGACGAGAACATGCTATTTGCCTTTCTATCTCTAATTCAAATCTATTAGACGAACTTTATTGTATGCCTGGTAATCCAGGTATCGAGAATATCGCAACTTGTATACCTGGTGACATAATGGATAATGATTTTATTCTTAATACATGTAAAGAAAATTCTATTGATTTTGTAATTGTTGGCCCTGAGGCTCCTTTAACAAATGGAGTCACTGACATACTTCAAACTGAAAACATCTATGTTTTTGGACCTGATTCCAAGGCAGCTGAACTCGAAGGCTCAAAAATCTTTATGAAAGATTTATGTAAAAAATACGAAATTCCTAGTGCTGATTATGAGACTTTTTACGATGCAGATTTAGCAATTTCATATCTTGAATCTAAAACCCTGCCTATTGTTGTTAAAGCAAATGGTTTAGCTGCAGGTAAAGGCGTTATAATTGTCGATGAAAAATCTCAGGCTGTAGATGCCATCAATGACATGTTAATTAATAATAAATTTGGTTCTGCAGGAAGTTCTATAGTTATAGAAGAGTTCTTGGAAGGAAGAGAAACTAGTTTCTTTATTATTTCCGACGGAAATACTGTATTGCCATTGGGATTTGCTCAGGATTATAAACCAATTTTTGAAGGAAATAAAGGTCCAAATACTGGTGGAATGGGTTCTTACAGCCCTGTTGAATATGTAGACGAAAATTTAGAAAAAGAAATCTTGTCTCTTGCTCAAAAAACCATTGATTCGATGAATAAGGAGGGTCGTACTTATCGTGGTGTACTATATGTTGGATTGATGCTTACTAAAAATGGACCTAAAATATTAGAATACAATGTACGTTTTGGCGATCCAGAATGTCAAGTACTCCTTCCTCGTATTAAAAATGACTTACTTGAAATCTTGTATCTCTCTAGTAAAGGAGAATTGAATACAGTTACTGATTATGAATTATATCCGGACTCAACTATATGTGTTGTCATATCTTCTCCTGGTTATCCTGAAAAACCAATAACTGGTTCTGAAATAATAATAGAAAATAATCATAATATATTACATGCCGGAACTGAAAAGAAAAATAATAAATTATATTCTAAAGGCGGTCGTGTTTTAAATATTCTTGGTAAAGGCTCTAATCTTTCAATTGCTAGAGATGAAGCATATAATTTAATAAATGGCATTACATGGAAAGATATGTATTATAGAAGGGATATAGGTTTAATTGAAAATGAGTAAAAAAGTAGCTGTAATTTCTGGCAGTAAATCTGATTCAAATATCACAGATTCAATCGGCAAAGTTTTTGATGACTTTGGCGTTGATCATGAGATTCGTGTAATTTCAGCACATAGAAATCATGATGAATTACAAGAATATGTGTCAAATTCTGACGCTGATATATTTATTGGTGTTGCAGGTCTTTCTGCACATCTTCCTGGAGTTTTATCTGCTCTCACAACTAAACCTGTTATAGGCGTTCCCGTTAAAGCCGCATTAGGAGGAATTGATTCCTTACTTTCTATTGCACAAATGCCACCTGGTATTCCAGTTGCTGCTGTTGGAATCAACAATGGTAAAAATGCAGCTTTATTGGCAATTGCTATATTATGCCTAAATGACGAAACACTTCATAACAAACTCGTCGAATATCGAAAAAGTTGGAAAATCCAATGAGCACTTCAGATTCTGACTATTCTTTAATTAAACAAGGTAAAGTAAAAACTGCCTATGAATCTCCTTCTAATCCTGATACTATAATGTTTGACTTTTCAGATCGTATATCTGCCTTTGATGTAGTTATTCCAACTGACATTCCAAAGAAGGGAGAAAATTTGCGTGATTTTGCAAAATTCTTTTTTGATAATCTTAATGTACCTCATCATTTAATCGACATAGTTGATTCTACAAAAATGATTGTTAAAAAACTAGATATGATTCCAGTTGAATGTATTGTACGTGGTTATCTTTATGGTGGTCTATTTGATCGAGTCAATAATGGTGAAATAGAAATTGATTGCGATAATGTTTTAGCTACTAAATTGTCAGAACCTATTTTTGACCCAACAACAAAATCCGATATTAAAGACGAACCAATTACTGAATCAGAAATTATCTCTCAGAAAATTGTTTCGGAAGAAGAATTGAATTACCTCAAAAACACTTCTATTGACATCTATAAAAAAATACTTGACATGGCATCTAAGTCTGGATTTCTAATTGCGGATTTGAAACTTGAATTTGGTAAGGACGAATCAGGAAATATACTTCTTGCTGATTCAATTGGCCCTGATGAATTCAGGTTGTGGTCTCTAGCTAAATATGAAGTTGGAAAAACTCAAGAGAGTTACGACAAACAGATTCTTCGTGATTGGCTCATTGATTCTGGTTATAAGAAACAACTTGACGATGCCCGAAAAAATAAATCTGATTTACCTCCTCCACCTGTACTTCCTCAAGATCTCGTAGATTTGATCCAGGAAAGATACGCAACCGCTTATGAGAACTTTTCAAACTAACTGAAAATGACTAAATCTTGGTCCTACAAAAAAGCTGGCGTAGATATTCGTAGTATCAAGTCTAGTCACTCTGAAATCTCTAAATTACTGGGTTCAACACTTTCTCTTCGAAATGGACGAATAGGCGAAGTAATCGCTGGTTCGGGTCACTATGCAGGCGTTATAAAACTTCGAAACGACGATTATCTTGCTTTGCATACTGATGGGGTTGGAACTAAAGTTCTAATTGCTCAACAATATTCAAAATTTGATACCGTTGGAATTGATTGTATAGCAATGAATGTAAATGATCTTATCTGTGTCGGAGCTGAACCGATATCTCTTGTTGATTACATTGCTCTGAAAAAGAACAATCCTGTTTTAGTAAAAGAGATAACTAAAGGATTAGTTAAAGGCTCGAAATTATCTGATACTCCTATAATTGGCGGTGAAACTGCAATCATGCCTGACGTAATCGAAGGATATGGAAACAAAGCGTTTGATCTTGCTGCATCTGCTATTGGTATAATAAACAAAAGAACAAACATGCTTAATAGAAAAATTAAATCTGGTGACATAATCATTGGATTAAGAAGTTCTGGCATTCATTCTAACGGAGCTACACTTGCCCGCAAAGTCTTATTGGAAAAATATTCTCTTCGTAAAAAAATATACAAATCAAAACGATTAGGAGATATTTTGCTTGAACCAACTGTAATTTATTCCAAAGCTGTTATGGATATCTTGAATAATATAAAATCAATTCATGGACTTGCTCATATTACTGGTGGAGCATTTACTAAGTTGCCTCGTATAGGTTCAGTTGGATTTTCTATCGATTTACCAGACCCTCCATTAATATTTGATTTAATTCAGAGAACTGGTAATGTATCCGACAAAGAAATGCATAGAACATTTAACATGGGTTATGGATTCGTTGTTGTTTGTCCAAAATCCCAACATAATAACGTTGTATCTATTTTAGATGAATACAAGATAAAGAGTGACGTTATAGGTGAAATATTCGCTGGTTCAGGCGTAAAAGTTAACGGTAAATCTGTACTCTGATCTTCAACTGTTAATTTATTTTACACAAATCTTCTGGGTTATCGTTTGAATATGTACAAGTAAAGCAATTATTCTTTGATTCATTTAATCTCGTGTCGAATTCTTTTTCTGAATATACTCCAAATTTGCTGTAAATGCTCTTGTATTTTGCTGCATTATCTCCAAATAACAGTACTATTTTTCCTTCTAATTCACCTATGGTTTTGTTTAATGTTGCTAAAACCGAACCTGTTGACGGACCTGCAAATAAATTCTCGGTTACCAATAATTTCTTTATCATCTCAAAAGATTCTTTATCGGTCACTGTAATTTTTTCATCAATAACATTTATTCTTCTTTTTAATAGCTCTGGTTTTTCCGATTCTTCTAGGTTTCTAAGACCTTGTATGTTGTGGTTCTTTTGTGGTTCTGCTGCAATTATTTTGATATTCTGATTTTTCTCTTTTAGAAATGTACCTACTCCAGTAATTGTTCCGCCTGTTCCAATTCCAGTAATGAATGCTCCTACTTCTCCGTTGGTTGCTTTCCAGATTTCTGGACCAGTTCCGTAATAATGAGATCTAAAATTTGCATCATTATTGTATTGATCTGGAGAATAATATTCATCTGGATGATTTTTTATCAATGCTGAAGCCAACGCTATTGCTTGATCAGTTCCAGGTCCAACTCTTGGACACAAATCATCTTCCGTCTCCAACAGTTTTGCGCCGTTTGTTTTTAGAATGTCCTTTGTTTCATCACTCATTCTTTCTGGTACTGCTAATTCTATTTTATACCCAAGTGATTTTGCGAAATGACTTAAAGCAACTCCAGTATTTCCTGAAGTTGGTTCGATAACTGTTGTTTTATCTCTAATTAAATTTCCTTGTTCTTTACCTTCGTTTAACATCCATGCTGCAGGTCTTGCTTTTACTGATCCAGATGGATTACACCATTCGATTTTTGCATATATTTCTTTTTCTTTATCAAACAACTTGTCTAATTTAACGAGAGGTGTTTTTCCTACACTGTTTACAATATCTTCTATATTCTCAATTTCAGGTGGATGTTGAGTTTGCAATATTTTCCGATTATTAAGCCGTTATATATTTATATAAGTTATTCTATGGAAAAAATACTTTGATTGTTTGATATAACTGGTGTTATACACTTAAATATATTTTAATGTAATTGATAACGAATTATGAAAAACACTCTTGAAATTATTGATTTGCATGTTTCTGTTGAATCGAAACCAATTCTTAAAGGTGTAAATCTGACTGTTAACAAAGGAGAAACACATGCTATAATGGGGCCTAATGGTTCTGGTAAAAGTACTTTGGCGAATACTTTGATGGGACACCCGAAGTATATTGTTGATCAAGGTGATATATTGCTTGATGGGGAAAGTGTATCTAAGCTTTCGCCTGATAAAAGAGCAAAAAAGGGTTTGTTTCTTGCCTTTCAATATCCTCATGAAGTATCTGGAGTTAGTGTTTTTAATTTTTTACGTTCGTCATTAAACTCTTTAGACCTGCAAAATAATAGCAAGCCTATGTCTATAATTGCTTTCAGAAAGTATCTACGTGAACGAATGGAAGTTCTTAATGTAGAAGAAAGTTTTGTTAAGAGATATTTGAACGAAGGTTTTTCTGGCGGTGAAAAGAAAAAGAGTGAAATACTACAAATGGCTGTTTTGAAACCAAAAATTGCTATACTTGACGAAACAGATTCTGGTCTGGATATTGATGCATTAAAAACTGTTTCCGACGCTGTAAATAAAATGACAGGTCCTGATCTGGGAATATTGATGATTACTCATTATCAAAGAATTCTAAAATATGTCCAACCCGGATTTGTTCATGTTTTAATGGATGGAAAAGTTGTAAAATCTGGTTCAATCGAATTAGCACAAACATTAGAAAACAAAGGCTATGATTGGATTCGTGAATCTCTCTAATGAGCGGTAACATACTTCGAGATATTAAAAACGATTTTCCTATATTCTCAAGGCAAATTAATGGAAAAAATCTTGTTTATCTTGATAGTGCTGCTACCACTCAAAAACCTAATGCGGTCATCGACTCGATTATTAATTATTATAAGAATTGTAACTCCAATATTCATCGTGGAATATATTCAATTAGTATTGAAGCAACTGAGCTTTATGAAAATGCTCGTGCTAATATTGGTAAATTCATAAATGCTAACTCGTCTCATGAACTTGTCTTTACACGTAATGCAACTGAAGCTATAAATCTAGTTGCTAATACCTGGGCATCTCAGAATCTGAAGGAAGGCGACTCTATAATATTAACCGAGATGGAACATCATAGTAATCTTGTACCTTGGCAAATTCTTGCTGAAAAACTGAAACTTAAACT
Organism: Nitrososphaerota archaeon; assembly: GCA_013378375.1. GTDB lineage: Archaea > Thermoproteota > Nitrososphaeria > Nitrososphaerales > UBA57 > UBA57. Next base: position 67,147 of record JACAFT010000002.1, read on the forward strand.
CAATTTTATTGAAATTCAACCTGATGGAGAACTAATTCTTGATAAATTGGATGATTTATTCCAAGACAATGCAAAATTTCTTTCACTTACTCATGTATCTAATGTCTTGGGAACAATTAATCCAATTAAGGATATAATATCAAAAGCCCACTCTCAAGGAATTACTACTCTTATAGATGCTGCACAATCAGTTCCTCATATGTCTGTTGACGTTCAAGATTTAGACAGTGATTTCTTTGTCTTTTCAGGACATAAAATGTTGGGTCCATCTGGTATAGGTGTTTTACATGCAAAGGAACCATTACTTGAAAATATGAATCCGTTTCTTTATGGCGGTGATATGATTTCGAGTGTTAGTTTACGAGAAGCCCAATGGAATGAAATACCTTGGAAATTTGAAGCGGGGACACCAAATATTGTTGGCGCTATAGGTTTGGGCAAAGCCGTAGATTATCTTAATCAAATTGGAATGGAAGTTGTCCACAAACACGAACAAGAATTATATAATTATGCTATTGATAAATTCTCTGAATTAAAAGATTTCAAAATATTTGGGTTAGAAAACAAACACTCTACCGGAGGTGTTATATCGTTTTCATATTCTGATTTTCATCCTCATGACATTGCATCAATTCTTGATGGTGAATCTATAGCTGTCCGTGCTGGTCATCATTGTGCACAACCTCTTATGGAAAAGCTAGGTGTTCCTGCTACTACTAGAGCTAGTTTTTATATTTATAATAATCAATCAGATATTGATAAATTATTTAATGGTTTACAAAAAGTAAGAAGTGTATTGACTTAATGAGCGAAGATATTTACAAAGAAATTATTCTTGATCACTATAGAAATCCTAGGAATAAAGGTAACATCAACGATGCTGAAATTTCAGCAAAAGATTACAATCCTGTATGCGGTGATAAGTTGACTCTTGATATTAAACTCGAAAATGACGTCGTTTCTGATATAAAGTTTGATGGAGAGGGATGTGCAATAAGTCAAGCATCTGCCTCAATACTTACTGAAATGCTAATGGGTAAAACTCTTGAAGATTTATCAAAATTCTCAAAAGACGCTCTATTGGAAGAATTAGGAACTCCTTCTCTCGGCCCTGCACGAATAAAATGCGCTCTTTTATCTCTCAAAGTTCTCAAGATTGGAACTTACAAATATCTTGGAGATGAATTACCAAAGGACTCTGCTGATGAGTTATAATTTTGTAATGGCTTTTATTTTTTTTCTTTAATTATTTTTATGATGATTTGGCATGCTATGTTTAGATTATAATTTTATCTCCTAATTCTGGGGCAATTGCTTCATATCCAAAATCTTTCTTAACTTTATTTACAAAATTAATTGACTGTTCTTCTTCTCCGTGTACTGCTACTATTGTTGGTTCTCCTTTAATTCCTGATATCATTTCAAATAATTCTTTACTTCCACTATGTGATGAAAAATTGAAATGTTCGAATTCTCCTTTAATTTTTTTTAACTTTCCACTTACACGTATCATTTTCTTTTCTAATAACGTTCTTCCTGGAGTGCCTTCAGCTTGATAAGATACTAACGCTATTGCATTTTTTTCATTCATTGATATGCGTTCTTTATAATAAGAAGACAATCCTCCTACCATCATTCCTGCAGGTGCTATTATTACTCCTGGTTTATCTACTAATTCTTTTCTCTGCTTCCAATTTTTTAATACAGTAAGTTCATCTATTGTTTTTTCGAATAGTTGAGCATCTTTCAGGTACTCTAAATTATTGAGTAATATCTGATTTGTCTTTAAAGCCATTCCATCCATTGCTACAGGTAATGAAAATTTGTGTGCTTTTAATACACATGCAATTTCTTGAGATCTACCAACTGCAAATGCTGGAATTAATAATGTTCCTCCTTTTTCCGCTATTTCTTTTGCAAATAAAACAAATTTTTCTTCTACTTCTTCTCGTTCTGGATGGTCACTTGTTCCGTATGTTGCTTCTGTAATTAATAGATCTAATTCACCATAATTAGTATCCGCTCCTTTTACCAAATTTTGATCTGACGCGTTTATGTCTCCTGTATATGCAATTCTTTTTCCTTCTCCCTCTATTATCATGGATACACTTCCAGGCATATGTCCTGCATTTATGAATTTTATATTTACATCTCCGATATTGAATTCTGAATTCATTTCAATGTTGTTGATATTTTCATTCATTCTTTTGAGTTCTTGATGTTGAAATGGCAAATATTGTTTTGTCACATCATTTGAAAGATTTATGAAATCATCAATTAATAAATTGCTGATTTCTGCAGTCGGATTTGTACAATATACGTCTATGTTATTAGATACAAAAAAGGATGGGGCTGCTCCACTATGATCTAAATGGGCATGACTCAATATTATTGCATCTATCTTTTTTGGGTTGACATGCAATGGAAATGTCATTGGTTGTCTAATTTGAACTCCAAAATCCAATATTATGCTCTTGTTTTCAATTTCTAATAGAAAAGCAGAACGTCCTACTTCTCTTGACGCTCCTAATGTTGTTACTTTCATTCATTTATCAGTAAGATTTTTACTTATCTTCAATATATAATCATTGATGAATTCTACAAGATTGTTTCCAGACGATCTCTCAGTTGATGGGTTGTCTTTGATTACAGGTTTCCATGGTATTGGATCTACTGGTTTTCTTGCAATCAATCATTTGATTGAAATACTCAAACCAAAACGTATAGGTGTATTCGAAACTGATCATATGGCTCCGATCTCTACTATCAGTTCAGGGAAAATTATTACTCCGTTTGAACTTTATGTACAAAACAATCTTGCTTTTCTTCGTGTTGCAGTTCCTCCGTTACAAGGTAATGAAATTGAATTTTTACGCGAAGTTTGTGATATAATTATTTCACGTGGTTTTAAAGAATTGATATTGATTGGAGGATTGGATTCTCAATTAAAATCAGACAATTCTAATTTTAGATATGTAAAAACATCTTCTTATGAACTTCCTAAATCGTTAATTGATTCTTCTCCATTGGAAGATGGAAGAATTATTATTGGACCTGTTGCACAGATGTTGAACTTTATGGAAATACGTAATTTTCCTGCTTTGGGTTTGCTTCCTTTTGCAACTTCTCTTCGTGCAGATCCTAGAGCTGCTTCTGATGCTATTGACATAATTTCAAGTCTTTTTAATATTGAAGTTGAAGTAAGTACTCTTATCGACCAAGCTAGTAAACTCGAATTGGATTTGCCTTCTTCTGTTGATAATGTGAAACCTCGTCCTACTGATATATACACTTAATTTTTTTGAAGAAGTTCATCCAAACTTGTATAGATGTTAGTTTCTTTCTCGATTATTATATTTGGTTTTAGTATTCGTATTACAAAATTAATTATTTTTTGATTTAATTTACTATCTTTAATGAAAGAAATAGACTCTGGATCTAATATTTTAAACTGTCTCATCAACAGATCTAACATAGCATCAATTTGCACGTTATCATATTTCATAGTTTCAGATATTTCATAATGAGAAATGGGATAAATATCTGTAAGTTGATATGGCACAAAACCAAAAGGTGGAATAATATATCCTATAATTGCATTGTTCTTGTATTTTTCTAAAATTGATTGTAATTTTTTATCATAAAATAATGGTCTGTTTCTAGTGATTGGTATTATTATCACTTTTTGATTTACAAATTGATTGAACAATTCCATCATTTTTGTTTGATATATGTATAATTCGGGTCTTTTGTTATCTGGAACTGACGAAAGAAATATTCCTTTTGATTTAAATCTTGATTGAAAATTATTCATACTTTCCAAATTTTCTGACAAGTATTTGAAAGCATCCCACATTTTTGGATGAGTGCGTGCACGTGTCCCGACCAATTCCCATAATCTTCCTTCTTTTATTGCCTGTCTTGTGGACATTATTTCTTTCCATAATGCCCATAAGTTATGAATACCAATTGTTTTTGTCTTTTCTATTTTTTCCATTGATCTTATTTCTCTCACCGAATATTTCTTACAAATTTCACATATACATGGTAGGTATTCTAATTCATCAATATTTCTTGTTCCATTTTCAGTAAAGTATCTTCCATGTTTTGCATATAATATATAAGAAGCAGAATCAAAAGTGTCACATCCAAGAGCTACTGCCATTGATAATGGAGCAGGATGACCTAGTCCAAACAAATGAAATGGTTTTTCTGCTGAAATGTTCTTTTTTGCAGTTATAATCATTTTTGCTAAAAGCCTGTAATCATAACTTTCCATAATTTCTGTTGGACTTCCTAGTGTGTACATATCAAAATTCATTCCGTTAATTCTTTTGGCAGAAAATTCAACTAAATCTAAAAACTTACCTCCTTGAATTGGTCCCATCCACGCTGATTTATGTTCAATATTATTTAGAGTATTTTCACACGAGTCTAATGTTTTTAATACACTATTTCTAGCATCTTTCCAATCATCTTTCAGACTTGTCGGTTTATCTAATATGTTGCATAAATCTGATTTTATATTTTCTTGAAATCTTGCTATTTCTATTTCTTCAACATCAACTTTACCATATTCTAATATTTGATAACCTCCAGAATCTGTCATGATTGGACCGTTAAATTTTACTATTGAATGTATGTCCATATCTGCCAAATCTGTTCCATATTTCTGCCATGTTATATAGGAATTAGTCATTACTGCTTCGAATCCCATATTCTTAATTATTTCTGTATCAATCAATTGATTAACTGGATGAAGTACAGGTAAAAGTGTTGGTGTTTCAAAACTTCCACTATTTGTATGAATTTTTCCTATTCTTGCAGCTAAATCTGAAGATTTTATCTCAAACATTAGATTAGATTTGTTATACTTACTATTATCTTGTTTTCAATATCTTATCAGATTAAAAAATTTTAATATCATTTCTTTTCACTATTATTATGAGTAATAATCAAGAACGAAACCTTCCTGACGAAATTGAATTCAAAATGCTGGATTCAAAACCTGATGGTGTTGACGAAGTTGTTTTTAAAATAGAAGATGGTTCAACAATCAGAATTCGAGTACATATTGATCGTGTCGGTGTAGCAACTAATTATAATAATCCTGATGGTTCACAACATTATAATGTACAAGCATCAATGGCAGTTAATGTAATTTCATCTGACAGAAAATATACAATTTCAAAACCAGGAATTAATAAAAATAAATCAGTTACATCAAAACCATACAAATAATCTAACTAAGTTTTATTCTAGTTCCTTTTTCAGTATCTTCTACAATGTATCCTCTTCTTGACAACTCTTCTCTAATTTCATCTGATTTCTTCCAATCTTTCATATTTCTTGCTTCATCTCTTTCTGCTACTAAAATCTTAATGTCATCAGAGATTTCAAAATTTATTGTTTCATTTGATAAAACTCCTAATATCTTATTTATTGATTCAAAATACTCTGTAATCTCTAACTTATTTTCTTCTAAAATTTGTTCTTTATCTAGGTATTTGTTAATTTCTCTAACAAATCTAAAAATTGATGCTAATGCAACAGGCATATCTAAATCGTCATCCATTGCATTTTCAAACTCGATTTTCGCTTCTTTAGTAATTTTTGATAAATCTGAATCTCTTCCATTTTTAGTTTTATCGTCTATGATCTTTGAATAAGTCTCTTGAATTCTGTCTATATTCTCTTTTGCTTGATTTATTCCATCTAAAGTAAAGTTAAGTTGAGATCTATAATGAGATGAAATTAATAAAAATCTAATTGCTCTTTGGTCATATCCTTTTTCCAAAAGATTTCTTAATGTAAAATAATTTCCTTCTGATTTAGACATTTTTTTTCCTTCTACAATTAGATGTTCTGAATGAATCCAATATTTTACAAATTGTTGACTTGAAACTGCTTCTGATTGGGCTATTTCATTTTCATGATGAGGAAAAATTAAATCTGTTCCTCCTGCGTGTATGTCTATTTGTTTGCCTAGAATTTTTGTCGACATTACGGAACATTCTATATGCCAGCCTGGCCTTCCTTTTCCTAGAATATTGTTCCAGTATATGTCTCCATCGTTCTCTTCCCAGGCTTTCCACAATGCAAAATCTTGTACCTCTTCTTTTGAATATTCGTCATTTGTTAGTCGACTTTTTGTTTTTGATGGATCTATATTAATTCCTGATAATTTTCCATATTCTTTAAATTTTGATATTGAAAAATAATATGAGGCATCGCTTTGATACGCATATCCTTCTTTTTCTAATTTTTTTATATATTCTTCGATTTCTTTGATGTAATCCGTTGCTTTTGGATATAAAGTGGCCTTTGTTATCTTTAGACTATCTAAATCTTTGAAAAATTCTTCTGTAAATTTATTTGTATATTCTTTTAATGATTTGCCATTTTTTATTGATGCAGCAATTGTTTTATCATCAACGTCTGTTATATTCATTACAAATTTTATTTTATATCCTTTGTATTTGAGATATCGTATAATTATATCTTCACATAGAAATGTTCTGAAATTTCCTATATGTGCAAAATCGTATACTGTTGGTCCACAACAATATATTGATACTTTATTGTCTTGGTTTGGTTTGAATTCTTCTTTTTTCTTACCTAATGTATTGAACAGTTTTAAGACCATTGTAGAAATATGTGTAAAAGCACTATTTATAATGACATTATGATTAGTTAAAGCACTATTTATATATGAAAAATCTTCTTATCTAATTTATACAGTGTTAATATGATGGAAAATAGAAATTACCGATATTGGTTTTTCAACTATTCCTTTAGTTAGGACTCTAAACTTTATCTCACTGTTATTTTATTGAGGTTATGATTATAATGACTAATATTAAACGTAATGAAAAAATACTTGCTGTTACCTTAGACCATGGTCTAACTATTGGTCCTGTTTCTGGATTAATAGATATTAATGGAATTGTAGATGACGTACGAAGAGGTGGTGCATCTGCTATAGTTACACATAAAGGATTCATAAAAAATCTTGATACTATTCCTGATATTGGAAAAATAATTCATTTATCTGCTAGTACTAGTCTTTCTGTATTTCCAGATGATAAAGTTCTTGTAGGAAATCCTGAAACTGCTATGAATATGGGAGCTGACGCAGTTTCTATTCATGTAAATATTGGTTCAAGTCATGATCAACGAATGATTAAAGATTTAGGTATGATCGTCGATCAATGCAAAGATTTAGAATTACCTGTACTTGCAATGATGTATCCTAGAGGTGAGAAGGTTTCTAATCCTTTTGATCCCGAAGTGGTTGCGCATGTTGCTCGTATTGGAGCTGAATTAGGAGCTGACGTTGTGAAAACTCTATATACTGGCAATCCTGATACTTTCAAAACCGTTGTAGAAGGATGTCCTGTTCCTGTTATAATTGCCGGTGGCCCTAAATCTAATACAGACGATGAACTTCTAAACATGGTTAAAGGAGCAATGGATTCTGGAGCTGTTGGCGTTGCCATGGGTAGAAATATTTTTCAGCATTCCCATCCTGAAAATATTACTAGGGCTATTTCTAATATTATTTTCGATAATAGTTCTGTAGAATCTGCTCTGGAGGTTATTTGATTGACGGAGAAATTACGCACTATTATAGTCGAACCTAGGACTTCTGTTGATAATATTGACGATTTTACTCAATTACTCTTTGAATCTGGAATAAAAAGCATATTTCTCTCTGAAATTGACGATGTTGGGAAATGCGACTTTTCTAAATTCGAAACTTATTCCTTTTCAAGTGATTCAGATGTTAAGGTTGTAGATTCAAAAACCCTGAAATACGTTGAACCTAATCAGAGATTTGCTTATTTTGCTAAATTGAATGATGATTCAAATCTTGATGAAATCGTAAATGCTGCAAAAAATAATGCCGAATCTGTGATTATTGAATTTGAAGAAAATACAGAATGGAAAATCATTCCTCTAGAAAATCTAATTGCTGAATTACATGGATTGAAAACTAAGATATTTACTGTAATTAATGAACCATCTGAAATTAAAATGATGTTTACTATTTTGGAATTGGGAGTTGATGGTGTTTTACTTCGAACTTCAAATATAGACGACGTTAATAAATTAAATTCTGAACTTGGCGAACTGTCAAAAATTGATCTTAGTGTTGCAGAAATCCTTGAAATCAAAGAAGTAGGTATTGGTGAACGAGCTTGTGTTGATACTGCATCTATGCTTAATCAAGGTGAGGGGTTATTAGTTGGTAATCAAGCGAATTTTATGTTCTTAATGCATAACGAATCTGCAGGTTCTGGATTTACATCGCCCCGACCATTTCGTGTTAATGCTGGTGCAGTACAGTGCTATACCTTGTTGCCTGATGGTCGTACAAAATATTTGTCCGAACTAGAAAGTGGTACAGAAGTTATGATTGTTTCACATAAAGGTCTTGTGAGAACTTCTATTGTAGGAAGATTGAAAATTGAAAGTAGACCGTTATTTCTTGTTAGAGCTAAATCCGATGATAAAATCGGCGGTGTTCTAATACAAAATGCTGAAACTATTGCATTTGTAAAAGATAATGGAAAACCTATCTCCACTACTTCACTCAAAGTTGGCGACAAAATTCTTGTTAAAACTGAATTAAATAAGGGTCGACATTTTGGAATGGAAGTAGAGGAGTATATTCTTGAGAAATAGTTCATTGATCAAACCACGATTTTGTGTTTCTATAGCCGAGTCAAGTACGACTAAATTAAATTCAACTGTTAAGCGTGCATTTGTTTCTGGTTCTCATTTTGCTGAAATACGCTTAGATTACTTGTCTTCATTTTCTATTGAAAAAATTCAGAATTTATCAAATACGTATAAAAATCGATTGATTTTGACTTTTCGTAGTAAGAATGAAGGTGGTTTTTCTAATATATCAGAATCTGACAGACTTGATATATTGTCTCAATTGTTGGATCTAAAATATTCTATTAAAGACATTGAATCTAGTACATATCTGAAGCATTATTCATTATTCCACAAAAAGAAAAACCTGCTCATTTCGTGGCATAATTTCAAATCAACTCCATCTTATAATGAACTAGAAACTCGAGTACGAACTATATCGAAGAAATTCTCTAACAATCCCGAGAATAATGGTAATTGGCAACTTGGAAAAATCATCAAAATCGTTACCAAAGCAAATACCATGGATGATTGTAATAAAATCTTCAAGTTGTACAAGAAATTTAATAAATCTAGATTTCACTTATTGGCATTTTGTATGGGTGATAATGGTTCTACTACACGAATTTTATCTCCTTTTCTTGGAGCGCCTTTTGTCTACTGTTTTATTGGAAAAAATCCGATAGCTCCTGGACAAATCCATATAAATACACTGAAGGAAATATATTCTAATTTCTAGTAATTATTTACAGGTGTTGTCATGAAAGATACTTCAAATCGACTATTTTGCTTATTGGGTGATAAAGTAGATAATTCATTGTCTCCAGTTATTCATAATTCTTTTTTTAATTATTATGATATTAGTGGATTCTATATTCCATTAAATGTCTCACAATCAAATTTGGAAGACATTGTTTTATTGTTAAATAAATTAAATTTTCAAGGAGCTAATGTAACTATTCCACATAAAGAAAATATTATAAAATTTCTTGATGTATTAGATCCTGTTGCAAAACAAATTCACGCGGTTAATACAATTCTACGAAAGAACGATAAATTAATTGGTTATAATACTGATATTGGTGGATTTCTTGAACCACTGGATAGAAAAATTTCTTCCTTGAATGATAAAAAAATCTTAATTTTGGGTGCAGGAGGTGCTGCTAAAGCTGTATTTCGTGCTTTGGTCACTAAAAATTGTAAAGAAATTGTGATCTTGAATCGTACTGTTGAGAATATTAAAAAATTATTTCATAATGATGATTCTCTTACTAAATTATCCTATGATGTTTTAACTCAACAGAATTTAGATGCTTTATTTGACGTGGATATTGTTATTAATACAATTCCTCTAAGTAGAACTGGTACTAATTTTGAGTTTAATAATCTGAAATCAGATATTAGTCTTGCATATGATCTCGAATATATTCCCAAAGAAACTAATTTTATTAAAAAAATGAAAATGCTTGATGCTGAGATTGTATATGGTTATGAAATGCTTTTATCCCAAGCTAAATTATCTTTTCAAATCTGGAATGATGTTATGCCTGATGAGAATATAATTCATGATAAAATACTTTCATTATTGAGTGATTAGTATGAATGGAAAAGCAAAAGTTCATGGGGCTATTTCTGTTGTCAATGCAATAGCTACTGGCAAAGGTTCAGCTCTGGGTATTTCTTTAGAAACTAATGCTGAAGTTACTCTTCATTCTGATGATCTTATACAAGTTATTATTAATGATGATCTTTCTGAAGACTCTACGCTTGCAAAAGAATGTTTTAAAATAGTTCGGAAAAAAACCTCACAAACTAGTGGAGCAAAAATTGTTATTGATTCAAATATTCCTATTGGTAAAGGCCTAAAAAGTTCAAGTGCCGCTGCTAATGCAATTATTTTAGCATCTCTTAATGCGTTTGATATGAAATTACCTGATTTAGACGTTCTAAATTTATCAGTAGAAGCTTCTAAGAAATCCAACGTTACTATTACTGGTGCATTTGATGATGCTGCAGCTAGTCTTCTTGGGGGGTTGGTTGTTACTGATAATACTAATAATGAATTACTATCTAGAAATGTTATTGATAAAGATCTTTCAATTCTAATTCATGTTCCTGAACAAAAGAATTATACAAAGAATATTGTTATCTCTGATTCTCATAAATTCAAATCTTATGTTGATTCAGTATTTAATATCGCACTAGATGGAAATTATCTTGACGCAATGACTCTAAATGGCATGCTGTATTCTGAAATTCTAAAACAGTCTAATGATGCTGCAATTTTTGCTTTAAAGAATCACGCTCTTGCAGCTGGACTGTCGGGTACTGGTCCTTCTGTTGCTGCAATATGCCGGCCTGAATATGAATCTCAAATATTGGAATCTTGGAAAAGTCTTGGTGGTAATGTTATATTTGCTAAAATAAATAACGATAAAGGAATGTGATCTTTGTGGATAATTTAATAATAAAATCGTCTAAACTTAAAGGAACAATTCGACCT
>JACAFT010000020.1:0-17217 GCA_013378375.1 Nitrososphaerota archaeon
CTCTATGTCAAAAACGAAGGCGATAATCCTACTTCTTCTTTTAAAGATAGAGGTATGACTGTTTCAGTAACTAAAGCTAGACAACTTGGCGCTAAAACTATTTCCTGTGCTTCTACTGGTAACACTTCTGCATCTTTAGCTGCATATGGAGCTAGAGGTGGATTAAAAAGAATTGTACTTATTCCATCGGGTAAAGTTGCTTATGGAAAATTATCTCAAGCTATGATATGTGGTGCACAAGTTATTCAAGTTAATGGAAATTTCGATCAATGTCTTGAGGTTGTTATGGATCTCTCAAAGAAATTTACTGATATCTATCTGGTTAATTCAATTAATCCATTTCGAATAGAAGGACAGAAGACCCTTGGATTTGAAATTTTTGAACAACTTAAGCATATACCTGATTATATAATAGTCCCTGTTGGTAATGCCGGAAATGTTAGTGCAATTTGGAAAGGCTTGTCTGAATTCTATAAACTAGGAATTATTTCCAAACTTCCTAAAATGATTGGCGTTCAAGCTGAAGGTGCATCTCCAATTTCTAACGCATTTTTAACAGGTAAAATGGATATTAAAAATGTATCTAAACCCGAAACTATTGCAACGGCAATACGAATTGGTGCTCCTGCAAGTTGGAAAAAGGCTTTGAGGGCTATTTATGATTCAAATGGGTCTGCTGAAATAGTTTCTGACAAAGAAATTTTAGATGCACAACTTACTCTTGCAAAACTTGAAGGTTTGTTTATTGAACCGGCTAGTGCTACTCCAATAGCGGCATTAAAGAAATTACTTCGAAAAGGTGTAATTTCAAGTGATGACGAAGTTGTTTGTATAGCTACCGGACATGGCCTAAAAGATCCTGATGTTATTACCAAATTTGTTGAAAAACCTGTTGAAGTTTCTCTAGATATTGATGAAATTCAAAAACTTGTTCAAACTTGAAAAATCAACTATTTCTTTCTTCTAGTCTTTTATTATTTCTAATTTCCGCTTCTTTGAATCGTCGTTTGTCATCATCCGTTTCTGGTATAATCTGAGGCACTTTACATGGTTTCCCATGATCATCAATTGCCACTGCTACTAAATAACACGAATTTGTATGTGTTATTTTCCCTGTTATCAAATCTTCTGCTTCGATTCTTATTCCTATCTCCATAGACGTTGTTCCTGTATAGTTTACTGATGATTTCAGAATCATCTTATTACCAATAAAAATAGGCGCAAAAAACTGCATTTTTTCAATCACGGCCGTTGCAACATGTCTTCCCGAGTGCTTCGCGCCTACCATTCCAGCTATTTCGTCCATTAAAGTCATAATTTTTCCTCCATGAACCATCCCAATCGGTCTGTTATTCACGAATAGAAAGTTACCTGAATGTTCCATTAACATTAGGTGTGAAGATACTAGAGAAGATTCTTTTACAGTTTTTCCTTTCATTATTATTACTCTTGAAATCTTTGTATTTAACCCGAATGATTACCTTGATGTTCCAGATTCAACAGGCAGAGTTCTTTTTGCGATAGTTCTTGCTCCTAATATGAAAATTACACCAGGTAATAACGAAATAGGAGTCTCTTTTATTATTGTAAATATCCCGAGTCGAAAATTCGACTTGATATTGTGTACTTTGCTTTGTTTTTGTGCTATTCTGACTTTTCGTAAATTTGGGTAAAGTTCAAAGTCCTCATTATGGATTATTTTATTTTCTGTTATTCCTTCTCTATTATTTTCTCTAATGTTATCAAAAAACAATCTATCTTCAAAATGCAACATCTCTGGATCGAAACGTACCTTGTTTATAATTTTACTTTTTACAAATCGTGGAATTCCTTCATCATTTTTTGCCCAATATAATGCCCTAAGATGATGATAACTTCTCTTCAAATAACTTCCTGTATTTGAAAATTCTTCTGGTATTCTTAATAAATCAAAGTCTTTTGAACATTTTTGTATACATTCAAATAATAATTCTTTGGATTTTGGCATTTGATCAGAGTCTAATAGAAATGTGTAATCTCCTGACATGTTGTCTAGCGCCATGTTTCTTTTAATAGAAATATTATTTTTTTCAGCAACTAATATTTTTGAAAATTTAGGTAATTTAATATCATTAACCCATTTAGATTTTTCATCACACACAACAAGCCATTCATGAGGTTGTTCAGTTTGTTCGTCTAATTTTTCTCCAATTTCTTTAATCATGTTTCCATATTTTTCATATGTGCCATGTACTGGTGTTATTATTGTAACATTCATATTTTAATCACTTTTTTTATTCCTGCACGTCGACCTGCTTCAAGATCTTTTTCATGATCACCAATTATTATACTGTTTTCTAAATCAATATTGTGTTCTTTAGCTGCTTGTAATAATAATCCTGGTTCAGGTTTTCTACAATTACAATGTTCTTCAATTTTATGCGGACATACATATACGTCGGTTATTTCTATGTTGTATTTTTTTAATGAGTTAATTATATGTTGATTAATTTTATCAACTTGCTCTGATGTTACTATTCCTTTGTTAATTCCTGCTTGGTTTGTTACAATTATTATGATATAGCCTTCATTTTGTAGTGATGCTACTACAGGATAAATTGTTTCAATTAATTTGATTTGATTTATTGATGACAAATAACTTCCATCTATTTGTCGTACAATTGTCCCATCTCTATCTAGAAATACTGCCTGTGCTTTCATCCTCTTAATACTTCTGTAATATAGTGCAATAGTACTGAGTGTATTCCTTCAATTAATAATATATTACTCGATGGAATTGCAATACATAAATCTACAATATTGTTGAGTTCTCCTGATTTTCCAGTTAATCCAATGGTTTTAATTCCTCTTTTCTTTGCCTCTTTTACCGCATTTAATACATTTGTTGAATTACCACTACAGCTAATTGCAATAATTATATCACCATCTTCAACAAAATTTTTCAATTGTTCTGAAAAAATATTATCATACGATGTATCGTTTGCCCATGCTGTCATTACTGGTGTATTATCAGTTAATGACTGTGCACGAAATCTTGGTTTATTTTCGTTAATTGAAGTCTTTAATAAATCACATACAAAGTGCGATGCTGTAGCTGAACTTCCTCCATTTCCTATTACAAAAATATTGTTTCTTGTTGTCCTGGTATTTTCTAAAATTGTAATTAATTCTGTGATTTTCGTATCGTTGTTTATTAAATCGTCTATTGAAGTTTTTGAATCTTGTAAGAATTTCTTATTTTCCATATTTAATTCTCGCTCCTTTATGTTCTATTTTGAAAGGAATTTGTTTGCACTCTATTTTACTCAGATTTTTTATAATTTTATTATGATTTTCTTTTTCACTAATTACTAGAAAATGACCTCCTCCTCCAGCTCCTGTTACTTTAGCACCATAAGCTCCAGAGTCTTTAGCAACATCATGAACTTTATTTATAAATTTATTTGTTACACCCTTTGTAAATTCCTTTTTCAAAGACCAAGCACTTTCTAATGTATTTCCAACATCTTTAAAGTTTCCACTATTTAGATCTTTTTTCATATTTTTCGTTAATTTATTTAGTGTTTTTAATACATCAATCATTTCATATGATCTACTTTGTACGCGTTGTTCTTGCCTTCTTAATATTTTGTCTGCGTCTCGAGTAGTTCCCAAATAAAATAATAAACAAAATTCTGTTAATTGATCTGATATGTTCTTTTTAAACGGAGTAACTGTGATTTTGTTTTTCCTATATAATATATGATTGAATCCCCCGAATGCTGCTGGCATATGATCCTGTTTTCCTACTGCTTTTTTTAGTATATTTGCTTCTAAATTATATGCTTTATTCGCTAAATCTACCGCACCTAATTTCTTATTATTATTTAAATGATGTAGTGAATTTATTAGATTTACTGCTAATGTTCCTGATGAACCAAGACCACTCCCTGGTGGTACATCACTCCTAATTGTCAATCTTATGGGAATTCCTTTTTTTAATATTGAATAGAGTGACATCGACGGATTCTTTATTTTCGATAGTTCTTCTATTGTCCCATTATACTGTTCATTTACATCCTTGGCACTTAACACAAATGTATTTTTTAATTTATCTATTTTTATTGTTGAAAATCTTGATATTGCAAAGTTAATTACTTCACCTCCATATTCTTGATAAAAAGATGGAAAGTCAGTTCCACCTCCACAAATACTTATTCTGTGTGGCGCTATTGCTATAATTCTTTTATTAAATTTTTTCACCTTCTTTTATACTTTCTATTGTACCATAATCATTAAAACTTTCAACTTTTAAACTCATAAAATTTTCTAAATTAATTATTTCTCTTATCACATTTGCTAATTCTAATACTTCACCGTTAAACATTTTGTCTATGTGTTTTATAATTGATGGTAAAAAAAAGTATAATCCTGAACATACAATATTTGATTCTGGTTTTTCTGGTTTTTCAATTAATTCAATAACTTTTTCTTTATGGATTTTTACAACACCACTTCTTCGAGCAATTTCTTCATTTACATTAGATATAACAATTGTATGTGTTGTGGATTTGGATAATTTTGTAATTAATTCAAGTATATTTGCTTTAGTAATTGTATCTGCAAAACTTACAATAAATGGTTCATTGTTGATGAAAGATTTAGCAAGTAATAATGCATGAGCTGTTCCTAATAAGGGATCTTGTTTTATGTAAGTAATCTTCTTTCCATTATAATTGTCTCCAACTTGTTCAATTATTTTTTCACCCAAGTATCCAACAACAATTCCTATTTCAATATTTGAATTTATTTTTGTAATCTCATCTAGTGTATGAAAAATAAGTGGTTTGCCTCTAACTTTTACTAGTGGTTTTGGAATATTTTTTGTTAATGGCAAAAGTCTTTTCCCTTGTCCTGCAGCTAAAATTAGATATTTCATTATTATTCACTATGAAGTTTATTTGTTTTTAACTCTAATTCTATAGACACTAATATAGTTATAATAATAATAGCTATAGGTTATCGTGGTTACAAATTTAATTCATTCGTTTTTTTCTAACCTAAAAGATGGCCGTAAACTATTTTTATTGATTTTTTCACTTAACCTATTATTTTTTCTTTCTGGGTTAGTACTTGGGTATGATGTTTACCACTTTGCTAATGAGGCAGATACTGATGGAACTTCTTATTATAATATAGCTTTAGATCCCTTTTCTTCTTCTCCCGAAGAAAGTGGTTTTCGACATGCGACTTTTCTTTATCCTTTGTTAACATATTTGATTGCACAGGGTAATCCATTTTATACTGCACTTACAATGGAGATTATTAATATTATTGCGTTTTCTATAAGTGTAGTTCTTTTTTATAGAGTTGCTTCTCTTGATGGTTTACAATTTTCAACTATTTTTTATGCACTTAATCCGATATTATTAATTTCAACACATGGAGGTATGAATGAACCTTTATTTTTTGCTTTAATGTTTGGTGCACTTTATTATTTTAAAATTGATAATTATATGTTCTCTGCAATATTTTTGGCATTTGCTGCTGTAACTCGTCCTGATTTTATTATTTTTTCTTTTCCATTTTTCTTTTTTGCGAAAGGAAAAAAGTTTGTTCCATATTTTTTAATTCCTTGTGTTGCACTTTTATTACATGGAATTCATTTAATTTCTAGATTTGGTTTAGATCATTTTCTTAAATTTACTTCTGGTGTTGATTCTGGTTTTCCTCATAGTATGCTTGGTATTCCTTTTGCTACTTTTTTTCAGAATAGGTTTTTTGGTGGTGTTAATACTCCTATGATAACTGGATTAAATTATTTTATTAATGAATTTCTTGCCTGGTCTCTTTTCTTTGCTGCTATGTTGTCTGTTTATTTAATTTACAAAAAGAAACATGTTGATTATTTTAGTTTATCTTTGATTATTTTTGGTTCAATAATTCAGCCAGCTTATTCGTTTTTCTCTGGTTATTTTAGATTTATTTCCATGACTCCTTATTTGTACAAACTTCCTGTATTGTTATTGAATAAGAGATTCCTGTTCCCTGTTGCTTTTGTTTATGCTATTTGTAGCATATTTTTGTTGGTGGCATGGTTTTTTTAGCTTGTTTGCGGAATATGCTATTTATATCATTTATTTGGATTATATTGCCCGGATTAAGCTATGAATAATAGGTTCATAATGCTTTTTAGGCAATAATGGATTAATATACTCATATTTGTGATTAAAACCAAGAAATCTCCCTGATTTTTACTTGGATAGACTAATCGTCCATAAGTTTTATATATTAAAAGTATGAAAAATCATCTTAAGGAGTATATAGTATGAACTATAATATAGATCAAAATTGGCTTTTCTCCAAACAATTCAAGGCAGCAACAGTAACTTTGTTACTAGCTGCTAGCTTGCTTTTAGCAGTAGGAGCTCCGATAGCTCCAAGTGCTTCAGCAGCAGTTACAGGAACATTGACTTTATCCAACTCCGCTTCTGGTACCCTGTGGGGCAATCAAACATTACAGATCACTGTCGTTGATAGTGACATTAATGTTAATGCCATGGCAGGAACCTACAATCAAGGCCCGACAATTACTTGGTCCAATGCAACAGGTACTTACTACGTCAACAGTACACAAAATACTGGTGGCTCGTGGGTAGCTTATGCAACTGATGCACTTTGGGTTACGTATCAATCAGGATGTGGTGTGCTAAACGCAACATCTAGTGATACCCCAACGGCTGGAAATGATGCAGCGCATACACATCCAGGACATGCAGCAGCAGGATCAGGATCTAACGGATTGATTATAGGATCATGTGCGGACAACTATGTCAAAGTTGGACACTTGTCAAACGGTGTTCCTTCAACACGTACTTACACAAACCATACATACACCAAATCTGCAGCCGCAAGAGCTTCAGTCGCTCACAGTATTGTAACATCTCCAGTGATTCATGGATTCAACATGACACGAAGTGCTACAATTACTATTACATACAAAGATACAGCAGATTCAACTGGTGCAGCTAAAGACGTTAGCAGTACGTTTACATACAAGGAGTCAAAAGCTACAGCTTATAATACCGTAGAGAAACAAGCTACGGTTACCCCTGGTGGAAAGATTGACCTTTATGTCACAAATTATGACAGAAACGGTGATCCTACACTAGCTGAGACCTTCTCATTAAACAATAATACACATCGTGTAAGATTTGAGATTGTTACTTCAAGTAACGCTACGTTACAGAACTTAGTTAATAAAACCATGAACTACTTTGGTACAGCAGCAATAGACGGCCATAAGGCAACTGCATTCAAACTTAATTTCACAGAAACAGGTTTGAACACTGGTATATTCAGATGTAATCAATGTATAGACATGACTAAACTTGAGTATAATACTACAGGCACTACAGCTTCTAGAAACATCTGGAACTTTACTGCTCGTGGTTCTGGCGATGTAGCACAAGGTTCAGCATCACATTGGAATGACGGTGATACTTTCAAGGTCAGCTTCTATTCAATGGGTCAAATTGGACACAGTATAAATTCAACACAATGTAAAGGTACAACCTTTAATACTGCATCTGGTGTACGAGGCGCTTGTCTCAATCAGACTTCAGTTACATTTACTATCTCAGAGACCGTTGGTACTTTATCAACAAGTGCAAGTGCACTTTCACACTCTGACGATGTTACTGTTACAATAACTGACGCTGATGTTAACCATAATCCATTAGCAGTAGATACTGTTGGATTATTCGCTGAAATTAATGATAGTACTGCCATAGCAGTTACTGGTAAAGAAACTGGTGCAAACACTAGTGCGTTTACCTTTACTGTACGTGCAACTACTGCAGCCACTACAACTGGTTGTAGTTTCTCATCTACAACTTACAGATTGACCTGTAGTCTAAGGCCAAGTCAAGCCAAGAATACAGTGATTGATGTAACTTACAAGGATGCTTATGCAAGCACTGCTACATTAGCTTCTGTTGCAGCTCAATCGTTGACATTTACAACGACTACAGCTACACTAAGCACTAATGCAGTAACCTATGATGAGAATGCAGATTCGATAACATTAACCTGGACTGAACCAGACGCTAATGATGCCTCTGCGACGATAGAACAAATGTTGTTCAATTCGACAAAGAAAGGTAATCCACAAACTAGCGATGGATCTTGTTCTGGTATATATATCGGCAGCACATGTAATGACAAGAAGCTTTCAAACTTCACAATTACATCAATCAATGGTACAAACGGTTATCATGACATTCGAAACTTCTCGAAGTTAGTACAGGAATCTGGCAAAGACACAGGTATTTGGACAACAACTGTAACACTTAGTTCACTACGAACTGGACTAGACGGTGCAGGAGGACATCCATTAGGTCTTGCAGCAGGAGACTCATTAGTCTTCACTGTAAAAGATTTGTTTGATGCAGCAACTGTTAACGTGACAGTCACAATCGGAGGAACAGTAGGAGCGCTTACGTTCGACCGTACAGACTTCCCAATTACAGTAGGCTATGCAACAAATGTTGCACGAAATCAAACACGTGTTAATGCAACAGTAACCTTAACTGACTCAGACAAGAACACCAACGTTAATGCAAGAGACAACGCAACTTTGCGTATGATCTTCAAGAACGGTACAGGTGAAGTTGTCGGTCAGACTCATGGTCCTGGCGCGGGATTACTCGATGGCCAGAGCGGTGGTATATCATGGTATAATGTAACTGCACTCGAAACCGGTGTTAATACTGGTATCTTCACATTCAAGTGGGGTGTTAACTGGGGTGACTCAAATACTGATCTCCCAACAGTTATCAACTACTCGAAACCAACACAAGAACAATCAGAACTTGATAGAATGCAAGATATGGTTGGTGGTTCGATATGCTTCGAATGGGCAGACGGTGCATCAAGTACTAATATCTCAATTGCAAACCCAGGTGTAGCTAAAAATGCAGCATCTAAAGGTGTCGCAAAATGTCTTGATATTAAAGCACACGATTCATCTATCACAGCAGACATCACAACAGGTAAACTCGGTGATTCATTCACTGTAACAGCAACATCTGCTGATCACAACCGAGATGTCGAAGTGAAAGATAAATTGTACATGGTCATGATTGGTACTACAAAACAGACTGCACCCGCAGAAACTGATACTGCTAAGTACAACACAACCGTTGCACTTACAGAAACTGGTGTAAACACTGGTGAATTCACCAAGACAATCAAGTTAGAGCCAGGAAAGTCGCCATTCGGCACAACCTTGACTGCTAACCAATACATCAGATTACGTATCAGAGATAATGCAACATCTAACAGCTTCTATTCAGGAGCAGGTTTAGCTCGAGCATCATCTACTCATGCGATTACAGTCCAAAGTACAACTGCAACATTAACAGTGAGTCCGGGAGATGAAACAGGCCCAGACAATAAACTCTATGTGAAACTAGTTGATCCAGATTTGATGACAACTGCAGCCAGCGCTGTAACCTTAACTAAGGTCATATCCAATGGAACAAGTGATGAAGAAGCACCGACGGCATCCAATGGAACGACTGCAACAGGTACATACTGGTTCGGTATCACAATAGCAAGATCAACAGGCTCACCAACTAACGAAGATGGAACATTGCACGTCAATGGCTCTGACATAATATACTTCTATTATTCAGATACAGCTGACGCGTCAGGAACCTTACAGGTTATTACTGCATCACTTACTGTCAAGACAGTATCTGGTACAATAGGAACCGATAAGACCAACTACTTAGTAGGTGACTTCGTAGAAATTACTGTCACTGATATGGATGCAAATACCAATCCAGATACACTGCAATCACTAACTGTTAAAGTTACAACAGAAAGCTGGGAAGTAGGAAAAACTATCACACTGCAAGAAACTGCAGCAGATAGTGATGTCTTCACAGGCAAGATCGAACTACTTGCAAACACCAAGGGTGTACCTTCTGCATCACAAGTAACCGCTAATGTCGGTGATACTGTGACCATAAAGTACACAGATACACTTTGTAACGACTCGAAGAAGTGTACCATAATTGGAACTGCAAAGGTTGGACAAGCCTTATCGAAGACTGAACAAGTTCCCGCAAGCGATCCAGAAATAGTAGATACAGCTGGTAATGCATTAGCAGCACCAACTGCAAACGATATACTTATCGTCCAAGCTACTATCACAAACGATGATGACGTTGCTCACACAGTAACATTCTTGGTACAAATCAAGAATTCAGCTGGTGAAATTGTCAACCTCGGATGGGTCAGAGACATCGAACTATCAGTTGATGAGTCACAGACACCAGGATTATCTTGGTTGCCTGATGGCGCAGGTACATACACAGCAGAAGTATACGTATGGGAGAGCCTCAGCAGCGCTGTAGCTCTATCACCAGTGAAGACAATAACCTTCACTGTAGCCTAGGAGAGGACAACGCAAGTTGACCTCCCCCCTCTTATTTTTCCAGAGCACTGGAAAAATGAACGTAGCTTCAGCAGTAGTATTATCAATACTGTTACTCGCTGCAGCAGCTCCTGCTGCTTTCGCTGTAACACTTAGTGGTAATCAGGATGAATACAATCCTGGAGATCAACTAATTGTAACAGGAACTGCAGGACCAAACGAAGACATTACATTCAAAGTATCAAATCCAAATGGTGCACAAGTCGCAGTTGGACAAACTGCCGCTGATGCTGAAGGTGATTTCACACATGAAGTGTTGAGATTCCCAAGCGCAGCTACGACTACATGGCCATTCGGAAGTTATACTGTGACTGCAACAGCAGGTAGTGGATCGGTTGATCTAGCTGTAACCTTTGCCGAAACGGCAGCCGTTGCACCAAGTCAACCTGCAGCAAGTCAAGAGAGCGGAGGATTCGCCGTTACAGTATCAGCAGATGGTACATACCAATCTGGTGATAGTGTATCAATCTTCGTGCTAACTACTGACAATGGAGTCTTAACCACTGCAACAATATCTGTTGCTCGTGTACAGGCCCCAAGTGGTTCAGAAAATGTACTTAGTACATGCACACCCGTTAGTACTGGATTACAGCGATGCTCATATAGTGTAGCTGGCGGAGTCGGAACATATGCAGTTCTTGTGAGCGCATTCACAGGAGCAGGTTCTAGCTCAGCTGTTGGAACATTCCAAGTTTCATCTGGTATCAATATTGATATCCCTGAAGCAGAAAGTAATGCTCCAATACTCAATGCAATAGCTGGCATTTCAAGAGATATTGACGCTCTTGGTAATGACGTAGCAGATGTTGAAGGTGCAGTTGGAGGTATTAATATACCAACACCACCAGCAGCAGGTGCAAGTCTAGCTCAAGTTAGCAGCGCATTGAACGCAGCAGTTGCAGATGTAAAGTCAGCAATCTCTGGTAGCCAATTAGCAATCGAAGAGGGAGTCGAAGAAACAGAAGACGACCTTGAGGGTGCTATTGACGATATCAAGAGCAATGCAGACGCAGCCGCATCTGGTTCTTCACAAGCAGCATCTACAGCTCTAATTGCAGCAGTATTAGCCGCAATAGCAGTAATACTACAAGTAGTAGTAATCGTACGTGGAAACGTTCTAAAGTAACCGAAATCGGAAGCGCGTTTACGCGCTCCATTTCTTTTTTTTTTATTTTATTAAACTCCAGCACTTGCTATAATCGAAAGTATAAATTATATAATATCTAAATCACTTAAGGCGTAGAACTAAATGGGATTGTATTTATTTTTTAAACACAATATACTTGTGCCACTAATAAAAATCACTAAACTTGACAAGATAATTGAACCTTTGCCATTTAGATTATTTGAACTGCAACTTGCATCATTTTTTGGTAATCCGACTAGCGAAAGAATTATAGAACACCCTTGGACGATAAATTGGATGAAAAAAAATTCGCGAGGTAAAATTCTTGACATTGGATGTGGTGACGAAGCTCTTATGACATCTTATCTTATATCAAAAGGATATGATGCATATGGATTAGATCTTTTAGAAACTCTTCGATTGCCTAAGAATAGATTTTATAAAAGAGATGTAACAAAAACGGGAATTGATTCAGAAACTTTTGAGACCATCTTGTTGGTGTCTACACTGGAACATATTGGATCTGAAGATGAAGATTTTCAAACAATGGAAGAATCGTATCGCTTATTAAAACCAAATGGAATCATATTGCTATCGTCTCCTTTTTGCAAAGACTATGATTGGCGTGGCCAACGATTTTACAGTAGGGAAAGAATATACAAACTAATTAAAAACTTTGAGATATTGGAAGAATCATATCATATACAGAAAGGCTCTAAATGGCATAAAGTTACTTACGACGATGCAAATGAACACACAAAAAATTACAAAGGCCCACATTCAATAGCAATAATATCACTAATATTGAGAAAGAAATGACAGGCCCGGAGAGACTTGAACTCCCGATCTCCAGTTCCGCAAACTGACGCCCTAATCCAATCTAGGCTACGGGCCTACATAGGAGTTTGACATCAACTAGAATATAAAATCAAATATATATGAAAGGAAATTAGAAATCATGAGCTCGAAGGAATACGTAAAAAATTTTGTCGCTCAGTCGCTCGGCATACCAAGTGACCATGCTGATTTATTAATTATTGATGAAACAAATATTCGAATAATTTCTTCATTGCTTTCTGGAACTAAATCTAATACAAGTTTTCAGGATCCAATAATTGACTCTATTCTTGGTAACATTAAAGAACACTATGGTAATTATTGTAGAAAGAACAACATTCCAATAATAACTAAATGTAAGTGGCCATACAATAAAAAATTCGCTGTTACATTGACACATGATTCGGATACAATTGAAGCATCTGAATCACATCTACTGAAAGTCAAGAGTCGTTTTTCTGAAGATGATTTCAATCAGGCATTGAATGGAAAAAAAAATCTTTATTGGAATGTGGATCGACTTGCAGATATTGAGAAAAAATACGGTTTTAACTCATCTTTTTATTTTTTAACCAGCGAATATGACTTGGCTGACCACAAAGAAATTCTTAACAATTTAAACACGTCTGGATGGGAAATTGGTTTACATGGAGGATTTGGTACGCATAACGACAATGAAAAAATGAAAAGTGATATTATGAATTTTAAACATCAATTGGGATTTGATTCATTAGGAATACGTGAACATTATTTACAATTTGATTATCATGTTACCTGGGATATTCTTGAAGACAACAACTTTGTCTATGATACATCTTTAGGTTTCCGAGAACATCCTGGTTTTATGGCCGGTATATCTATCCCATTCCATCCTCCAGATAAAAATTGGACAACACGAGAAATAATCGAATTACCTCTTATAATAATGGATACTAGTTTGTGGGGGTACATGAATCTTGGTGAGGATGAAGGTATGGATATAATTGAAAAATTTATTGATGTGATAAAAAACAAAGAAGGATTATTGACAATATTATGGCATCAAGAAGCATTGTTAATGAAAAAAGGAAATATCTATCCAAAAATTCTAGAAAAACTATCTAAAGAGAACTGTTATGTTGATTCTGGTATAATGATTGCAACCTGGTGGAAGGATAGAAATAAGTCTGAACTCGTCTTATTACTAGACAACGATGGATGGCATTGCAACCTGAAGAATGTTCCTGCTGGACTCTGCATAGAGGTTGGAAATATATCAACCAAACCAATAATAGAGGGTAGTGGTAAAATTATTAACTTCACGAATCATTCTTGTACTATTGAATTATCAGGAGATTGTGTATTAAGATATGCCTCATAGAATATTAGTTACCGGTTCAGGAGGAATTGGAGGAGTTAATTTCATAACTGCCTTAAAATCAACCGCTGAAAAATATCTCATTACAGGGACTGACTTTAACAAATATTATCTTGAATTCCCACAAGTTGATCTGAAATATCAAACTCCTAGACATTCTGATCCCAAATTCTTACCAATGATTAAAAAAATTATAAATGATAATGATATACAGTTTCTTCACCCCAGTCCACATTCTGAGGCCGCTGTTATTGCAAAGAATAAAGACCAAATAAATGCATCCACCTATCTGCCAAATTATGATATTATAATAAAAGACAAACTCGACACACAAGAAATACTTGAAAGAAATTCCTTACCTGTTGCAAAAACTGAAGTCATATCCTCATTAGATGAAATAGAATCAACAAAAGAAAAATTACCTAGTGCTAAAGTGTGGGTTAGGATGAAAAGTGGAGCAGGAGGAAAATTAAGTTTGTTATGTGAAAGTTCTACTGAAATACAAAATTGGATTGAATTATGGGTAAACAGAGGCGTATCTACTTATTCTGATTTCATGATTCAAGAATATTTACCAGGAAAAAATATTGCATTTGACAGTCTTTGGCATAATGGTAAGTTTATTGCATCATATACTAGAGAAAGATTAGAATATCCATTTAAACACATTTCTCCATCTGGTATTACTGGAACTCCTACTGTCTCGAGAATCATAAAAGACGAAAAGATCAATGAAATATCTAAACAAGCAATCTTGTCAGTCGATTCCAAACCTCACGGTAGTTACGCTGTTGATTTGAAGGGTGATAGTAGTGGACATCCTAATATTACAGAAATTGATTCTGGGAAATTTCATACTACGACTCCCGTTTGGGGACTTGCAGCAATTAAGTTAAAATTAGACGATAAAAAGAATTTACCTGATTATTATTGTAAATTAGGAATGAATTTAGTCGAACCTGAAACTTTAGGTTCGGATATTTATCCTGATGATTTGTACCTTTTACGGCATATAGATACTGGAACTTGGCTCTGGAAGGAAGATGGTTATAAGGTAAAAATCTTATGATTGATCTTGTAATTTTTGATTTAGACGGAACTCTAATTCGATTACCTGTGAGATACGATTTTCTTAGAAATGAATTAAAAGAACAATTTCAGATTGAAGGTGAATTTTTTCTTATTCCAACAATCTTGAATAAGACTAAAGGAAATGAAAAATTAAAAAAAAGCGCCTTTGATTTCATTTGCACCGAAGAATATCGAGCCATCGATGAACTAGTTGCTTATGAAGGAGCTGTTGAATTATTAAGAGATCTACATATCATGAATAAAAAACTTGCACTAGTGACACTTCAATGTAGGAAAGCAGCTTTGAAAATCTTGGATGTATTGGACATGAAAGATTTATTTTCTAATATATTTACACGCGAAGACTATACAAACCGATATGATCAGATAATTAATACAATGGATGTGTTAAAAATAAATCAAACTCAGACTCTCATGGTTGGCGATCGAATTAATGATTTTGAATCTGCTACAAAAGCTGGCTGTCAATCAATAATTATTAGAAGAAATGATCAATCTCCTGTGAAAGATATGCATTTTGTGAAAGATAATCTTGAATTAAAAAACGAATTAATACCATTGTTATAGGTATCTATATTTAGTTTTAATATGCCATTTGAGAGTTTTTTCCAATCCTTGTTCGAGTGAAACTTTAGGTCTAAATTTGAGTGTATTTTTAGCTTTTGTTATGTCTGGCACTCTTCTCTTTGGGTCTCCTTCTGGCATTGGCAAGTATGTAATTGATGATTTACTATTTGTTAATTTCAGAATAGTCTTTGCTAGATCGATTATTCGTGTTTCTTCTGGATTTCCCAAATTAAATATTTCGCCTTTGGTCTTCTTCATAGTTAATGATTTCAAAATACCATCAATAATGTCTGTTACATAACAAAAAGATCGTGTTTGTTTACCATTTCCCCATACAGTTAACTTCCTTTGATTTACTGACTGCAAGATGAAACGTGATAACGCTCTTCCATAGTTTCCATCTCCTCGAAGACGTGGTCCATATGTGTTGAACAATCTGATTATTCGTATATTTGTATTATATTTACGAAAGTATGCCATTGCTAATGATTCACAAAGTCTTTTACTTTCATCATAGCACGATCTTGGACCTGATGGGTTTACATTTCCGAAATAAGTTTCTGGTGTGGGAAATAAATTAGCTTCTCCATATACTTCTGAAGTAGAAGTAAAGAGTAATTTTGAATTAGTTTTACGTGCAAGCTCCAACAATTTTTTTGTGCCTTCTGTGTTGACAATGATGGATTCAATTGGATGCCTAATATAATCATCTGGTGATGGTCTACTTGCTAGGTGTAGAATATAATCTGGTCTGATATTGAGTGTTTTCTTGACGATATCTATTTTTTTAAAAGTAAAATTATCAAATTTCTTTAGGTGTGTTATGTTTGTTGCTTTACCGGATGATAAATTATCTACACAGTAGACATTAGCGTTTAATGATACTAGTAATTCACAAAGCCAACTTCCAATAAACCCTGCACCTCCTGTAATAAGGAATATTTTATTTGCTAACCTGAGTTTTTTATTTTCGTCTATTAGCTTTTTAATATCTGAAGTTAAAATCGTTGATATATTGAATCACCTGGTGTTTTCACTATATTTTTTTGACAAGTACTGGGCCTCGAAATAATTTTCTGGTGTTCCTATGTCAAATCTTATTGAATTTTTTGGTAACTCATACCCTAAAACATTCATATTTTCACTAATCATATGTTGTATTGCATCTGTTATCTGAATTTCATTACCTTTACCTTTTTTTATTTTTTTTAATATTTTCATAATTATTGGGTTGAATGTGTTGAGTGGCATTATTGCAAGATTTGAAATGTATTTTGTTGGTTTTTCTACTGCCTTTGTTATTGTGTATGTTCCTTTCTTTTTTTTACCAAGTACTATTCCATATGGTTTTGGATCTTTTACTTTTTGTAATGCAATTACGCAATCTGCATCTTGTTTTACACATAAAGTAAGATGCTGGTTATTTGGAGATAGAATTAAAGTATCTCCAGCATGAAGCAAAAACCTTTCATCATTTACAAAAGACGACGCAAGAGAAACTGCATGTCCGTAACCAAGTGGTTTGTTTTGATTAATCCAAGTGATGTTGGATTTTTCAATTCTTTTATAAAATTCATCTAAATCTCGAATATATATATTTTGACGTTTACCTGTTAAACTGTCTAAAAATGAATAGTCTGGAGAAAAATGATCTTCTATTGCACGTTTTTCTCGTCCTACTACAAAACAGAAATCCCTTAAACCAAAATCAAATAACTGCTCAAAAATTAATTGTACGACTGGTTTGAGTAGAAG
>JACAFT010000021.1:0-17012 GCA_013378375.1 Nitrososphaerota archaeon
CCTGAATCTTATTCTGATTCACGTTTCTATAATCCAGATAAAAATACAATTTCATCATCAAACTTTGTACTATTTGTACCATTAGCTGAATTACCTGATGAAATCACTATTACAACAATCAATACTGATTATCATGGCGAAGTAAAGTCTCGTGGTGTATTGTCTCCATTAATGGCAATATTATCTCTTGTCGACGTTATTTCTGCACATGCAGGATCAGGAGTTTTAAGTCAAAATGGAACTGCTACTACATTTACAGGTCCTACAGGTACTGGTAAAACCACTGCAACATCATTCTTTGCTGAAAAGAATGAAAAGTTTAGAAGACAAGAATTACGTCGTAGATACGAGATAATTCTTAAGAAACAACATCCAGACCTTTCTGAAAGCGACTTCCAAGCAAAAGTTGACGAAGTGGTTGCTGGCGTTGGTATTATGTGCCAAGAAGACTGGATTGAAATCTCAGAAAATGATGATGGTACATGGTCATTTTGGCCAACTGAAAAATCGCTTTATGCAAGAACTGGTGGTTTCCCTGGATTGGACTTTATTTTAATTGAGAACGAACCTATGCTCGAAAATGCATTAGCAGACTTCGGTGCATCAGGCTGTAAAAAATACCTTGGTAAAGTAACACATGAATTCTTCCCTGAAAGAATTTTCTACGAACCAAAATGGGGTCATTTATTGTATGATAGATCTGTAAGACCAATCTCTGCACATGTATTTCTTGAAAGAAATGCTGAATTAGATTTCTTTGCAAAACGAGTTAGTGCAAAAGAAGCAGTTGAATATTTGCTAGTCGGAAGAACTCCATCTGGTAAACACGAACCTATGTACAATGCATACCCTGATTTCAGTGGTTTCTTAATGGAATTCGGAATCATTGGAGACAAACTTGTTGAAGCATATGCCAAAGCAAAAGCAGGAGATTATTCTATGATTGGCAATGGTGACGCATCTACTGGTAAAGCAGTATTTGAAAAGCTAGACAAACAATTACAACTCTGGGAAAAGAGCTGTGAAGTCACACCTCCGTTTATTGTAAATGGAGCACCTGGACTCTTTATCACACAGGATGTAAATTGGCTACTCTCTGAGATGCCAGACATATTCGACAATTGGAAACACGTTACCTTGGATGATTACAAAGCCTTTATGGAAAAGGAATTCGGCGTAACTTACGGTTCAAAAGGCGAATGGACTCATATTGAATATTAGGAAGAATTTATTTCTTTCCTAATGTATTCAATCTCTTCGTGATATTCGGATGAGTGCTCAAAAGTTCAAGGAGGTGCTCCTTGAACGAAATTTCTTTTTTTGCATATTTTTCCACTAACTCTCTATCAGATAATTTAATTTTTGATTTTTGAAGAGATACGATATCTTTATGCGAAGAATCTGGATCACTTATCATTAATGCATTAAATCCCGAAATTTTCATATCTTTGTGTTTTTTTACTCTTAATTCTTCCGTACGTTCAACAATTTTTACTAAACCTTCTTGTAATTTCCTTCCGCCTTCCTTTACATGTTGTCTTGCATGCTCGTCTGCATAATCTTCTCTCCTACGACCTAAAGACTTACAAACTAGATTTAAAATAAATGCTCCAATTATTGCTGCAAATGCTATTGCAAGTGTTCCTCCACTGTTTCTTCTGTTGAACATTGAACTCCAAATTAAACTATGTCCAATCATTGTAAGTATAGCTGGTAAAAATGACGCTACCATCATAACTTGCACGTCTTTATTTTTTAGATGACCTATTTCATGTCCTATTATAGCTTCTATCTCTTCAAGTTCAATATTCGGAATGTCAAACAATCCTTGTGTTATAGAGATTCTGTTTCCATATTTTGGCGAACCATATGCAAATGCATTTGGTATTGCAATCTTTGAATACATAATTTTTGGCACTTTCATATTTGTACTCTTACAAATTCTATCTACTGTATCGTAAACCCATTGTCCATCGACATTTCTTATTTTATCTGTTTTTTTTAATTCTCTAACTTTGTACATCTTTTCTACCATTTTTGGTCCATAGATCCACTGAAAAATATGAAAAATACCCACCAAACCAACTATCAACCAGATATTATATGTTCCTCCTAACATCAATAGAATTATTGAAAAAATTAATGTTGATAACGCAATTAATAATCCCATCGTACCTAAGATGGTAAGTTGAAGTTTCAATAAGCGCATGATAGCTAATACTTAGTCTAATGTTCTATATATTTTCATTCTTGTAGTCCATATCTGGATGCAAATGAACCTAATATCATCAATGATAATGAAAATACTGTCAAGACTTGGAAATCAAAAATTACATTACTTGTTATTTCTCCAGTAATAAATAATGTTCTTGTCAGATCTGCCGAATATGTTATTGGATTTAGTCTTGCAATGGTTTGTAACCAGTCTGGCATAAAGGAAATTGGAAACAATGCTCCACTTGCAAACAATAATGGCAGATTTACAAGGTTTGCTATTGCTATCAGAGTCTCCCATTTTTTCATTCTTAATGCTATTGCAACAAATATACATGAAAATCCTGCAGCAAGCATAAACAATGCTGTAAATATTAACAAAACAATTTTGATGTTAAAATCAGCTAGAACTAATCCAGTTGGTATTATTAGAGCTATGATGAATACCAAAGAACATTGGATTAACGCTTTGATTACTGTTGAAAAAACTTTTGCAAAATATATAGAACTTCTGGGAATTGGAGCGACTAGTAATTTATCAAGAAATCCAAATCTCCTGTCCCAAATGACTGACCCTCCACTAAATGCTGAAGAGAATAGTATTAATGTCGATAAAACTCCTCCTGTTAGGTACGTCAAATAGTTTGGTGCGCCTTGAAATGTTTGTTCTAGAATTAAGGTACTTGCACTAGCAAAGAACGCAGCTAGAGATTCAGCTATTTCTGGTGGTATATTTTCTGGTACAATAAAATTATCTATTGAAACAAGTTTTGTAGGATTAAATGAATTACCAAATAATGTTATCCATACTATTGGTTGAATAAGTGCTGAAAAAATTAATGCAGGTACTTTATACCATTTTTCCAACTCTCTTTTAACTAATATCCATGTTTCTGTGATCATCTATTTCTCCTCGTCAAATATCGTGTAAAATTATCTGTATTAGTCGATTCTGCATCTCGCAATGATTTTCCTGTATATTTTAGAAACACTTCATCTAAGGATGGTCTAGTGAGTGACGCTCTTTTTACAATAATTCCTTTGGAACTACATACCTCGAGTATTATTGGAAGAGCAATATCGCCTTTCTCGACCTCTATACGAAGATTTTGTTCATTTATATCTACATTTTTTACAATACTTTGTTTTTCCAGTTCTTTTTTTATATTATTAACTTCATCCACCATTATTTCAATTATATCCCCTCCTAATTTTTCCTTTAATTCTGATGGAGAATTTTCTACTAATATCTTTCCCTGGTCAATAATCCCAATCCTGTCACACAAAAAGTCTGCTTCTTCCAAATAATGTGTCGTAATAAATATTGTCAGTCCTTTTTCTTTATTGAGATTTTTTAAATATTTCCAAATTACAGAACGCGTTTGTATATCTAATCCTAATGTCGGTTCATCTAAGAATAATATTTTTGGTTCATGTACCAATCCGATAATTAATTCCAATCTCTTTCTCATACCTCCTGAATAAGTATTTACTTCACGGTCTGCTGCATCAGTAAGCCCAACTAAATTAAGCAAGTCTTTTGCTCTTTCTTTTGCAATTTTATCTGGAACATGATACAATTTTGCCGAAATCATTAGATTTGTAATTCCTTTCAAATCATCGTCTAGTGTTAGTGCTTGTGGAACAATGCCTATAGAACTTCTAACTGCATCTGACTCTTTTTCTACATCAAAAGAAGCTACACTTACTTCTCCTTTTGTTGGTTTTAATAATGTAGTTAGAACTTTGATTGTTGTTGTTTTACCTGCTCCATTTGGACCTAAAAATCCAAAAATTTCACCTTCTTTAACAGTAAAACTCACTTCATTAATCGCGATAATATTTTTATTAAAGATTTTACTTAGATTTTTTACACGTATGACTTCCAATTACAATTTCTTGATGTTACGTTAATAAATAATCTTTCTGTCTTTTCATACTAATGCATAGTAAATTTATTATTCTTGGTTCAGGTATTTCTGGTATTAGTACTGCGTATTTTCTAAATAAAGCTGGATATGAATCTATTATTTTAGATATAAATAATCCCTTACATGGACCCGGTTCTACTATTCGTTCTGCTGGTATAATATCTCACTTTTTTCCATTTGCTGAAGAAATCCGTATTGTTCAAAACAGCCTAAGATTCTATGAAGACCTTCTTCATTCATCTTCGGAGAAGATTTCCTATAATAAATCAGGTCTGCTTGCTATCTACACTAAATCAGATGAACAAAGATTATCTGATTTTACAACTGCCATGGCATCTGCCAATGTTAATTATCGCTCTCTTGACAAACCTGAATTAAAGAAACTTTATCCTATGATTTCTATATCCTCTGATGAACTTGCTATTATTTCTGAAGATAGTGGATATTTTGACATTAATCGTCTATTCAATATTATTTTTAATTACATTCAAACTCAAAATATTCGTATATTTACAGGTGTTCAAATCAAGAATGTTCAAAATAATGGTTCTTTTCGATTTCATACCAATCATGGAGACTTCACATCCGACAAAGTGATTATTGCAGGTGGTGCTTGGTCTGATAATATTGCAAACCTCTTTAATTGTAATATTAAATTTGATACTTATTATACACAAGCTGCAATTTTATCAATTTCTCAACAATTTCATAAATACATCTCATCTTTACCCATATTATATAGATTGAATAATGGTCTTTATGGAAGACCTTTCTCATCTTCTTCATTTTTGTTTGGAGATGGAACTAAGAAATATTTAGATAATCCAAACAATTTTAAATTTAGGACCGACGAATCATTTCATAAATATATCTTAAACCAAGCCACTAAATTATTTCCACATAAATCAATTAATTCCATTCAAAGAAGCTGGTCTGGATTGTATACCTCTAGTCAAGATTCTAGACCCATTATTGGTGAACTAACTGATGATTTGTTCTTTTTGGGGTGCTTTAATGGATTGGGAATAATGCTTGCTCCTGGATGTTCTCAATTACTTGTTGATTATATTCTTAAAAATAAGTTACCTGATGATTATTTTTCCTTCAATATTGAAAGATTTAACAATAAAAATATATGACTAATTGTGTATGGTTATAATATTAATATGACAAAAATTATTCAAGATCTATATGTAACTGAGTTGAATATCTCTAATGTTTCTAATGCGCCTTTTATAATTAATGCTGTTGGAACTTATCCAAATCAGTTCACTGTAAATGAAGAGATCCTTAATTCTTGGAATATTGAACCTAATAATACAATAATTGGCAAGAACTTGATATTGACTTTAGAATCTGTGGATATAAAAGACGCTCAGACGAATTATCTTCAAATTGATCATCTTGAAAAAACAATTCGTAGACGTTATAGATATCTTCCAGATCCATCATTTATTGAAGAAATTGAATTTATCTTGACATGTAGTTCACCAAGAATGAGTTCTGAACCAAATCCTTGTCCTAATTATAAAATTAAATTGTCAATAAAGGAATCTGAATATTCTGATTTGTATACTTTATCTGCTGCAACGGTTTTTAATATTAATTGTCATCTTAAGTAATATATCCTCTTGTTTTAGACTCAGCTTCATTATTTACTTTAGTCTCTAAACTATTTTGTAGTTGTTTTAATCGTTTTTCTTCTCTATTCAACGCACGTAGATCTGGTTTAAAACCAGTTATTTTCGATAATACTTGTATCAGTTCTTTAGCTGCTGCTACATCTGGAAATTCTCCTTGTGTTTCACTGTATATACCAAAACCATTCATTCCACAATTTTTTGATAGAGAAAATAAAATTCCATTCATTCCCAAAATGTTGTTGTTTTTCATATTCTTAATTCCAAAGTTTCCTAAATCTTTCAATAATGACTCTGATACTGTTGTACCATATACTTTTGGCGGATCTGAAGAATTTGATGTAACAAACCCTCCAATCGTGTATACTGTTTTACAACCCAAGCCTTTTGCAAAATTAAGTACTGCATTTGATATGATATGTTGACCTTCCGCTGTCTCTGCTTGTACGTCTCCTGTGAAAATTAATAAATTTTGTTTCCCTTTTTTATAAAAAAATTCAAATTTTAATGGATCAATGGTTCCATCTTCATTTACAATTGTTTGTGCTGGTAAATGAGATGAATACATATCAGCAAATTTTATTGCCTTTATTCCCTTTGCAAAATGATAACATCCAATTTTTCCAACAAATCCAGAATCTGGTAATCCACAAATTAATAACGGGTCTTTCAACTTTACCTTTGTTCTCATTACTATTTCTACGTCTTTCACAGTATTACTGCATGACATCACAACAAATAACCTTGTCTTACGTGTTTATGTGATTGTAATTTTGATTTTGACCCATAGCATAAATTCAAATATTAGTAATGTCCAAATTTCTTATTGATTTATCTATTAAAGATGTAAGAAAAGCCAAGGAGGCTCTTTCTAATGTTATAAAGGAAACTCCTCTTGATTACTCAAATACACTTTCAATGCTTACCGGGTCAGATGTTTATCTAAAACTTGAAAATCTTCAAAAGACCGGCTCGTTTAAGGTACGAGGTGCTTATTGGAAGATGCTGAATGTTAACAAATCTACGCCTAGTAGTGTTATTGCTGCATCAGCTGGCAATCATGGTCAGGGAACTGCATATGCTGCATCTCAACTTGATATTCCTTGTACTATTGTTATGCCAGAAAATGCATCTACAGCTAAGGTTGCTGCCACATCAGGTTACGGAGCATCTATTTTGTTATCTGGATTGAATTATGATCAATCGTACTCTGCTGCTCAATCAATTGCTCAAAAAACTTCTGCAACTATGATACATCCTTTTGACGATCCATATGTTATTGCAGGTCAAGGAACAATTGGATTGGAAATTATTGAATCTCTAAAAAATGTTGATGTAATTATTGCAGCTATTGGAGGTGGTGGATTGATTAGTGGTTTGTGTGTGGCATTAAAAGAGAAATATCCTGATATTAAAATCATTGGCGTTCAGTCTTCTAATTCTGCCTCTATGATCGAATCAAAGAAAAACCGAAAACTTACTACTGTTCCTAATCGTTTTACTATCGCAGATGGTATTGATGTTAAGACACCTGGAAAGTTAACATTTGAAATTGTAAAAAAATACGTTGATAAAATGATTACCGTTACTGATGTAGAAATTGCCGAAGCAATGTTTCTTTTACTTGAAAGAGGAAGAATTGTTTCAGAGCCTGCAGGAGCTGCCCCCGTGGCTGGTTTATTATCTGGTAAATTATCCTTGAAAGGTAAACGTGTTGTTCCTATTGTTTGTGGTGGTAATGTTGATATGTCGTTGATGAATAAACTGGTTACACGTGGTTTAATTAGTGCAGGCCGAATCGTTAGATTGATTATTGGTCTTAAAGATACACCTGGTGCGTTAAAAGAAGTTCTTGATGTTATAGGTTCTAGGAATGCAAATATTCTTGATGTTCAAGTTGATAGATTCCATAGAAAAATTGGTTTAGGTCCTGTTGAAGTATTAATTGCTATGGAAACTAAAAGTAGTGAAAATACCAAAGAAATGTTAAAGTCTCTTAAACAACAAGGTTTTACGTATAGAATAGTTGAATAAATTATATTTCAATTAATTCTCGAGAGACTTTTGTTATTATTTCTGGTTTACCTTTCTTAACAATAACATCATCTTCTATTCTTACACCACCAATTTTTGGTAAATATATTCCTGGTTCTATGGTGAATGCCATACCTTCTTCCAATATAATTTCTGATTTTTTACTAATTGACGCACCATCATGAACATTTAAACCAATACTGTGTCCCGTTGAATGTATAAACCGACCTTTGTATTTTGTAGAATTTATAAAATCTTCTACAGCATTATGTACTACATTTGCCTTTACACCAGAACGAATTTTTGACAATCCTATTTCACTTGCTTGTTGCACCGTTTCATAAATTTCTTTGATTTCTTTGTTTATTTTACCAAAAAAAACAGTTCGTGTAATGTCTGAACAATATCTATCATATTTTGCACCATAATCACACAGGACTAGGTTATTTCTTTTTAGTTTGTAATTTTGTGGTGCATAATGTGGTTCAGCACTATGCTTTCCAAATGCTACAATTGTTTGAAAAGATGGACTGGATGCTCCTTGTTTCTCTAAATTGTAATTAATTATTGACGATAATTGATTCTCAGTAATTCCATTATCTAATGAATCGAGTATTATGGGAAGAACATTACTTGCTATTTTTGCACTTTTTCTTAATGTCTTTATCTCTTTTTCATCTTTTATACATCTTGCTTTGGCAATTGCTTTACTTACATCTACTCTCTTAATGTTTTTTAAAATCATTCTAATCCAAAGATAATTTGTATACGACAGTTCATTCAAATTCATTCCTAAAACTCTAACGTTTTTCAATTTTTTTTGCAGTAATTTCTTATATTGAATTCCATTTTCAAAGGTAATTACTTCAATATTTGGTGTTTTTAATGCACTTTGTTCTTCTAATTTTGATGTAAATACGCATAATTTTCCAGTCGGGTATGCGATTACTGAACATCCTTCAAATAATCCTGAACGTATTCCACTTAAATAAAAAAATGTAGAATCTAGTTGTCCTTCTATTCCATTTTTAATTAATATTGCATCAGGTTTTACTTTCATGAAGTTTGTAAACGAAAAAACTTTTTTCACTCTTGCTGTAATTACTTCACTCATGTGTGTATTCATATATTGTATATTATAAATTAACTATGTTATTTCTAGATTAATTATGCACGGAACAATAGACCTTCTTTATGGAAAATCCAACTTGCCAAAGAGATCATAATAATTGAAACAATCAAAGTCGATGTTACAGTTACAAGTAGATGTAATGCATTAAAATTATTCACTAAAATTTCTTGTATGACTAATGTTACATTTAATATTGGTATAAAAAATGGAATGATTCCTACGTCTTCTATCGAAATTCCATATGATCCAAATGATAAAATTACTATTATAAATAACATTGGAGTGAGGTAGTTATTTGCTTCTTTGAAACTCTTTGCAAAACTCGCTATTGCCATTCCTAAAGATGCAATCATGATTGCCATTAACGATAATATAACAAAAACAATAATTGATGTCTGTAACGTCAAATATATTTGCATTTGTTGAATAGATAGCGTCGATAAATAGCTTACAGAACCTGATAGACTTAACATGATAAATCCTATGGAAACTAAAGTTGTAGTTAAAACCGCTAAAAATTTTCCTGTTATCAAATCCCGTCTGTTAGTTGATGTTACCAATAGTGCTTCCAGTGTATGTCTCTCTTTTTCTCCTACAGTCAAATCTATTGCTGCATTCATTCCTCCTGTTGCAACTATTATTGCTAATAATGGAGGTAAGATCAATGAAAGTAGATAACCAGAAACTTCATCCTCAGTAGCTACATCTGACGCATAAACTTGTATAGGACTTAATATTTGTGGATCGATCTCCCTATTTAGCAACCTTTCATCAACAGTGTTTTTACTGTAGGCACTAAGAAATTGCAATACTTTTGAATACGCTACATTAGACGTCCTACTTGACGCATCAAAATATATTGTTATGTTTACTATTTGTTCATTTAATATTCTGTTATCAAAATCTTCAGGTATCTCTATTCCAACTGCGATTGTTCCATTTCTAATTGCTTCATCAATTGGTCTGTTTATTTCTATTACTTTTAATGATCGACTTCCATCAATTAATTTTGTAAATCTTTCAGACGATTCAGAATTAATTATTGCAATGTACTGTGTTTGTTCTACTATTTGCTGTTCAGTACTAGAAAATAATACTGGTATCCCAAACGTCATCAATGGAATTAATAATATTGGAATTATAACAGTTGCAACAAGAGTTCGTCTATCCCTTAGTATGTCTTTCATCTCTTTTTTATATACTGCTTTGATATGTTTTATTCCCAAGATTTTTCATCCTTTACTATTGAAATAAATGCATTTTCAAGTGATTCGTATTCTTTTTGAATTTTTTTTATCGAATTGGTCATTAATATTTTTCCATCATGTATTATTGATATTCTATCACAAATTTCCTCTGTTTCATACATTGAATGTGAAGAGTACAATATTGTTCTTCCATCCTCTTTACATTGTTTCACAAAATCAAGTACTGCACGTGAAGATATTACATCCAAACCTGAAGTTGGCTCATCAAAAATAAAAACTTGTGGTTCATGAATTATTGCTCTTGCAATTGCAACTTTCTGTTTATTTCCTCTAGATAATTTAGAACAACGTTTATCTGCATATTCAGTAAGAGATAATTTCTCTAAAATTACATCGATTTTATCATTTATTTGATTTTCCTCTATGTCATTTAATATTCCAAAATATCTTATTACTTCTCTCGCTGTTAGTCTATCATACAATCCTACTTCTGTGGGTAAAAATCCTATATTTTTTCGTACTTCAGACGAATCATTTTTTGAATTAAAACCATTTACCAATATTTCTCCTTTTGTTGGTTGAAATACTGTTGAAACCATTCTCTGTGTGGTTGTTTTTCCTGCTCCATTGAGTCCTAATAATCCAAAAATCTCGCCTTTTTTTACTTCAATATTAACACTATCTATTGCCTTGAATTTTCCGAACCATTTAGAAACATTTTGTATAGATATCAATTATAATTAAATAAGTTTAGTTCTATAAAATAATTGATAATGATAGATAGATCTGTTCTACAAAATATTGTTAAAAATTATGATACTGGCGATGTTTCAGTTGCTACACTTGGTAGCCATTCTGCACTTGATATTATGGACGGTGCAAAATCTGAAAATTTTCATACATTGGTGATTTGTCAAAAAGGAAGAGAACAAACTTATAATCATTATAACAGAATTATTGATGATATAATAACACTGCCAAAATTCTCTGATATGCTTAATGACGAAGTTCAACAAACTCTTATTTCCAATAATTCTATCTTCATTCCTCATCGTTCATTTACTGCATATCTTGATTATGATTCTATTGAAAATAATCTAAAGGTTCCAATTTTTGGGAATAGAGAAATGTTACGCACTGAAGAACGTAATGTTGAAAAAAATCAGTATTATCTTTTAGAAAAAGCTAATATTAAATATCCAAAATTATTTGATAAACCTGAAGATATAGATCGTCTAGTTATTGTCAAAGTTATGGAATCAACAAGAAATATTGAACGTGCATTCTTTACAGCATCTACTTATGAAGAATTTCAAGAAAAAGCTGAAAAACGAATTAATCAAGGTATTATTTCTGCTGAAGATTTAGCAGATGCGCGTATTGAAGAATTTGTTTTGGGAACTTATTTTAATTTTAATTTCTTTTATTCTATCTTGAATGATAGAGTAGAATTTCTTGGTATTGATCGTCGTTTACAAACGAATTTGAATGACTTTACTTCTTTACCTGCAAAACAACAACTCGAAATTGATATTGAATTACAGAATATTGAAGTTGGACATATGCCTGCTACAATACGGGAATCTTTCTTAGAAAAGGTATTTGAACTTGGAAACAAATTTGTTGAATCCACAAAAAAAGAATTTCATCCAGGTATTATTGGTCCATTTGCATTACAAAGTGCAATAACTAAAGATTTTGAATTAGTTGTCTTCGATGTTTCCCCTCGTGTACCTGGAAGCCCAGTTTTAATGATGAGTCCATATACACATTACTATCACGGAGAATCCTTTGGCACAGGTAAGAGAATCTCTATGGAAATATCTGATGCTATAAATGAAAATAGATTGGAAGAGATAGTTACATGACAAGTATTGCAACTCTAGGTTCTCACTGTTCTTTACAAGTTCTCAAAGGTGCCAAAGATGAAGGATTCAAAACAGTGTTGGTTACAAAAAAATCTCGTGAAAAATTTTATCGTCGATTTAATTTTATTGATGAATATATAGTAGTTGAAGATTTTCAGGAAATTATAAATGACGATATTGAAAAAAAATTATCTGACCACGATTCAATTCTAATTCCTCATGGCACACTAATTTCTGAGGTTGGAATTGACAATATTGAAAAACTGAATGTTCCTATTTTTGGTAACAAACACATTTTACGCTGGGAGGCAGATCGTGATCTTAAAACACGTTTAATGGAAACATCAGGTATTAGAACACCTAAAATCTTTAATTCTCCTGAAGAAATTGATTGTTTAACAATTTCTAAACTCTCTGGAGCAAGAGGTGGTTCTGGATATTTTCTTGCTCGAAATCAAGAAGATTACTTTACCAATGTGAAAAAATTTAAAAAACTTGGTTTAATGACTGAAGAAGACACAATACAAATTCAAGAGTATATTATTGGCGTTCCTGTCTATTTTCAATATTTTTATTCAGAACTTAACAAGGAATTAGAACTTTTTGGAATTGATAAACGATATGAAACTAATGTTGATAGTCTGGGTAGAATTCCTAGTGATGATCAATCTGCAATTAAATTATCTCCAACTTATATTGTTGTAGGAAATATCCCATTAGTTCTGCGAGAATCTTTACTTGTTGAAGTTTATGATATCGGCGAAAATTTTGTATCCACAAGTCGAGACTTAGTTCCACCAGGAATGCCTGGACCATTTTGTATGGAAGGTGTTTATGATTCAAATGGTAAATTTGTTGCTTTTGAATTTTCTGCACGAATAGTTGCTGGAACAAATATTTTTACAACAGGTTCTCCATATTCTTATCTAACTCATGGGAGTAATATGAGTATGGGTAGAAGAATTGCTTTAGAAATAAAAACTGGAATTCAGAATAGTACGCTTGATCAATTATTAACTTAAGAAAATCTACTATAAGCTTCTTCTAATAATGAATGTAATTTCTTTTTCCATATAGGAAAACCATCTGGGGATTCTGGATAATTTCTGTTATGTTCGACAAGTTGATTACTTTTATTTGCTGTATAGCGTAATTCTTTTGCCAAACTCCAATGTGTGATTATTTTTAAAAACATAATTGGGTTTAGCATATCTACTTTGTCAAAGCTTGGATGCTCTCTTGACGTAATTTTTTCTACATCATCTGCAGATAGAAAATTTTTCATTCCATAACTTATTTTTTCATTTAATACAATTTGTAGGAACCTTCTAAGTATTTCAAAACTAGCCATTTGATATCCATAGTTTCTAACATATTCAGTATTGTAGTTCCATAGATTCTTTTGACTATAATCTTCTGCGT
This sequence comes from Nitrososphaerota archaeon, assembly GCA_013378375.1. Classification (GTDB taxonomy): domain Archaea; phylum Thermoproteota; class Nitrososphaeria; order Nitrososphaerales; family UBA57; genus UBA57. Next base: position 13,450 of record JACAFT010000021.1, read on the forward strand.
GCAATGCATTTGCAATTGTTTTCCCTGCAATTACACTTGCAAATATTCCTGGGCCTATGCCTCCTGCGTCTATAGGTCTTGGTAACCAAGCTGCATCTCCCACTATCACATAACCATTTTCTACCATGCAGTCATTCTGTCTTCTAACAGGAACCTGCCAATTTCCTCGTAAATTTCCCGCATCATCTTTATCTGATGATAATCTATGGTTTTTAATTGCTGGATTTGCCTCGATATAACTGTCAATTAAACTCTGAAGGTTGTCATTTTTTCCCAATCTCTTATTTCGTGAAATAAGTCGTTTTTTCTGAACTCCTAACCCGATATTGATTTTATTATCTGCTTTTGGGAATACCCATGCATAACCTCCAGGAGCTAAATCTTGATCCAGATGTATTATGCAATATTCTTCATCAAAATATGATTTATCAACTTCTCCTTTATCGAATTCTAAGATATATCTTCCAGTAGATTCCATATCGTTTTCTCTATCAATTTGTTTTTCCATAAATGAATTATCAACAGGGAGATTCTGACGTAACTTTGATGCGGAACCTGTTGCATCTACCACAATTTTTGCTGTTATTTTGCTTTTTATATTATCTTTTTTAATAATTTCAACACCATTAATGTATCCATTTTCTGATAATAGTTTATTTGCTTCTGTTTCAAATGAAAATTCAACACCAAATTTTTTTGCATCTTCTACTTGTCTTAAACCCAATATTTTACGATTAAGTACATAACCTTCACCGTCAAACGAAACTTTAGTTTCTCTGTCAGGTGCAAAAGCTAATACTCCTTTGACTTTGTGTTCTAATTCAGGATATTTATAAGATATTCCAACTTCTTTCTCATAGAAATCTATACTTCGTTTACTTACCGCATCACCACATGTCCATCCAGAAATATTCTTTCTTGCAGGTGTAATTTCTTCATTTCTATCAAGCACCAAAATTTTCATATTTTGATTGGTAAATTTTGCAATTGTCGTGGCCGTGATCAAACCTGTCATGCCGCCTCCTGCAACAATTACATCATAATCTCTTTCCATTTATTAGTCGATTTATCTTAATAGACACGGTTACTTAAATTTCACGTTTTACCGAAATTTGTGATAATTATATATTATATTATGCACTGATTTCCTTTAGTCGTATAATTTGTCGTATAGTTCCTTCGTATTCAAATTCTTCTAGTAGTAATATGCCTGTTGTTTGATCGAAGTACCTTCTCACGATACCTCCTTCCCCAATTGATTCTGCTATAATTGCATTAATAATATCTCCATTCTGTTCAAATTCTGTAAACCCTATAATTTTAAAAACGAATATTTCTGGCCCTAATCCTATTTCTTCATATGCCGGAAATATATAATTGCCAATTAGAACATTATTTCTTATTATAAATTCATATGATTTCCCAATAATATTGGAACTTCTTTGAAAATTATTATCAAATGATGTTGTAGAAGCATCTTTAATAATTAAACATCCTAGATCTACTACTCTCCATCTTATTAATTCCCAATCCGCTCCTGGAAAACGCCTACTTTCAGTAATGTTTGCACTGTTTCCCATAATCTCTGATATCTGAAACTTCCAATCAAAATTATCATGTTCATAAATCACAAATGAACCTTTTCTAGTATTTACTTCTCGTTGCATTAATTCGATCGAATATTTGTTAAATTCAATGTTCGTTTCAATTACAGTGATAATATTAATTATTTGTTGATCTACAACTTCGTTATTTTTGTATATAGTACTTTCTTCAGTAATTTGTAATAAAATTCCTGTATTTTTTTCATAGTATGATTTTACCAAGCTTTCTGTTTTGTTATTTTGATTTTCTAGCGTTGACATTCCTGTTACAATTATTGTATCAATTTTCTTACCATCGAATAGCATAGAATCTTCATCTGATATTTTAAGTTCAATGTCACCAAGATTTGTGACTGTGTCACCGATCTTATAGTGTACCGGTAACCAGAATAATGGAACACTTCCAGTAATTCCGTCATCAGGACCTGAAATTATTGCTCGTGATTCTAAATCTGCAATAAACCAAGTAGAATTAATATTTGTGATAGTCAAAGTTACATTTACCTCGTTTTCGTATGTTTCTGAGAATATTACTGATAGCTTTTCTAGTCCAATGATATCGTAAATAATATAGTCATTTATTTGTGGAACAAAATTAGATTTTGAGCAGGTAAACACCTCTGACATTATTTCTACATCAGGGGGTTTCTCTGCATTGACTTGATTAATATTTTCATTTATGACATTGGGTTCTGCTTCTGGATCTTTTTCAATATTTGGTATTATTTGTGTAGAATTACGTAAATAAGATTGATTTGGACCTGCGTTACTTTCTGAAACATCATCCTTTATCGGTTGCAATAATGGTACTTCATTATTAATTTCAACATTTTCTTCTTGAAATAATGTTGATTGAGAAAAGAAATACACTGCAAATATTCCTAAGATTAAAAATACTATGATAATAATTTGTGTTTCTTTCATTTAATTACTCAGGATAGGAAGGCATTTTATATAAAATATTAATGGGGTGAGTGGGATTTGAACCCACGACCATTAACTCCCGAAGCTAACATCCTGACCAACCTGGACGACCACCCCAATAAAATTATTAATTAAATAATAGATATGGATTAATTCAAAATGAATAATTCAAATATGTGAAAATATCTCTAATTATGTATATTAGGACTTGATTAAATTGTTTGAAGAAACAGTACAAAAAGATGCAGAAGAAACAAACGCTGAATCCGTGATTGAAGAAGAATCTATCCAGCCTGAAGATGAAAATACAGAAAAGGATCTAAAAAAAATTAAAATTAAAAAATTAAACAAAAACAGAGATAATAAATTTCCTCGAGAAGACCGAAATGAAGATGCAACTCGAGAAGGGATTAATCCTCGTCAATTTTCTGAAGCTTGGACTACCTGTAGTAGGTGTAGGGATCAGATTCTATCATTTGGGAAATCTACCCATTTTATAGACGGATATCAATATTGTAGTAATTGCTATAATTTTGTTAAAAAGGATTATATAATTCACGATACAGAGTAAATTAATTATTCTTTACGTTGGAAATCTACATAATATTTATTAGTTGAAAAAAAAATTTTGTATTATTTAACATTGGAAAACACGGAAAAATATATTTTAGGAATAGATTTAGGAACCACAAATTCTGCTGCGGCAGTTTATAAAGACGATGAAATTGTAGTGATAAAAAGTCAAGATAACAAAATGTCTGACTCTGTGGAAAAAATGTTTCCATCTATTGTCTATATTAATAAAAAATCTGATGAGATTCTAGTAGGAATAGAAGCGAAAAAAAAGTATGTAACCAATCCTCAAAATACAATTCTTGAGATAAAAAGAAAGATGGGAACCAAGGAAACAGTAGAAGTTGATGGTGAGAAATATACACCTGAGCAAATTTCTTCATACATACTTAAAAAAATAAAAACTGAATCGGAGGCTTTCTTAAATGAAAAAGAAATAAAAGATGCAATAATAACAGTTCC
>JACAFT010000022.1:0-15930 GCA_013378375.1 Nitrososphaerota archaeon
CCATCTTCTACAATTGGTGCTGCTGCTAGTGTTGATGAACTAGCATAGACTCCTACAATTGCATGTACTTGATCTACGTCAACAAGTTTCCTTGCTGCAGCTGCCGATGCAGCTGGATCTGTTTGTGAATCTTCTTCGATTAGTTCTACGGTACAGCCATCTATTCCGCCATTATCATTGGCTTCCTGCACAGCAGCTTGAACTCCTGCTTGGAAACCACCAGCATATGCTGCTAATGGACCGCTAGTTGGTAATATGTGTCCTAGTTTTACGACACAATCTCCACCTAGTCCGCCCATCGAATATAATCCGACGGCAAGGACTGCCACAACAATTATTCCGAGAATTATGTAGTTTTGTGGAATACTACTCCCCGATTTATTTGCCATGATATACCTGTGTCATTGTTAAATATAAAATAGATACATTGGATATTTTTTCTATAACCTAGATTTTCTTTATTTTAGCTTTTTTTTCTTTATATTATTAATTTATTAGGGACAGAAATTTTTTAGTATATGCCGGGGAAATTAGCCGGGGTTTGATTACTCGAAAGCTCAGCCTGGTTAGAGCGCCAGCCTCCATACAAATAGGGCGTTACTCATAATCTGGAGGTCGTGGGTTCGAAATAATTACGAAAGACCCACTCCCGGCATTATTATAATTCTAATAAAAATTCTAAACCAAATGAACCTGCATATGCATATAACAAGTTTAATGCAATTTTACCAAGTATTGCAGCAATTAATGCACGAACTTTTGGATATCCCATTATTCCTAACGGTATCCATAATATATCATCTGGTGTTAGAGGTGTAGCTGCAAACAGAAAAATTAATCCGACGCCGTATTTATCAATTCTTTTTTTCCATTTTTCATTTTTCTCTTTTGACATATCTATTTTTTTTATTATGTTTTTCTTTTTGGATAATAATTTTCTTCCTCCTACTCCGATGTAGTAATGAAGAAATTGTCCTATACCTGCACCTAATCCTGCAAAGATTCCGACAAATAATGGATTTAATTGTGAACCAATTATTGGAATTGCTATGAACGAAGGAAAAATAGAAAAGAATAATGTACTTGATCCTAAGAAACCTGCAATTACAGCTCCTAGATATCCTAGTTCTGATAAATTTTCTATGAAAACATCATAAAAGTTCACATTCTGTCGTTCTTTTTTAATTTTAATAAAATATATTCTTTTTAATTTAATTTATAAGCAATCTATTTTTTATTTTTTGTTATTCTAATTTTACTTGCTACATTTTCACTCAGTTCTTCTACTACAAATGATAATCCGTTTGTTTTTATTTTATCTCCTTCTTTTGGGAGATCCTTTAATAGACTGTGTAATATTCCATTTACGTTTGATTCTTCTGTAAATCCTTTTATTTCTATTTTGAAAAATTCTTCTATTTCTTGAATATTTGTTTCTCCATGTGTTAAAATTGTATCTTTGTTTATCTTCTTGATTGATTTGAATAAATTTTCACTTTCATCTGTTATTTCTCCTAAAATCTCTTCGACTAGATCTTCTAGTGTTAATAGGCCCTCAATTCCTCCAAATTCATCTACTACTATGGCCATGTGTTCTCTTTTGGATTGAAGTTCGAGTATTAGTTCTCCTACTATCTCTTTTTGAGATAGGAATATTGGTTTTCTTAATACATGTGAAATATTTTTTTTACCCTGACCTTCTTGATTTGCTACTAAAAGTTGTTTTAAATGTATTATTCCTGTGACATTATCTCGTGAATCTTTTATCACAGGTGCTCTTGTATATCCGCTCTTAATCATAGCTTTTATTGCATCGCCTATCGACATATTCGAATCCAATACGAACATTTTTTTTCTTGGAATCATTACTTCTCTTGCAGTTGTTTCTCCTGATTTTAATACACCTCTGATGTATTCTTTTTCATGTTTTTCTATAATTTTTTCTTTTTCACTTACATCAAGAATTATTTTTATTTCTTCTTCTGTTACTGTTGGAATATTATTCTTTTTATCATATCTTGTTAAGAAATCTGATAATTTCATTAAGGGAATCGTTATTGGCGTTAATATTATTGAAATAATTTCAATTGGTCGTGCCATAATTAAAGCAAATCTTTCATTGTTCATGGTGGCATATGATTTTGGCGTAATTTCTCCAAATATTAAAATAATTATTGTCATTATTCCTGTTGCAATTCCAATTCCTGTAGATCCAAATATTTGAATTGAAATCATGGTTGCTATAGCTGCTGCACTGATATTTACGAAATTGTTTAAAATTAGTATAGTTATTATTAGTTTTTTTGGTTCTTTTTTTAATTTTAGTAGTGATTTTGAACCTCTTTTTTTCTGATCGTGTAGTGTTTTTGCCTTGATTTCACTAAGTGATACTAATGCAGTTTCACTTCCTGATGAAATAGCTGATAAAATTATTAGTATAATTAGAGAAAGTATGTGAGTTAATTCTACCATATTGGTATTACAAATGTATTTACTATGAAGTGCTATATTTACTTTCTCGACTACAAACTTATTATTCTCTGTTTGTTCAGTATTTATTGTGATTGAAGATAAACTCAAAGAAATGGGATTAACACTCCCAAGTATGCCAAAACCTGCTGGTTCATATATTCCTTCAGTAAAAATACACGATCTTGTTTTTATTTCTGGACAAGTTCCATTTGTTAATGATCAACTTCGTACTGGTAAACTTGGTAAAGATCTTACAACTGAGGATGGTTATGAATGTGCAAAAATTTGTGCATTAAATGCATTGAGCGTTATTAAATCTGAATTAGGTAGTTTGGATAAAATACATAGAATAGTAAAAGTTTCTGGTTATGTTAACTGCATAGATGATTTTACTGATCAACCAAAAGTAATTAATGGGGCCTCTGATTTATTTGGTCAATTATTTGGAGATAAGGGTAAACATTCACGTATAGCTATTGGAAGTAACTCTTTACCTCTTAATTCTGCAGTAGAAATTGACGTTATCTTTCAGATTTTGGAATAAATATATAATTAATAATTGATAAATAGCTAATTGATTTGATGTCGATTAAGTTAATACCCTTAAAAGTTTCTCGTAAAGAATCTAAATTCAATATAATAAAATGTATTTCTGACTCGTTGACAATTAATTCAGAACAATTACAAAATGGAGATGTATTGACTATCTCTAGTAAATTTATTGCACTTTCAGAAGGAAGGTATAAAAACTTGAATAATATTAAAGTTAGTTCTAAAGCATTAGATCTTTCAAATAAATATAATATTGATCCTCAATTATCTGAATTAATCTATGAAGAATCGGATAAAATTTTTTCTGGATCTGATGGTTTTGTTTTAACTTTTAAAAATGGCATTGTTGTTCCAAATGCAGGAATTGATACTTCAAATATAATGCCTGGATATGCAATTCTTTATCCAGAAAATCCATTACAATCTGCTCAATTTATTAAAAAAGAATTAGAAAATCTTTTTAAAATTAAACTCGGGGTTATAATTACTGACAGTAGATTGATGCCTACTCGAATTGGAACTACTGGTGTTGCAATTGCTTGTGCAGGAATAAATCCTATTCAAGATGAGCGAGGTAAAAATGATCTTTTTGGAAATTCTATTCTAGTTACACAAAAAGCCATAGCAGATAATTTGAGTTCTGCTTCGCAAATATTAATGGGAGAATGTGATGAATCTATTCCTATTGTTATAGTTCGTGATGGCGGCTTTATTTTAATTGATGATGATATTTCTAATCAATCGTTTTCTGTTGGTTTAGACAAATGTATATTTATAAAAGGTTTATCTGATTTAGATTTTTAATTTGTTTTTTGAATAATTTTTGTTATAAAATCTTTTTTTAAAAAAACTTCATTACAACTTCTGCATTTTCCATCATTTGAACGAATCATATCATTTACGTATTTTAGTTCCATTCCTTGATATATTCTATGACCACAATTTTCACAAATTACTTCAAATGGCATTAATTACATTAGGATTTATTAATTTATAAAATTTGTTATTGAAATTTTTTATAATTTTTTAATTATATCCGGAATTAAATTAAATGAAGTAATCTGGTTTTTTGCTCCAACTTTATTGAATTGTTTTTCTGTTGATCCTTTATCAATTAATGCAATGAATTCTGTTCCTGAATTTATTGCAGTTTGATAATCTCTTATTGTGTCGCCAATGTATACTGATTCTTTAGGTTTTATTGATAATTTTTTACATGCTGCATATATTGGTTCCGGATTTGGTTTTTGTTTAATAGTTTGTTCAGGCGTGATTATTACACTAAAATATTTATTTAATTCTCCTAAAACTTCTAATGCATTTTCTTGTCTTTTTGACGTTACAATTCCCATTGGCAAATTGATTTTTTTTAATGTTTCATTCACATATGGTAGTGTAGGTAGGTTTTCATGTGTTTTTTTGACTACTTCGTTATAAATTGGTCTTGCTTTTTCATTCTCTCCAAATAATAACTTTAAATTGATATGTGATGGTTGACCTAGTAGGTCTCTTAGTGTATCTATTGTAGGGGGTTCTTTGTTTAATCTTAGACTTACTTGTCTATATGTTTCAAAAATAGCGTTATTGGAATCAATAATTGTTCCGTCTAAGTCGAATAATACAGCTTTTAACATAATTTTAGTAAATTGACACACTTCTTATATCTTCTTTTCTATTAATGGAAAATTCAAATAGTTCCATGATTATAATAATAGAATAATATGGGTCAATCAGCAAGAATCAAATTAACTAGTAGTAATTTGCCTAATTTACAAAAGGTTTGTGGAGAAATTAGAGGAATAACCGATCGAACTGGAGTTCGCATACGAGGTCCTCAACCTTTACCAACAAAACGACTTAAAATCACTACTAGAAAAGCACCTTCAGGAAATGGAACCAGTACTTTTGATAGATGGCAATTAAGGATACATAGACGACTTATTGATTTAGACGCTGATGATCGAACTATGAGACAGCTGATGAGGCTTAAAGTTCCTGAAGATGTTTTCATAGAAGTTAATCTTTCTACTAAATAAATTATATACGCCGGGAGTGGGATTCGAACCCACGAGTCCCGAAGGACACAGGCTTTCAAGGCCTACGCTCATTTTCATGATCCGCGCATTATTGTGTTCTAATTGAAGACCACTCTGCCATCCCGGCAAACTAAGAAACTCACTAACCTCTATAAAAGTTGTTATTTTATATTTTGAACCAAAAATCTTATAACATTATTTTGTCTTAAGATCGATATGCAAACAATTTCTCCTAAAATTATTGATGACAACAACTTTAACCAAATAATATCTAATAACTCGTTTGTAATAGTTGATTTCTGGGCTGATTGGTGTGGTCCTTGTAAAGCAATGACTCCTATCATTGAAGAATTATCTTCTATATATGAAAATCAGGTGTTGTTTACAAAACTTAATGTTGATCAGAATCCAATTACTCCTTCTAAATATGGAATTAGTTCTATCCCGACTTTTTTAGTTATAAAAAATGGACAAATCATGGATTCTATTGTAGGTGCAGTTACTCAAGAAATCCTCGAGGAAAAAATTCAAGAATATCTATAATGAACTAATTAATCATTATTAATATGAGCAAAATTTTAGATAATATTATACTTCGTAAAGGTAATTTAAAAGACAAATCTGAGATTTCTGAATTATGTAAAAATATCTGGAATGGAAAAGATTATCTTCCAGTAGTATGGAATGATTGGATAAATAATAGTAATAGTTCTTTTATCATTGCCGATCTAGAAAATGAAATTGTTGCAGTTTATCATGTTTATAATTTTAATTCTGAAATATGGTTAGAATCTTTACGAGTTAAAGAACAATATCGTCATCAAGGTATAGCAAACTATCTGATAAAAGATTTGATTACTACTGTACAATCAAAACAAATTGATAATATTCGTCTTACTACATCAATTGAAAATACTAAATCTATATCTCTTTTCAAAAATCTAAATTTTAACGAATCTCATTATTGCCAATATATGTACATTGATTATAATGATATAGAGGAATTATCTACTCTGAGTGATGTAAAGATCCTAAATGATTATGATGAAATTTCATCTATATTCGAGCATATGGACACAACTAAAAAATATATTCCTATCTGGTGGAGATGGTGGTCTGTTAATTCTTATTCCATTAAAGAATATTTGAAAAATGGAATTGCAATTATTTCCAGTAATTCCGGACATATTGATTCACTATTATTACTTCAAAAAACTAATAATTATGGTCATGAAGATCATTCTCAATTATTTATTGTTAAAGGACAATGTGAAGAAATAAAAAATTCACTATCTTATGTTAAAACATCTTTTCCAGAATTCATTTCCTCAAAACTTTTTTGTTTTCCTGAAACTAATTCTGACGAATCAAGTATATTATTAAATCTAGGTTTTAAAAAAAGAACCAATTTAGTTCTCATGAATAAATCTATTGTTTCCATTTAGTATCTTCTATGTTTAATATTTTATTTGCTACTCTTGCAAGTATAAAAAATAGATCTGATAATCTATTTAAATATGGAATTATATTGTTATTGATTTCTTCCATTTCACTTAGTTCAACAATTTTTCTTTCTGCTCTTCTACAAATTGCTCTACATATATGAAATAAAGAAGCTAAAGTTGAACCTCCTGGTAATATGAAATTTTTTAGCGGGTCTGATTCTTTTGAATATTTGTCTATTAATTTTTCTAATCTATTTATGTCATTTTTACTGATTTTCTTTATTTCTTTACTTTTTTTTGTTGTTGCTAAGTTTGATCCAATTACGAACAAATCGTTTTGAATTTTTTGTAATTCTTTTTCTATATTGATAAAATGTTTCTTAAAATCTGTTGATAGTTCTTTTCTAGATATAGTTAATCCAATAAATGAATTTAATTCATCTATTTCTCCATATGATTTAACTCTCTTTGAAGCTTTACTGATTTTTTTATTTGTTCCAAAGAGATTTGTTTCACCTTTGTCTCCTTTTTTTGTGTAAATTTTCAATATTATTTATTCACGAACTTCAAATTTAAGGCCTTTTTATTTTTTAATTATTCATTTAAATAATTGTTATACTAATTTCTATCTGAGTGATTAAGATTGTCTCATGTTGATATGTCTGTAAAAGTACTCGAAGAAAGCCTTGGTAAAATCGTTTTAATTAAGTTAAAAGGCGGAAAAGTTATTAGAGGTTCTCTTCAAGGATTTGATCAACATATGAATCTAACTCTTGATGATTCACAAGAGGTTTTAGACGATGATAAAACCAATGATTTGGGCACAATAATTGTTCGCGGAGATAATGTAGTTCTTATATCTCCACCTCCTAGTTGATATCTTATGGTTAAAGGTACTACTTCCTCTGGAAAACATAACAAGGGCGGAACTCATATGCGTTGTCGTAGATGTGGGCGACATTCTTATCATTTAACTAATAAAAAATGCTCTTTTTGTGGTTTTGGGAGTACAGCTAAATTACGACAATATAACTGGATGCATACTCGGTAGATATAATTTATCTTATACCGGAAGGTTTATACCCGGTTTTTTCATATTATAATATTGAATGACGCCTTTAGAAATATCAATTTCTTTGCTTGGTGGACTACTTGCTGGCGCAATCTTATCAATATTGTTAAATAAATATGCTCGTACTAATCTTCATGCTGAATCAATTCCAATTAAACCTGAAAAAAATTCCAATCAAATAAATGAAAAATTTGAGATTGAGCAAGCTCGTATGAAATATAAAACCCTTAAACTTGAAAAAGAATTGCATACTGACGCATTAAGTCGTGTATTTCAAGCTGAAGGAGAAGGACGAATTACTAAAAAAGAAAGAGATGTTTTATCTCAAAGATACAGAGAACAGATCAAAACATTGGATAATAAGTTACAAGATTCAGAATTAATATTAGAAGCTAGTGAATTAGAAAATTTACGTGGTGAATTAAATAATTTATTCACACAAAAACTAAGTCAAATAGAAAGACGATTAAACGAATTATCTAAAAAACTTGAAAATGTTGATACATTCAGTAAAATTAAACCTGATTCTATACCAAATTATATTGAAGAAATTAACAAACCTGATAGTCAGCCTGAACAAATAAAACCTAAGATTAAGATTGCACAAAAAAATACTATTAGTGTTGATTCTAAAAAACTTATTAAAAAAGAGACATTTGAATCTAAAAAAACCTCTTCTAATGAAGTAATTGATCCTGAAAAAACAACAATTAAGATATCTAAAGATGTCCCTGTGGCTGATAAAAAGATAAAAGAAATCCGTGATGATGTATTTGATGCATTAGATAGATTGGAACAAATCGATGTAGATGAATCATGAATAAACCTATTCTAAAAATTTTTAATGATTTAAATATAGTCAACATTGAACAAATTGATGTTGAATAATGAGTAAAGAAGAATCAATCCAAAAAATGGGGGCTATTGCAGCTCAAAAAATTAAAAATGAACAATTAGTGGGTCTTGGAAGCGGATCTGCAGTTGCCGCATTTGTTAATGAATTAGGGAAAAGAATAAAAAATGAAAATTTAAAAATTTCTGGTATTCCTACATCAATGCAGATTGAATTAATTGCAAAATCAAATGGTATCATTCTTGAATCTACAGAATTAATTCCAAAAATTGATATTGTTATTGATGGGGCAGATCAAATTGATAAAAATAATATAATGATTAAAGGAGGAGGTGGTGCTCATTTTCGTGAAAAAATTATGATTGAATCTGCCAAACAATCAATCATTGTTGCAGATTCCTCTAAATATGTTGATGTAATTACTTGGCCTGTTCCTTTAGAAGTTTCTGAATTTTCTAGACCATTTGTTGAAGAAAAAATTAAATCAATTAATGGAGATCCTATTTTGCGTACTTTGGGTAAAGGATATCCTTTTTTTACACAAAATGGTAATTTAGTTATTGACGCACATTTTGGTGAAATATCTGAACCAAAAGTTTTAGAACAATCATTACTTAACATCCCCGGTATTATTGCTAATGGTATTTTCTCAATGCCAATTGATACATTTCTTCGTGCAAATAACGATGGTACTGTAGATACTTTATGAGTCTCGAAAAACTGTCTAAAAATCTTCTTTACAATAGTATTATTGAAGTTTGGATTGCTTTATGTAATGATCTTAATTATGATTGGCAGAATCTTAAGATGTTCAATTCTTTTATTAGTTTTTTACAGAATAATAATTTTGAAATAAAAAGTCTTGGTGTTTGCCCATCTGGTAGTGGTCCGAAAGAACAATTTGAAAAAAGAACCTCAATTTTATTGGGAAATCCAAATTCTAGTTTTGTTATAAAAACTAATTCAGAAACTCTTGATAAATTATCTAAATTTACCTGTGATATTTAGTTAAAATTATTCCAAAAATTTATATTCATTCATTTTCTAATATAAATAATGAGTGAAACTGAATTAGTTACTATTAGTCAGAAAGCAGTTGATAAAGTTAAAGAGTTTTCAAAAAATGAATCAAAAGATAATCCTGGTTTGAGAGTATATGTTGCAGGAGGTGGATGCGCAGGTCTCACTTACGGCATGTCTCTTGAAGATAAAGATTCTCAAGATGATATTATTATTGAAACCGAAGGTTTAAAATTATTTATTGATCCATTTAGCGCAAAGTATCTTCAGGGTTCTTCAATTGATTATGTTGAATCATTAGAATCTTCTGGTTTTAAAATTAATAATCCGAATGTTAGTTCTACTTGTGCCTGTGGAAAATCCGTGTCTGTGTAATAATATTGCAGTTATAGAATATGTTAATTGGAGATATTTACCGAAGATTATACGTCAATTTATTTTCCAAACCCACGAATTTTAAATGGGTTATTGATAGCAAATTAGTTGGTTCTGGTTTTATTAATTCAAAAAAAGCACTATCATTTTTAATTGATAATGATGTTAAAGCTATATTAACTCTTACAACATCTTCTCTTCCTTCTGAAGTATTATTAAATAAAAATATAATTTTTAAACATATTCCAATAGTAGATCATTCTCTTCCTTCTATAGATCAATTTAATGAATGTGTTGATTTTATTATTAATTGTTTGGATGATAATTTAACTTTATTAGTACATTGTCGAGCAGGTGTTGGAAGAACTGGATCTGTCTTTGCTGCATATTTTATTAAGAAAGGATTTACTACTGAAGAGTCAATTAAACACATTAGAAAATTACGTCCAGGTTCAATAGAAAATCGTCAAATACCTTCATTAAAATCATATTATAATTATTTATTGCAAATATGATTGTGATTTGATGAAAATTCGATTTTTATCTAAACGTGAAATAAATTTATTAATTGAACAATTGAATGAATTCTCTTCATTTAATATTGATTCAAAAATTAAACAAGTAAAATCTATAGAATTATCTGAAGACGTTCAAATTTTACATTCTAAATATTTTATTTTTATCCAAACCGAAGGTAATTTAATTCCATTTTTAAGAAACAATACAATATTGGAAAATTTCCCAAAAGTTATTGTTGATAAAGGCGCTATTCAATTTGTATGTAAAGGTGCAAATATTATGCGTCCTGGAATTGTTGATATTCCTGATAATTTTAACCAAGATGACCTTGTTGTCATTATTGAAGAATTACATAATAAATCTCTTGCAATTGGCAAGACTATGTATTCTTCTTCTGAGATGCTAGATCTTGATACTGGCGTGGTTATTAAAAATCTTCATTATGTTGGAGATGCTATTTGGAATAACTATAAAGAAATCAATTTTGACTCTTTATCCTGAATCTCAATATTAAATTAATATGTGATGAAAGCTTCATTGATTTATTGACCACCATTAGCGATTCTCAAATGTATCTTAAAGCAATAAAATTGAAAAATATTGATCAAATTTCTACTATTAAAGATGATGTATCTAAAAATATGATTATTATTTTAAGGATTACGCCACTTGCCCAAAAAAATGTTCAAGATTTAAAAACTGCTGTCGAGGAATTATATGGATATGTTTCTTCTATTGGCGGCGATATAGCAAGACTTGGTGATGAAAGAGTAGTTTTAACTCCTCCTGGAGTTAAAGTTTGGCGCGGTCTCTAAATTATTTTAATAGCTTCTTGAACTTCGGGTCTATAGGTTTTTATTCTATATATTCTAGATATTGAACTAGCTAAATTTGCTACCTTTGTTTGTTCTCCATGATTAATAATTACTTGTCTTAATTTTGGCCTTAATTTTCCAACAAATCTAATTAATTGATTATAGTCTGAATGTCCGCTAAAACCATCAATTTTTTCTGTCGGACATTTTATATTCACTATTTTTATTTTTCCATCTTGATCTACTATGCTTACTTGATTTGCTCCATCCATTATTCGTCTTCCTAAGGTTCCTGCAATTTGGTAAGATACAAAAATTAGTTTATTCTTTTCAATTGGGGCTAATTCTTCAAAATATCTCATTACTGGTCCTCCTTCTAACATTCCTGATGTGGCCATTATTATAGATGGTTCATCTCTTAACACTTCTTCTCTTTTACTATGATGATCAATTATTGTAAAATATTCACTTTGAAATGGATTTCCTTGTCCACTTGAAATTTGATTTCTTAAATCTCTACTAAGAAAATCTGTAGATGCGCTGTGTATTGCTGTTGCCTCTGATATCATTCCTTCTAAGAAAATTGGACATTCGATTAGTTTTTTTTCACGCATTTGTTGATCTAATACTAGCATAATTTCTTGTGCTCTTCCGACCGCTGGACTTGGGATTAATACTTTTCCACCTTCTTTTAGTGTTGCATTTATTGAATTAACTAAGTTTGATTCCATTTGTTCTCGTGAAGGCATCATATCTGCTTTTCCACCATATGTGCTTTCCATGATTAATGTTTCAACTCTTGGGTAATTCCATGTCGTTTCGTCAAATAATTTTGTTTTTGCAAATTTAAAGTCTCCTGTATATACTATGTTGTGCAATCCTTCTCCGATATGTAGGTGAGATGTTGCAGATCCTAATATGTGTCCTGCATTATTTAGTACTAATTTGATATCTGGTGATATATCTGTAACCAAACCAAAAGGCAGTGTTATTGTATTTTGAATCATTTTTCGAACATCTCTACCTTCATATAATACTTGAGAACCCTCATGAGCTGCAATTTTTACATAATCATTATGAAGTAATGTCATTAGTGCTAGTGTAGGTTCAGTACAATACACGGGGCCATTATATCCGTATTTAAAAATTACAGGTAAATATCCTGAGTGATCCAAATGAGCATGTGAGATAATTACTGCGTCTAGATCATTCATATCAAAATCAGCCCAATCTAATCTTGGATATGAATCCCATGGAAATTTTGCATTTGGAAGTATTCCACAATCTAAAAGAATCTTACTTTCTTGAGTTGATAATAACATACAAGATCTTCCTACTTGATTAAAACCTCCTAAACTTAATAACGAAATTCCTGAACCTTGTGATATTTTTGATCTAAATATTTCTTCTCCTGTTTGTTTATAGAATTGACTTCGTGCATCTGATTCAGTTTGCCTTACATAGTAAATTGTTTTGAAACTTGTTGAAGGAACATCTGATCCTTTTTTTACCTGAATTTTCCAACCAATTTCCGCAGATAATTCGTGTAAATTTATTTTATCATTGTTTCTAAAAAATTGTGGATCTTTTACTTCTACTATTACTTCTCCTAAAGCATCGTCGAAATAACAATTTCCTATTTCTGTTTCTTTAGATATACTGCTTTTTAATTTTTCCATAACAGTATCTTCTGATTTTCTTATTGATTTGTCTGTTCGAATTACTAATCTTCTTTTTACTGTATTAACAATGTCTGAAATTATTTGATTATTTTCAACTAAAAATTGATAATTTTTCGTATATATCGCTATTCTAGGCCCTTCATACTCTATTCTTGTAGTTTCTGCTTCTTTTGGTAGTGATTGTAAAATTGTTGTCATTAATTCTTGTGACTTACTCAATCCTGCCATCTTATTATCTTCCAGAGAGTTCTAATAAAATTTTTTGTTTTTCTTCATTAGAATATTCTTTTAAAATATTTTCTTTTATTGTTACAATATTTAGACCGTCTCCTGTTCCTGCATTTCTTAATATTGCACCATATACTGATTTTATTGCTATTGGCAAAGCTTGATCAACTGTTAATGATTCTTTAAATTCTGCTTCAAGTATTCCGTATGCAACAGGAGATCCGCTTCCTGTTGAATAATATTTTTCATTTGTTAATGTCCCAAACATATCGATATTATATAGTTGTGGTCCTTCATCATCTATTCCTCCTACTAAAATATCTGCAAAATATGGAGAGATTTTATGATTTGCAGAGAAAAATAAATTTGATGTCATTCTCGCTGCTGATTTTATTGGTAAGTTATGTGATTTTTCTACTTTGTATATATTGGATTGATATTTTAATTGATCTATTACAAATTGTGCATCAGCTACTCCTCCAGCAATTGTTAGTGCACAGTGTTTGTCTATGATTGCAATTTTATTTACAGTTCTACTTGCGATAAAGTATCCCATTGATGCTCGACTATCTGTAGTTAACACTATTCCATCTTTACAGACTAGACCTACAGTGGTTGTACCATGAAATTGATTTTTTATATTGTTGTCATTGAACAAATTAAATTACCTCAAGAAAGATGTAATTATATCTAAGTTAATAATTGAAACATATAAGTTATTCCATTGATTTTTTTTAGATTATTTTAATGCTTATATCTAATTATATACGGCGTATAGAAGGGGAGAATATTTATTGGCTGTATCAGGTTTTAATTCTATCGCTATTCAAGTTATTCTTATTGCAATGGCAATTTTATCTAGTGTTTTCATTGTAGGTAATTATCCCGTTCCTCGTCCTCCTGATCCTGAATTATTACCTATGCATACAATAGTAATCCAAACTTGGGATGTTAAAAAAAATCTTGATGAACCTCGTGTGACTACTCCTGCTACTGGAATTGACGTACAGTTTTTCTTTTGGGGTGATGTTGGTCCTACCGATGAGTTAGCTGTTACTTCTGCATCTAACGCAAGTGGACTTATTGAAGTAATTGTAGAAGAAGGAACTTATGAATTACATATTTCTGATTGGACAATTGAAACAATTGACGTATATGAAAATTTCACTCTAGTTGCGCATCGTTTTGACGTAGAAGAGTTACCGGATTCTATTAATATTCGTGCTTTATCTAAAGAATGGAATGTTAAAACTAACGATATTATTTCAATTAGTTATCAAAATCAAAGAGAATTTGAAACAAATATTTTTAAAATTTCATTTGCTGATTTTGAATTACAAAGTTTGCGTTGTTTTACTCCTGGTGGCGCTGCTGTAGAAGATGAAGAAGGTGGAGAATATGGGGCAGCTGCTAATGTCTGTGAAACTGGCGGTCCTCTTTCTGCTTATGAATCCTGGTCTGATGATTTTCGAGTTCCTGTAGGAGTATCTATTCCATGGAGTGTTGCCAAATCCAATTATGACATTGCTCTTAGAATTTTTTATGTTGAGGTGACTGTTGATGAGTGATCCATTTACTTCTATTGTTGTTTTATTGAAACCATATAATGCAGTTCTTACTGCAGGTCTGTTTATAATAATTCTATCAGAATTAGTTTTGTCTCGTAGTGACATAATTCGATCTAAAATTATTAAACAAAAAACACAATTTTCTAGAAAATATGACGATAAATTTCTTAAACTTTATCAAAATCTTAAGATCTCATCTGCTCAGGCAGGTCTGCCTAAAAAGAATTCCAATACTATTCGTGAGATGGTTAATTTCTTAATTTCTCAAAGTTCTACTGACAACGATACTCTAAAATCCATTCAGTTATCTATGGAAAAATGTGCTTACGCTGATATTGGTATTTCTAATACTGAATATTCAACTTTTAATAAATTGCTGTCTAGTGCCAAAATTTCGTCTCTGTCGAGGGCTCGTGTATGATATCTGAAATTAAAGATTTGACTGAAATTAAAGATGCTGCTTCTAAAGTCGAATCTGAAATTTCTCAATATGTTGTAGGTTGGTCTGGAGTTATTCAGTCTCTTATTCTTGGTATTTTCACTGGTGGGCATATACTTATTGAAGGTGTTCCTGGTACTGCAAAAACTTATCTTGCAAAGATATTTTCAGATACTATTAGTTTGTCATTCCGACGAATTCAATCCACTCCAGATCTTATGCCTTCTGATATTACCGGTTCACATATCTTTAATGTAAAAACCCTTGAATTTGATTTTCATCAAGGACCTATTTTTTCTAATATTGTTCTCATGGACGAAATTAATCGTGCGCCTCCTAAGACTCAATCTGCATTGCTTGAAGTTATGCAAGAAGGACAAGTTACTATTGATGGAAACACAACTGTGCTTGAACAACCTTTTATGATTATAGCAACAAAAAATCCTATTGAGTTTGCAGGTACATTTCCTTTGCCTCCTGCACAATTAGATAGATTTATGTCTCGTTTAATTATGAATTATCCTCAAACCGAAGCATGGATTGATATTTTGGAGAAAAAAAATGAAAGAGGTGAAATTGTAGATATTAATCCAATTCTTGACGGTGCCTCTGTATTATCTGCAAGAAAAATTATTAATGAACAAGTTTCTATTTCGGACGACGTATACAAATTCATTGCTGATCTTTGTAGTTCAACTCGAGATACATCTAGTATAATTCTTGGCGCTAGTCCAACAGCTTCTGTATCATTGTTAAATGCCGCAAGAGGATATGCCGCTGTGATTAATGGAAAAGATAATGTGACTATTGACGATGTTAAAGCTGTTGCATTTGACGTTCTTAATCATCGATTA
>JACAFT010000023.1:0-15549 GCA_013378375.1 Nitrososphaerota archaeon
ATGCATTCTGTTACTAGATTGTATTTAATATTTGCAGCAACTCTTGGAGCTAAATCTTTTCCAATTGAAGTACCTGAAAATAATATAATTTCTGGTTCTAATTGATTGATAGCTATTAATATTGCATTTTTGTATAATTCGGGTGAATATTTATCTATGTTACTTGTTGCTCCACTTAACAAAGAATTTATTCCAAATTGATTTAATTTGTTTAAATTCTTTTCATCTAATTCTCCCATAATTATTACATTATTCTCTAAATTCTTTTCTGATGATATTTTTTGACTTTCTGATAATAATTCTAACGATGAATTCTTTACATCATTATTTTTTGTTTCTATTATGCTTAATATTCCCGACATTTAATTCACACTATATTAATTTTCTTTCTTCTCGTAGAATTCTTATTAATTCTGGTACCGCTGATGTATTTCCATCAATTATTATGCCTTCTTCTCTTTGAGCAGGATATTCTAATTTGATTAGCTTTGAGTTACTTTTCTCGGCAGTATTTACATTGACTATGTTGATTGTCTTTTTCTTTGCGGCCATTAAATCCTTTAATGACGGATATCTTAATTCATTTTTTCCTTTTTCATGCGTTATAATTAATGGAAGTATGCCTTCAAATACCTCTATTCCACTTTCTGTTTCTCTGTTTGCTGTTATAGTATTGTTATTTAGACTAAATTCTGAACAATTCGAAATACATGGAATTTTATTTATTTCACCAACCATTATTCCTATTTGATTGTTATCTTGATCTACTGATTTTTTCCCGAATAATATTAGATCAAATCCTTGTTTATTGATTTCTTTTGCGATTGTATCTGCTATGAAATCCACATTATCAATATCTTCTTCAATCAGTATATGAATGGCATTATCTGCTCCTGTAGCTAGAGCCTTAGTTAATGATTGTTTGACTCTTTCCGGACCTGCTGAAATTATGGTTATTTCAACATTTGAATCTTTATCTTTTATTTTTAAAGCCCCTTCTAAAGCATATTCGTCATACGGATTTATTTCATATTTAATTCCATTTTTATCAATTGTTTTATTATCGTCAGAAATCTTTAATCTTGTTGCTGTGTCTGGTACTTGTTTAATACAAACTGCTATCTTCATATCTTTATTTTCATAAGATGTATTTGCATTTAGCATTTGCGATAGCGTTTTATTTGTTATTTTCTAATGTATAATTAAATATTGACTGACACGCACAAACTTTTTGGAACGAATGGAATAAGGTTTATTCCAGGAGATGAATTCGATCTTGATTTTGTAATTAAGATGGGCCTCAGCACCGGTTCGTTTTTTCAAGGAAATAATATTATTGTTGGATATGATGGTCGTATTTCTAGTCCATCTTTAGCTAAAGCAATTTCTGCTGGTTTGATGGAGTCTGGAAAAAACGTCACTAGTGCTGGTATCGTTCCAACTCCTGCTCTTCAGTTAACTGTAAAAAATTCTTTTTATGACGGCGGTATTATGATTACTGCATCACATAATCCTCCAGAATATAATGGCATCAAAGTTATTTCTTCTTCTGGATTGGAAATATCACGAGATGAGGAAACAACCGTTGAAAGAATTTATTTCAATCAAAAATATTCTAGACAGGATTGGAAATCAGTCGGCACTATGAATTCAAATACTTCTGTTATTGTTGATTATATTTCATCCATACTGAAGAATGTTGATATTGAATCTGTAAAAAAACGTAAACTTAAGATAGTTATTGATTCAGGAAATGGCACTCAGTCGTTAAGTGCACCTTTTGTAGCAGAATCTCTTGGTTGTGAGGTTCTTACAATAAATAGTCATATTGATTCTAATTTTTCAGGGAGAGGAGGTGAACCTACTCCGAAAACTTTAGACATGCTTTCTAAATACGTTGTTGAAAATCAAGCTGACATCGGAGTGGGTTATGATGGAGATGGTGATAGAAGTATATTTTGTGATGAAAATGGCGTTGTTTTCTGGGGTGATAAATCTGGAACACTTGTTGCAAAACATTTAATTCAAAAAGGTATGAAAACTCCAATAATTACAACTATTGCTACTTCTCAAATAATTGATAAAATGGCTTCTGATTATAATGT
The DNA here is from genome assembly GCA_013378375.1 of Nitrososphaerota archaeon. Lineage (GTDB taxonomy): Archaea > Thermoproteota > Nitrososphaeria > Nitrososphaerales > UBA57 > UBA57. The sequence goes on from JACAFT010000023.1 coordinate 2,106, forward strand.
TGACGTTTATCGTACTAAAGTAGGTAGTGTTGATGTATCTCATAAAATGCAAGAACTTGATTCTAAATTTGGTTTTGAAGAAAATGGAGGATGTCTTTATACGCCTCATATCGAAGTCAGAGATGGAGCTATGGGTACTGCCTTGTTACTTGAGGTCTTATCGACAGATACTAGAAGTTTATCTGCCCATGTTGAAGATCTTCCTAAATTTTATCAATCCAAAACAAAATTTTCTTGCCCTGTTGAATTTCGAACTTCAATTCTTGATTATATACATTCTCAATTGGACGAAAAATCTGACAGAACTGATGGTCTTAAAATTTGGTGGAATGATACAAGTTGGTCTCTAATTCGTCCTAGTGGGACTGAGCCTATTATAAGGTTGTTTAACGAATCTGATGATGAATCTGAACTCGAGAATATTAATAGAAAGTGTTCTACGCTACTCGAAGAGCAAATCAAAAAGTTAATTTAATATTTTTTTAATTGTTTGTTCGTATTTTTTAATTAACTTGTTTACATCATTTTTGCTTTTCGCTTCTGCTGATATCCTGATACATTTTTCTGTATTTGACGGCCTAATTAACACCCAACTATCTTTTGTTTGATTAATTTTTATTCCGTCTATCGATGTAACATTTTTATTTTTTAGAAAATGTGTTTGAATCATACTGAAATTACTTGGATCGGTAATTATTTTTATTCGACTTTGATTAAATTTTTCAATATCTGAAAATATATTATCTACACTTCCAAATTTCTCTACCAAATAAGATGTCATTAATGCTAATAGTATTCCATCCCTGCACAAATTAAAATCTGGATAAATAAAACCTCCGCTGCTTCCTTCTCCTCCCAATTCACATTTCTCACTTAGTATTTTGTTCAATACGCTGCCTTCACCTACTGGAGTGGTTATAATTTCACAATTTATTTTCTCTAAATATTTTATAATTGATAACGAACTATCGATACTTATTGCTGCTTTGCTTAATTTCTGTTTAAGCTCTACATATTTTATACCTGCTAGTAGAGAAAAATCAGGAGCTATTTTTTCTCCTTTTTCATTCATGATGACTAATCTATCTACATCTGCGTCAAATGCAAATCCAATTTTACATCCATTTGATGTTATTAATTTTGATAATGAATCTAGTGAATCTTCTGTTGGATTAATTGTTCTAGTAAATATTCCTGGAAAGTCATTTATTGCGTATACTTCACATCCTAGTTTTGTGAAAATATCTCTCACAAAAGTACTTCCTGCTCCTCCTCCAAAATCCATTGCAATTTTTAATTTATGAAATCTGTCTTTGTTAAAAAATTCAATTAAATCTGAATCATAACTACTGGATGATTCTTTTATAGTTCCTGTGAATTTGTATTTTCTTATTGATTGTTTAGTTATTTCTGTAGGATTGATTATTCTGCCTGGTCTTATAATTAATTTTAATCCATTCCAATCTTTAGGATTATGAGATGATGTTATACAAATTCCTCCATCCAAATCATTTTTCTTTACATGTCTGAACACTGATGGAGTTGACGTAATTCCTAAATCTTCTACGTGACATCCAAGTGCCATAAGAACTGAAGAAACTGTTTCATGTATCATGTTTGATGTGGTTCTCGTATCTCTTCCTATCGCACAAGTTTTTATATTTGAGGATAAAATAAAATCGTATAATACTTCTGTTATATCATTATTGAAAAGATCTTTTCCAATAATCCCTCTTAGTCCTGATATTGATAATACTGCCACAAATCCGTTATGTATGTCTTAATGTTAACTTTTTTTATCTATTGTTTTATAGTAACATTTTTCATTAATTATATTGTTGTAAATACATAATGAGCAAGTCTCCATTTAATACATATTCAAAGTATTTCTTCGTCTTGACTAGTGTGATAATCATTAGTACAATAATTATCATGATTATGAGATTTCAAAAAATGGGTGGATTTTACGCTGTTATTCTTAGTATTCTGACAATTTTACTATTCTTCTATTGGGCTAATTATTTTAGATCGCTTCTTAAAGAACAACCGGGTCTAGGAATTGTTCGTTCTAAAAACAAGATAAGACACGAATTTATCAAAAAACCTAATGGCCTTGATTTTATTGCACAAATTCCTGGTCAAATTACAGATCTTCGTGTTAATATTGATGGAGGAAAACTTGTTGTTTCTACTGGAAAAAATAATTTACTCAAAATTAAAATTCGTGCAAATCTGATTATTGAAAATCATACATTTAAAAATGGAACTTTGATTGTAAATCTAAGAACAAAATCAAATAAATAACATTTCAACGAATGCCCCGACTAGTAATAATGTAAAATTAATTATAATTACTAATAGTGTTCTGATAAATTCATTTTTTATTGATTTATTCCTCAGACTATTTAGTATGAAAATTCCTTGTGTCATACTTGCTGAATATGCAATAAATTCCAACCAAAAGAATGGTGTTAATGCAGTTAATAGATAAAAAATTATTCCATGAGTTCCTACTGTACTTGCAACAGCTCCGAATGCTGTTCCTGTTTGAAAAATTACTAACGTTCCAAAGATTAATCCTATAAATGGAATCATCATTAATAACGCAATTTTATAATTGTTTATGAAAATTGTTTTTTCTGAAATATTTTCTGGAATAATATCTTCTAACTGATCAAGAATTTCTGTTGTTTGTTGAGTGTTTAATGGGATTGAAGAACCGATTAAACCAAATAAAAAAATAATAATTAAGTTGATAATAAACAGGTTTTTCCATTTTTTGGTGAAAATTTTTTTTAACGTTATTTTCATTGTAAATTTTTATAGATTTAAAATAACATATAGAAGTCCAAGTGTCAAGGTCATTGTAATTAACGTGGCTATTACAGCAGCTCCTATTCCTTTTGGCTGTGGTGAACCGCCTTTAAATATGCCTCCTGGCACTAAGATTAATCCTAAGACTAGAACAAACATCGATGTCGCATGTAGGCCTTGAATAAATGTTTCTGCTGGAAACAAGAAATTAGTGTCAAATGATATCCATATGCCTGCTGCTCCTGTTATGACAAATGCTAATCCAGGTAAGAGTACTTCCCAATCCATAAGGAATTCAAGTAAATGAGATAATAAAAATATTATCTTTTAGTAAAAATTCTGCTATTTTCTATTATACATCCGTTTTTATACAGATATTTGATATTTCTTAGAATTATAAATGGAGATGAAATTAATAACAATAATGTTATTATAAGAAAAATCTGTTGGTATTGACTACCATATGACACTATTGTTGCTAATATTAAAGATCCTGGTAATATATTTGATAAAAATAAACCTGCACATGTTGAACATCCGGTAAATAATCCTGTTAATGTACCTGCACTTAAAACCCATTTTACGTTATTTTTTGGACGATTTTCTATTGCAAAAGTAATTAACAATAAATTTATTCCAACAAGACTTGAAATCGCAATTAGTAATATTACGTTTAATGGGAATAACATTATTCCGAAATGTTCTGTTATGTATAATGCTGCGTTGGGATATTGACCTATTCCTCCACAACAATAAATTAATTTAATTGACGGTATTAATACTGAATATTCCTGAGAAAAATCTATAGTTGGTTGATATACTATTATTCCTGAAACTACACTAAAAATTATTGCATAACCAAATAATGAAATGAAAAATACATTTCTGTATTTCTTTTTCATCATTAAATCATAAATTAATGATCTTAGATCAAGCTCAATTGGTCTATTTGTAGACAATAGTTTTCTTTGATTTAATATGATTCTTTGAATTTGTATACCTATTATTAATAGTCCTATTAGTATACTGATAATGTATAATAATCCAATATATCCAGTTAAAAATGAAAGATTCCGGAAATAGTTGTTAATTAATATATTATAACCTAGAGAACTTCCTATAATTATCACGAGTCCAAATATAAACCACTCGTAATTATCATTCAATAATGATGTTTATTTATCATCATTTAAATAAGTACAGAAAATCTAATTAATATTTAATTACTAATGGATATAATGGCTAGAAATTGGTTAGAACCCTTTAATTTTACTTTTGCTCTGTCCTTTTTATTCACTGGACTGATATTTCCTTTCCCAGCATTAGATAGTGCTGATATATTGGTTCAAGCGTTGCGTTTTGGTTTAATTATATTGGGGGTCTATCTTATGTTTGGAGTTATAAAAAAACGCCGAACTATGAATTAATGTAGTTAAATTATTTGAATAATTTGATTTGTTTTGTAATTATATATAATATATACCCAATTGATACAAGTCCCAATTGTGTTATTATTGTAAAAATAAATATTGGTAATATATCCAGTCCTGTAACTGTGACTCCTACAAATGACAGCCAAAATGATGTTAATAAAACAAATATTAATGGACCTATTATATTTCCTGGTTTTTTATATTGTCTTATAAAGAATAAACCTAAGAATGTAAATAATGGAGAGAATAGATCTATTGCTCCAATTTTTGACGTTGTAGCAATTACCAAATGTCCTAATGTTATTCCAAATATAGCTGACATTCCAAAGAATGCAATAAATGGTGCTAAAATGAAACCTGGTATTATTGTTAATAAAATATTAATTTCTTCTGATGCAATTACAGCTCCTGATGAATCTATAGCATTAAGTATGTTTGCTGGCAATAAACTCAAAATTGAAGTTTCAGGTAGGCCTAAACTTCCTGCTGCAGTTATACCTGCAGTAATTACGAATAAACCAAATCGAGGTATGTTAACAATTCCTTTTAGTGGGTTTGCTTCTTTCGACAAATTATGCTATCGCCGCCTGAAAATAAGATAAACCGTCTTGCCACAAAAATGCAAATAAAAATAACCAAACAATATGAACAAAATGCCAGTATGTTCCAGCTGCTTCTAAGAAACCATGATTCTCTTCATCAAATTGATTTTTGAATGCTTTGATTGTAACAATTATATTTGCAATAACTCCTGCAATTACATGAACTCCATGAATTCCTGTTAGTAAAAAGAATGACGCGCCAAATAATCCGTCTTGAGGAGTTAATTCTCCTGATGTTAAAAGATGTGGCCATTCGTATCCCATTTGGATAACTGCAAATCCTAATCCAAGAATTACCGCTCCCAGAAAACCATATTTTACTGCAGTATTGTTTCCTTTTTTTACACCTGCTGTTGACCACTCAATCATTATACTACTAGCAATCAATAATGCAGTTTGAATACTGGGTATTGCAACATCAAGATGGTGAATCCCCTCTGGAGGCCAAATTGCATACGAAGATCTCAAATAAAAATACGCTATAAATGCTCCTCCAAAAAATGCTATCTCCGACAAAAGAAACAAAGCAGTAGGAAAACCTACGTCTCCAATTTCATGGAATTTTCCAGGTGTACCTCCTGCTTTCACCATGTGTTCTGAATCCTTTGTTATTTTTGGCCATCTTGGAATTTCTCCTACTATGAAGATAAAAATTAACAATACAAATAATCCTACTAGAGCTGCTCCTAGTTGCAAAGAAAAACCTTTTAGCATAAATATTACTCCTGCTGCTACAAATACTCCAGCTGCTAAACCAATCAGAGCTGGCATATAAGAATGAACTTCTTCTGTATTCACATGATGCTCAAATTCTACTTTCTCTTCATTATCAGACATCTTTAAGTCAAAAAATTTATGATTATAACCACATATTAACTTTTTTTTTAATTAATATGTTATTAATTTTCTGTTCTTTAAATATACTTTAATTACGTGAAATGATAATAACCTTGTTGAATCGCTCTTCATATCTTACTGAATTAGAGGAAGTTAGACGTCAGAAAATCTCTAATCAAGTCTCTAAATATCGAAAATTTTCAATTATTCTTGCTGTTTTGATTCATATTTTTGCATTTTTTACCGGCATAGTGTTGTTAGTCGTCTTTTCATATCCTTTCACTACGATGCTTATTTTTCACGGGATTATGCAAATATTAGCTTATTTAAATATATATTATGGTCCAAAATTATACGAAAGATATCTTAGAAAAAAAGTAATTGAACCGGATCTATTGATGTTAAATCAACTAAAATAATTGTTATAAATTCTCAAATCTGGAAGGAGCAGAAATCCTAATATATTAAATCGATGCACTAAGATTTGAGCATAAATTGGGAATACTTTCTACTTTTGATAGAATTGTCTGGGGATTTACAATTATTATTACTTTTGTTGTGCTCTTTATAATTGGCGGAGGTTGGTTGTTATCTTGGTATCCCGATCCAGTTTCTGCTCGTGCTGCATTAATTAAACAATATTATGATTTAGTATATATTTCTGGAATGATTGTTTCAGCATTGTTTGTAGGCACCTTTTTTTATTTTATATTGAAATTTTGGGATAGAGATCAACCTGCTGGACTTGATTGATTATGAATACTTTAGAAAAATTAGAATGGGCTACGATTGTTGGTGCTACTGTTTTGTTATTCGGTTTAGGAACATTAGCTGTTCCTGTTTTACAAGCACTTGATGATCCTGATTATTATGGAGAACCAGATTATGTTGTTAAAGTTACAGCAGAGCAATGGGCTTGGAAATTTACATATCCTGATGGTTCTGAATCTGGAGAACTGATAATTAAAAACGGAGATCTAGTGAGACTGGAACTAGAAAGTCCTGATGTAATACATAGTTTTTATGTTCGTGAAATGGGTTTCAAGGTTGATATAATTCCAGGTAAAACTAGAATTCATATAATCAACGCAGAAACTCCAGGAGAATACTGGATTCAATGTGCTGAATTTTGTGGCGCATATCATGGTGGTATGAGAACTAAACTAATAATTGAGGAATGATATTATGCAAATAAAAGAAACTATTGAAAAACAAGAACATAAAGAACATCACTTCTATTCTAGTTGGAAGACTATTCTAACTACTACCCATCATACTGATATTGGTATTATGTATCTAGTGTTTTCTCTTTTCTTTTTCTTTATGGGTGGATTTGCATCTTTACTTGTTAGATACGGATTAACTAGTGGAGGTTCTATATCTCCTGAAGCATATTCTAGTTTGTTTACAATTCATGGTGTAAGTATGATCTTTCTCTTTGTAATACCTGCTTGGGCTGGTTTTGGAAATTATCTTGTTCCAAAATATATTGGTGCTAAAGATATGTATTTCCCCAAGCTTAATGCATTGGGATTCTGGTTATTGCCTCCTGCAGGGTTCTTAATTTGGGCTGGTATGCCAAACGTCGGCTGGACCGCATATGCTCCTCTCTCCGTTTTTGTTGAAGGGTGGGGAATGGATATGACTATCCTTGGCCTTCACTTGTTAGGAACATCGTCGATTATCGGCGGTCTTAATTTTATAGTTACAATCATGAAGATGAGGGCTCCTAGTGTTACCTATAGAAACATGCCTTTGATGGTCTGGACACAACTGACTACTTCTTTCTTACAAGTTCTTGCTACACCAGTTCTCGCCATGGCTTTGACTTTATTACTATTAGACAGAAATCTTGGAACAGGATTCTTTAACCCTGCTCTTGGCGGTGACCCAGTCATGTGGCAACATCTATTCTGGTTCTATTCTCATCCTGCTGTATATATTATGGTACTGCCTGGTATGGGATTAATTTCACAAATTTTACCAACTATGTCTAGGCAGAAGATCTTTGGTTATACCTCTATTGCAGTTTCTACTGCACTTATTGGCTTCTTAGGCTTTGGTGTCTGGGCCCATCATATGTGGACTAGTGGTTTATCAATTAGTGCACGTGTGCCTTTTATGTTTATGACAATGGCTATAGCTATTCCTTCTGGTGTTAAAATATTTAATTGGATAGCTACATTGTATGGAGGAAAGATTAAACTTAGTACTCCTATGCTCTTCAGTTTAAGTTTCATTTTAAGCTTCATCATTCAGGGAGTTGAAGGTGTCTTTCTTGCAAATATCCCGTTAGATTACCAGTTGCACGATACATATTTTGTTGTTAGCCATTTACACTATGTTTTGTTTGGTGTATCTGCCCAAGCTGTTTTTGCAGGAATTTATTATTATTTCCCATATATGACTGGTCGAAAGTATAATGAAACTCTTGGACAAACTCATTTCCTGCTTACTACTGTAGGAATGTATACTTTGTTTAATGCTATGTTGTTTCTAGGACTTGAAGGAATGCCTAGAAGATATTATACTTATCTTCCTGAATTCTTTACCTTGAATGTTGCTGCTTCATTTGGCGCTGTATTGATCGCAGTTGGCGCATTGGTATTTGGATATAATATGTTATCAAGTTGGTATAGAGGACCTCCTGTGGAGAATAAAGATGATCCTTGGAAACTCTCGGAATATGGCATGAAAGAATGGCCTGAATAATTCTAACATGAATATCTTTAAGTTTTTAGCTATATCTTCTGCAATAGGTGTTTATATCCTGATTGTTATAGGAGGTATTACTACTCAGACTGGATCTGGTATGGCTTGTCCAGATTGGCCTTTGTGTTTTGGTGAATTCTTTCCAAATCTAAATATTAATGTCATTATTGAAATGACTCATAGATACGTTGCTACTTTTGTTGGTTTTTTGATTTTATTTACATTTATTCTTGCTTATCGAAACCATAGAACTTCAAAATTTTTGGTAATTTCATCTGGGATTTCTCTCATTTTAGTTGCTTTACAAGGATATATTGGAATGCTTACAGTTACCAGTATATTAGATCCTGCGATAGTTACTCTTCATTTAGCATTATCTACTGCATTATTTGGTTCTTCAGTAATAACTGCTATATTGTCTTTAAAAACTAATTAAATTAAACTATCGTATAATCATGCAATATATAGATTCTATAATTTATTCTGAACGAAATTTTAAAGATGGATTGCTAAAAATTCTTTTAGGCAATGCACTGATTTTTCTTTTATTATCTTCTACATTTGAACGTTATGAAATGGAGAATCTTTTTTTCCATCTTATGATTGAGCATCTTTTGTTTCTTGTAGTTGGTTTTCTTTTTGGTTCTGGTTCAGATTCAATAATAAGATCTTTTAAATCAAATCAATCAATTTATGGTAAAAATATTATAAAATTTTATTCCAAGTATCTTGCGTTCAATAATCTATATAATCCATTCGGCCTAACTACTGGATTGTTATTTATTTTTATATTATTTTATTGGCACTTTCCTTCTAATTTCGACCAAGCCATTGTTAATATTAATATGCATTTGTTTATGCATGTTAGTATTATCTTTTCTGGCATTTTATTATACTCTAGTTTTAAAATGATTTCTCGTATACAATCACTTGTTTTTATTTTATCAATTGATAAAATTATGGGAATTTTAGGATTCTTTTTAGCAGATGGGGATACTATGGTTTATCAGACTTATCCGTTATCCGTTCAAATGACATCTGGGTTTTTTATAATATCTATGATGTTTATAATTGATTTAATCTGTATTATGTTAATTTTATTAACTTATTTTAAATCTTCGAATATATAATCGCTTCATTTAAAAATAGCAATATACATAATTAACGTTATGTTAAATGTATTGAATTCTATTTACATGATTTTTGCTCTTTTGGCTCAAACAGAAGACCCTGGAAATCAGAGTACTAAAAAGTTGATTTTATCTCTTTCTGTGGCCTTTCTTGTTTTTGGCATAATTTACCTTTTTTGGCAAACATTCTATAATATACCTCCAGAATAATTACGGTTGAATTTTTAGTTAAAAAAGTCAATTTTATATTCTACAAGCAATTTTGTTGATACATCGAATGTCATCTAATTCCGCGTCAATCAATTATCGAACTCTTGTATCTCAGTTGATAGAAGTTTCTAAACCGTCGATAATCTATCTTCTCGATTTTGTGGCTATTTCGGCATTATTGATTGCTTATCTTGATACAAATTATGTTACTGATCCAGCTAATTTGTCTTTAACAACTATTGAAGGTTTTACTATAGTTATTGGGCTTATTTTTGCAGGAACTTTTTCTTCTGCAGGTTCTGCTGCATTAAATTGTTATGTTGATAGAGATATTGACATTAAAATGGAAAGAACAAAAAATCGTGCTAGTGCTACTGGTCAACTTCCTCCTAATATTACTTTGATTTATGGAATAATTATGATTGTCCTTGCTGCAATTATTTCAACTATCTTTCTTAATTTATTGACTACAGGAATGATTTTATTAGGATCATTTTTCTATGTATTTGTTTATACGATTTGGTTAAAACGAAAAACTACTTGGAATATTGTAATTGGAGGTTTTGCAGGTAGTGCTGCCGCATTTGCAGGATGGACTGCTATTACTGGACAACTCGACCTTGTTGCTATTCTTATGGGTTCGTTAGTTTTTATATGGACACCATCACATTTCTGGGCATTAGCTTTATTGAAAGACGATGATTATACAGAAGCAGGTATTCCTATGCTTCCTGTTGTTGTTGGGAAAGTAAAAGCTGCACAATACACTATTATCAATACTCTCTTGTTAATTCCATTTTCATTAGTATTTGTATTACCTGAATTTGGTTTTGGTTATGTCTATCTAACAATTTCTGTTATATTTGGAATTCTTTTATTATACAGTAATGTCAAATTACTTCAAAGCCCTAATGATAAAAAAGTGGCTCTTACTGCATTCAAATTTTCTAGTCCATATCTTGCAATAATTTTCATTGCATTGATACTAGATGTTTTATTTAGAATTCCTATTTTTTAGTTAGTTGATTCTATTGTTATTTCTTCTTTATGTTTTTCTTCTACTGCATTTTTGACTTCTTGTAGGCTGGTATACATTCCTTTGATTACATATTTTCTTAAACGTATACGATCAATTATTACTCCAATTATATAATATGGTAATACATAATCAGCTTCAAATGTTACTTTTGTTGTATTGTTAATTTCTTCAAATTTTACAGTTATTACATTCTTTTTAAATGGACCATTTAATGCTTTTGAGACAATTTTCTTATTTTTTGTTACTTCACAGGTTATACTATCCCATTGCATAGCTCTTCCGCCAAATTCTCCTATTATTCTCATTACCGTTCCGACTCCCCATCCTTCTGTGATTTTAATTGGAACAACTTTCATTTTTGATTCTTTAGGAAAATGACCTGCTACGTGTTCTGGTCTTGCATAGTACATGAAAACATCATCTACAGGAGCTTCCATAATTATACTTGTAGATACTTTACCCATTTTAAACAATATTCTAGAATCATTTTGAATACTTATATCTTTTGGATATTCTCATTTTGGGAATTGATTATTCAATCATCTGAAGGTCTGATATATTTCCGGATATATCGTTTAAATGTAGTTTATATATGTAATTTTCGTCACTTGTTCTTTGTTTTGCAGAAAATTTTACTATCCATGTTGAAGATTCATTCTTATAGTATATTTCTTTTAGATTTTCCCATTGTATATATCCAAATGAATTAACATATTTTACCGCTTTTTTAATTACGTCTTCTTCTTTCATTTTTTTAATTTTATTTAAATATCTTTTCTACATTATTCATTATTTTTGCTAATTTAAAATCAAAATTACTTATTCCCTTTATATCGTGAGTAGTTAATTCTACATCAATTTTATTATAAACATTAAACCATTCTGGATGGTGATTAATTTTTTCTATTTCTATTGCCATTCTAGTCATAAATGTAAATGCGTCGGCAAAATCCTTGAATTCAAAGGTTCTTTTTATTTTATTTTCGTCTTTAACCCATTTATCTAATTTTGATAATTCTTCGTTAATTTCTTCATCATCTAATTTTCTATAATTTTCTTCCATATTATACAATTATGACGGTAGTTTTTTATTGTTTATGGTAGTTACTTAATTCGGTCTCGCGACCAGTGGTATGATCTTATGATATACCACAGGCCCGCGGTAGCTCAGCTTGGTAGAAATATTGCCAAAAGCTTCCGGCTGTAGGGATAAGCCTTGGCTTGTCCGAACAGTTTGCCAAGCACACAGGAACCGGACTGTCGTCGGAAAGATAATACTTGACGAATTCAAATTGGCTATAAGCCATGAATGTCCGACCCGCGGGACCATAATTTATTTTTCAAGAACGATAAAATATATATACAAAAGATTATTACAGTGAATCATTAAGGTAGTATTGTACAAATGGCAAATAAACCACATCTTAACTTAATTGTTGCTGGACATGTAGACCAGGGTAAATCTACTATAATTGGTCATCTTCTTGTTGATCTAAAAGTTATTGATGAAAGAACAATTGAAAAGTATGCTGAAGAATCAGAAAAAACAGGTAAAGGTGATACCTTCAAGTATGCTTGGGTTATGGATAATCTAAAAGATGAAAGAGAACGAGGTGTAACTATTGATCTTGCTTTTAAAAAATTCGAATCTAAAAAATATGATTTTACGCTTATTGACGCACCTGGACATAGAGATTTTATTAAAAACATGATTACCGGTGCTTCTGAAGCTGACGCTGCAGTTCTTTGTGTTTCTGGTAAACCTGGAGAAACAGAAATTGCTATTGGAGTTGGAGGACAATCACGGGAACATTGTTTCTTGCTGAAAACACTTGGTGTTAAACAAATGATCGTTGCAGTCAATAAAATGGATGCAAATGAAGTTGGTTATAAAAAAGAACGATATGAAGAAGTTAAAGTTGAAGTTGAAAAATTGTTGAAAGGCGTTGGTTGGGATATTACAAAGACACCAATTATTCCTGTTTCAGGATGGAAAGGTGATAATCTTATTGCTAGAGGAGAAAATCTTGCTTGGTATGATGGTAAAACAATTTATGAGGCGTTTGATGACTTTGAAATTGAAGCTCCTCCTGTTGATAAACCATTAAGACTTCCTCTTCAGGATGTTTATTCTATTACTGGTGTAGGTACTGTTCCTGTTGGAAGAGTCGAGACTGGTAAATTTAAAGTAGGTGAAAAAGTCATTATTATGCCAAGTGGAGCAACCGCAGAAGTAAAATCTATTGAATCTCATCACGTTGAAATGCAAGAAGCATCTGCTGGTGATAATATTGGTTTCAATTTACGTGGAGTTGATAAGAAAGATATCAGACGAGGTGATGTTATTGGACCAATCGACGCTCCTCCTAAAGTTGTAAAAGAATTTACTGCACAAATTATTGTAGTACATCATCCAACTGCTATCGCACCTGGATATACTCCAGTTATTCATGCTCATACATCACAAGCTGCAGCTACTATTTCGACATTAGTATCTAAACTAGATGCAAGAACTGGTGGTGTGCAAGAAGAAAATCCAAAAGCACTTAAAACTGGTGACGCTGCTATAGTTAAAATTCAACCACTTAGACCATTGTGTTTGGAATCGTTTGGAGATTTCCCCCAGTTAGGTAGATTTGCACTCAGAGATATGGGTACAACTATTGC
>JACAFT010000024.1:0-15137 GCA_013378375.1 Nitrososphaerota archaeon
AAAGTAATTGTATATAGATTATAACCTTGTTCTTTCATTTTCCACAGTGCAACAGTTGAATCAATACCGCCAGAAAGAAGAACAAGTACGTTATTATTGCTCAACATAATCACAATCTTCAATCTGGTGAAAGATATGCAGAATTATTTTCATGTTCCCAAATTTGGACTTTATGAACAAATACGCGAGAATCAGTTTGAGTTTTTATCCATTGATCTACATAATCATAAACGAATTTGCAGGAAGCTTCAATACCAGGACCCCATCCACGAGCAATATCCATAACATGAAGATTACAACCTCCTTTTTCATGTAATTTTTCAAAATCAGAAAGTAATGGATCATCATTTGAAATTAAAAGTCTATGATCCCATTGATCGTCAAGCCATTTTTTAATATGTTTTAAACCTCCAAAATCCATTACCCATTGTTTATCATTTAAATCATGACATGCAAATGTTATTTCAACATAACGTGCATAACCATGAACATATTTACAATGTCCAGAATCTTTCCACTGTCTATGTCCTGTTGTGATCGGGCCAAATTTCTTAGTTGAATAATATTTCAACAGTGCATTATTAGATTGTGTAAATTATAACTATTTAGATAATTATTTAATTACATCAAGGTCATTTGGAAAAAGTGTATTTGGAAAAATTGATTTTACTTCATGAATAAGTTCATCACTAAAATCAGGGCGATGTACTAACACAAGATTTTTTACATTAGCAGATTTAGCAGCATAAGCCGCTTCAATTGGAGTAGTATGTGCAAAAGTAGTAGCTCGAATAGGATCAATTTCTCCAGCTTCGTGGAATAGATAATCTGCGTTCTTTGCAAAAGTCGATAGATCAATTTTTCTAGTATCTCCTGTATAAACGACAGTAATCCCATCAATTTCTATTTTGTATATATAATCTAAAACAGAATGATCTCCTTCAATATAATTTACAGTAAATGGATAATTAGATGAAAGTGACTTGAATTCAAAGTATTTTTTCATATCAACATCTCCATAATATTCATAATATACGTTTTTGATTAATCGATCTAATCCATTAGGCCCACTTATTTTAACAATCCCCGATTCACGATGCTTAAGATTTAACAAAAATAAAGGTAAGCCACCTGAATGATCTCCATGAAGATGAGAAATAAAAATGTAATCAATCTGATTTGGGGAATAATTACAACGTCTTAATGAATGAATTGCTTGAGGAGAACAATCAAGTAGAACTTTAAAAGTACCATCAAGTAGAATAGATGTGCTTGCGCGTCCACCAGATGCAAAAGCATCACCAGTACCTAAAGTTATTATCTTCATAATGATAGAACTAGGATATTTATTTTAAAGTTACATTAAAACTTTGTTTGGAATCTGTTGAATCGTAATCCATTTCACAAACATGACAATTATCCACATCAAGTGATGGTTCTAGTTTTTTATGAATATCACATAACAATCTATTACTTCTAATAATAGTACACGCTTCATTAAACTTAGCTATTATATCACTGAGTTCGTGTTTTTCAATCATCATTGTAGTAATCTCGTCAACAATCACTTGTATACGTTCATCATCTCCTAATGAAGTAAGATTACCTCTTGTACCACGAAGATAATTACTAACAGCAGCTTGAGTAATACCAATTAATTTTGCAGTATCTTTCTGACTGAATTTATAATCATAAATAAGCTTCTTTGCAACAAGAGCTCTAAGAGCAGGTACGGATGTCTTTGTTTCTATTTCAGCAGGCAGAAGCATTTGTACTAATACTCATGATTATAATACTTAAGGATAATGTGACATGATTGCAAAAATTATAGAAATTTTTTATAGTATTCTTTTTCAATTTTTGCAATTTCGTCAGAATCACGAGCACGAGAATATGCATCTAAAATTTGTGTATTTAATTGAAAGAAAGTATTACCCCATTTGAATTTTGAAAGAATAAATTCAGATTCTTTTTTATGTCCAAGAATAAATAAAGAGGCGGCAATAGCTTCTGCCGAAGAAAGTGTAAAAATTTTACTATAATTTATTGGATTACCTGCTTGAAGAATAGGCAATCTTTTATTTTTACCAGGAAAAGTCCTTTTAAAAACACTCGATCCCTTTTTCCATGAACAATCAATAACAACCAAACCAAATTTTAAAATATTTGCATCACTTTTTGAAAGAATATCAGTAGAAAGAGGATTTAATACAAGAGAAGTTCGACGAATATGTCGAAAATCAATTTTTTTAACTAGTCCAAATCGTACAAGTTTTAATGCTGTACATTTTTTTGGATCATCTTGATTTAAGTGATAAACAAATAAATTTGATATATTCAATGTATATTAATCAAAAAGCAATCAGGGTTTTAAAATTTTTAAGAGGGGACTGGATAAAAAAAATACTTTTGGGGAAGAAATCTTGAGAATTGCAATAGATCTGGATGGTGTATTGGCTGATGCGTCAAAAATATGGATACGTTTACTCAGACAGAGGTTTGAAATTACAATAAAAAAAGAAGATGTAAATGAATGGGATATATACAGGAAATTAGGTATATCAAGAAAAGAGTTTGAAGATGTATTTAATGATGCATGGAAAGAATGGGAATTAGTAGAGGAAACAGAGGAAAATCTATTTCAAAAAATAAATCTTATAAAAAATCTTGGAAAAACAGACCTAGTAACAGCAAGAAATCAGAAAACAATGAATGATGTAATGAAATGGCTCGAGGAAAAAAAGATCAAGTTTGATAATATAATAGTAGTGGGAGAATTTGAATCTAAAGCGAAACTAGATTACGATATATTTATAGATGATTCTCCGATTCAAATTACTGAAATGGCAAATTCAGGAAAATTATCATTATTGTATATGCAACCGTGGAATACTTATATCAAAGAACGCAATAACTTAATAAAAATAAAAAATTTTGAGGAAGTAGAAAAAGTAATTAAAAATTACATGAAAAATGAATAAAAAAATATATAGGATACTCGACACATCCAAAAACTAAATTAATAAGAAAACAATACATAATATATGGTTTATATAGATACTACAACAGCATTAGAAAATTTTAGAAGATTTCTCATTAACAGTACATGTGCTTCATATATACCTGAAAGTTATTTGTATGATCCAGAAGTATTTCCAGAGAAAGATGGAGATACAGGATCAATATATATTGAGGCTGCAGATAAAGTGACTTTAAAAAAAGAGCGAGATATAACTTTCATTAATGTAAGAGATGTTTTAGGAATTATATACAAATCAAAGAGTGGAAATACAAATATTAAATGGAGACAAATACGTGGAAGAGGAGGAAAAATAACTGGTGAATCATCAACCAATTCACTTGTAAATCTCATTACAGCAAGAGTAATTGACCAAGAATATGCAAATAAATTAGCTAATATAAATTCAGATTCAGAAAATTCTTCAGTTGAGTCAGAACATGAAATTGAAGACGAAATAGAAAATTAGTTACTTAGTTTAAACCTAATTCTTTTTTGGTTTCTTTATACAATAATTTACCTAATGTTACACGTTGAATGTCATTGGTTCCTTCATAAATTTTGGTAACTTGAATATCACGAAGATATCTTTCCATAGGATACTCTTTAGCTACACCTGCAGAACCACCTAATTTAATAGCAGTTAAAGCAGCACGTTCACCAGCTTCAGTAGCATACATCTTTGCAATAGCAGCGGCAGAAACAAAATCTCTTCCTTGATCACGAAGTGAAGCAGCCCAATAAGTCAACAATCGAGAAGCTTGTATTTCTGCAGCAACTTCGGCTAGCATAAACTGAGGTCCCTGAAATTCCATAATCGGTTGTCCAAATGCAATTCTTTGTGAAATATATTTTGATGCAGATTCAATAGCAGCTTGTCCTACTCCAACACCTTGAGCAGCTATCTCAATTCGTCCATGATCATAACAATCCATTGCAACATAGAATCCCTTTCCTTCTTCACCAAGTATATTAGTATTAGGAACTTTGACATTATCAAGAACTAGTTCAACAGACTGAGAACCACGTATACCAGTTTTTGGAAGAGAATTTCCGACAGTAAAGCCATCAGTATCACGTTCTACAATAAACGCACTAATTCCAAGATGTCTTTTTTTTTCGTCAGATGTACGTGCAAAAATAAGAAAAGTGCTTGCAATATCTCCATTAGTACACCAGGCTTTTGTGCCATTAATAATCCAATCATCGCCATCTTTTGTTGCAGCCGTCGAAATACCAGCTGCGTCCGAACCTGCTCCAGGCTCAGTCATAGCATGTGCCCCAATCTTCTCTCCTTTAGCCAGAGGTATGAGAAATTTATTCTTTTGATCTTCGGTGCCAAAACTAGTAAGAGGCATAGCAATAAGAGTATGTGCAACAGGAATTACTGAAAAAGCACAACTCACACGTGCTAATTCTTCAATTACAATAGCCATAGAAAGGTAATCATAACCAGCACCTCCATATTCAGAAGGATAAGGAACACCAAGAAATCCAAGTTCTGACATTTTCTTTATGAGGGAATTAGGAATATGATCTTCTTCGTCAATTTTATTAGCAATAGGTGCAACTTCGTTTGTTGCAAAGTCTCTAGCCAATTCTTGAATTTCCTTATGATCGTCACGTAAAGAAATTGAAAAATCAGTAGCATCAGGGTTAAGAAATTTTGTCAACTATTCTACAGTATTAAAAAATGCATTATAAATGTTTAACATTTAAAAATTATTTAAAAAGTTCACAAATATAAATCATGTAATTCAAATAAAATATATGGTAAAAGTTAGAGTTCATAAAATTAGTAGTGTATCAGATCCAGAAACTTCACAACCTGGCAAACAAATAGAATTAGTTGAAGTAAGAGATAGATCAGACTCAAAAGTAATAGGAGGAGGTCTTGGAGGAACAGACGAAGCAAATTTAGTTAAGGGAATAATTTCACAGTTTCAATCAATTGGTATGTTTCCTATTAATGCAAGAGAAATGGTATTACCAAAAATGACATTGTTTTTGTCAGAATCTGAATATGATATGTTAGCAATTCGCTTTGAAGTTAATGATATATTTGAATTAATTCTGAAAGATGGCGCTTTCATGTTAAAAAGAGCAACTGAAGGAATATAAAATAATATTTAATTTATCATAGATTGATTACGCGGGATTGGTCTAGCCTGGATAGGATATCAGCTTCCCAAGCTGAGGGTCTCGGGTTCAAATCCCGGATCTCGCATTAATGAATAACAATTAATCAGCTAATTCTTCATTATCTTGTTTTTCCAATACTCTTGATATAAATGAATCAGTTGAATCAGATTTTGTCCCTTTTAGATCAAAAACCTTAACGTTCATTAATTTCCAATTCCATCCAAGCTTTTCTTTTGGAAGAATATTTTTGATCCATTTTACCTGTTCGTCATTATCAAGATGACATGGATTTTCATCACAAGTATGTGAAATTGTTATATTAGCAATTTTTTCTGCCATAATAATTAACTAATATTATCCTTATTTAATTTACTACTATATTTTAACAATAGATTTATAGCATTCATGTTTAGTAATATGAGAAATGAAAACGAGAGAAGAAATGGTAAGCCAATTAATTAAAACAAAGATACCTAGTGGATTAATAGAATATGTAGCAAAAAAAGAAAGATCAGACTTTGGTGAAGGAATAATGAATAGTTTGAGTAAAATGAATGATCAAGCAATTAGAACATTATATTATTCAATCATGGAAGACAAGGTTGAAAAAGAGGATTATATTGTTATCAGATCAGCTTTATGGGCAGTAAAGCAATTTCAATCAACAAAAATTTCCATAGACCATAATGTTCCCAATATAGGAGATTTTAAAATCACAATAGCGAATGATGATGATGAAATAACTGCAATAATTGACTGTAAAATTAAAGCATACGAGTTAGATAATATAAATGAATTTATAGAGAAACTCAGAATATTAAAAGAAAAAGAAGCAAAATTAACTACGGTTTACATAATATCAAGAAATGAATTTTCAGATCAAACTCTTGATCAAATAAAGAATATAGAGGGTATGAGTAATGAGGGAGTTTTTATTACAAAAGAAAATAGAGGTCTTGGTGGCATGATGAGTAGAAAACCAAATAAAATAAATTTTTCAGTATTATTGGAAAAATCAAAGGAAAATTATGAAAAAGTGTTTCCATGAGTCAAGTGGAAAAATTCACACCAATAACAAGAAAATTCTATAATAGAGATACAGTAAAAGTAGCTAAAGATTTGTTAGGAAAAATTATTGTAAGACAATCTAAAAAAAAACTCATGTTAGGCAAAATTGTTGAAGTAGAAGCGTATAAATTTGGAGAATATGACAAAGCTAGTCATGCAAGCAAGGGTTGGACATTAAGTAACCAAGTTATGTTTGGGGAAAATGGATTTTCGTATGTGTATTTCACTTATGGAATGTATTTTATGTTAAATGTAGTAGCAAAAAAGAAAACAGATCAGGCAGGAGCTATATTAATCCGGGGATTAGAACCTATTAATGGAATCAAACATATGATTAAAAATAGAAAAGGAAAAAACAATTTAAATTTGACTAATGGTCCAGGAAAACTTTCACAGGCCTTACAAATTAATAAAAAATTAAACAATTATGATTTAACAAAAAAAGGAAAATTGTTTATTGTTGATTCGGAAAAACGAACGGAAAAGATATTATCATCGGGAAGAATAGGAATTTCTAAAGATGTAAAAAAGGAATGGAGATTTTATTTTGAGAATAACAGTTATGTGTCTAGATATAAGTTTAACAAGAAACAACACATATAGAATATGTGAGTCGGTGTGTAGGCATCGGTAATACTGAGGAAACTCCTCTCTCCTATCAGGAATGTGATGTTGAGAAACATATTTAGAGATAGATGGCAACGGAGCAGAAACGATATCCGAACCTGTAAATACAATGAGGATCAAAATCTGAGATTCCAGGAATTGGAATGAAACGGTCGTCCCACATGGAGCAAGGCCAAACGGAGTTAACGAGTCCCTGATCGAAACTCGGGTAGGCCGCTAAGCTGAATCCTACTTAAAACAGAAAGAGGGTTACAACCGAGACGCACTTAATTGATGACAAAATAATTTTTGTCATCAATTATAGAAAAATAAATTTAATTTTTATGACAATGATTTGTTATAGATAATTATGAATAAGAAAAAATACGATATTATTATTATTGGAGGCGGAATAATTGGATGTGCAATTGCTTATTCACTTAGTAAGAAGTTAAGAGTCAGTATTGCAGTCATTGAGAAAGAAAATGAAATAGCAAAACACGCAAGTGGGAGAAACAGTGGCGTAATACACACTGGCTTTTATTATACACCAGGATCATTAAAAGCACGATTCTGTGTTGAAGGAAATAAAAGATTAATCAATTATTGTATAGAAGAAAATATACCTTACAAAAAAACTGGAACTTTGGTTGTAGGGAAATCTCAAGAAGATAAAAAAAATTTAGAAATTTTACTTAAACGTGGTAAAAAAAATAACGTACCGGGAATTCGAATAATTAATAAAAAAGAATTAAATGAAATGGAACCATTTGTAAATGGAAAGTTTGCATTATATTCTCCAATGGGAGCAATTGTTGATGCAAAAAAATTAGTTAATTCATTAGCAAGTAATGTTCAGAATAATGGAGTAGAATTTATAATGAACCAACGAGTGAAAAAAATCAAAAATATAAAAGACAAAATAGAAATAAGTACAACAAATAATAAATTTTCAACAAAATTTGTAATAAATTGTGCTGGTGTATATGCAGATACTATAGCAAGATTAATGAATATAAAATTAAATCACCATATTATACCATTCAGAGGAGAATATTTTGAATTACCAAAAAATAAATCACATTTAGTAAGATCAATGGTATATCCTATACCTAATCCTAATTTACCATTTTTAGGAATTCATCTAACACGAACAGTAAACAATAAAATAATTTTGGGTCCTAATGCAGTACTAGCACCAGGTAAAGAAGCATATTCAAACAAAAACATCAATGTGAGAGAATTAAGTAATATATTACTATACAAAGGCTTTTGGAAAATGGTTTATAATAACTACAATATAATTGAGGAAGAAATACTTCAATCAATTATTCGAACTAAATTTTTAGAAAAAGTGTGCGATTTATTGCCAGGTATAAAAATAAATGAATTAATAAAAAACTCTTCAGGAATTAGAGCTCAACTTGTTGGAAATAATGGCGAATTAATGGATGATTTAGTGGTTAAAGAAGGAAAAAATGCTTTACATATTCTCAATGCAGTATCTCCAGGAATGACTTGTAGTCTACCATTTGCAGATTATTTAGTAGAAAATTATGTGAAGAAATATAATTTTGAGAAAGAAAAGAATTAAACAAGTGACCAAATAATGGTATGTAACGAAAAATGATTAAAATTGATGAATTAAAGATATTTGAAGAAATCCGACAGCATAAGCCAAAGAAAATCTGTCTAAGTGCTCCTGATGGATTAATGATTTATTTGGAAGACATTGCATCTCGAATTACAAAAGAATTTAATATTGACGTATTTATCATGGGCGATACTTGTTATGGAAGTTGTGATTCTACAAATTTTGAAGCAAAACGAATTGGAGCTGAATTAGCTTTCAACATAGGTCATACAATTAGTTTTGAAAAATTAGGAGATAGAACAATTATGATTGATGCATTTGATAATATTAGTTTTGATGAGGCGATAGAAAACTCTATGGATGCACTCAAACAATTTAAAAAGATTGGAATAGTAACTTTTAGTCAATATTTACATCAACTTGAATCAATAAAAAGAAAGTTTGAAGAAAATGGGGTAAATGTAATAGTGGGAAAAGGCGGAGGCCAATTAAGAGATGGACAAGTTTTTGGTTGTGAATTCTATCCTGCATTTTATATTCGTGATGAAGTTGATGCTTTTGTTGTACTAGGAAATAGTAACTTTCATGGAATAGGTGTATCTTTATCATCAGGAAAGCCAACATTCATGATTGATCCGTATTCTAAAGAAATTTTGGATTTGGAAGAAATATCAAAAGATAGAGAGAAAAAAGCAATTTTATCAATTTCAAAAGCACGATATGCGGAAAAATTTGGTTTAATATTGGGTTTAAAAGAAGGTCAATTTGATACAAAAAAATTATTAAAGATAAAGAAAAGACTAGAAGAGAAAGGTAAAACAGTACAATTAATTGCCATGAGAGAAGTTACAAACGAACGAATGGCATATTTTAAATCTATTGAAGCTTTTATTCAAATGTCATGTCCGCGAGTTTCGATTGACGGGTATACATTCAACAGACCTGTATTATCCGCTCCACAAGCTGAAGCATTATTAGACTTATTAGACGGAAAAGAATTAGATGATTTTTTGGTAAAACCACATTGGCTATAGTACGAAGTTTAAATATTCTCAAATCAAAAAAGAACTATGGAAAATAAGAGTATTAAAAAAGGAAAAGTAATGCCAGGAGATGAATTGGCAGTTATTGAAGAATTTGAGTCTGGGAAGGGAACTTATGAAATAAAGGGTCAAATTAGAGCATCAGTTTTAGGAGAAACAACTGTAGATAATAAAAAGAAGTTTATTCAGATCAATAAATCAATTAAACGTTCACTTTTACCAAAAGAAAATGATCAAGTAGAAGGAATTTTAGAAACTGAAAAATTTTTACGTATACGAAAAATAAATGGAGAAATGTCATTTTCATATTTAACAGGTTTAATGGAAAGGACAAAAATGGTAGATATATCAGCAACAGATTATATTCGAGCGACAGTAGTAAGTTTAATGAATGGCGTAATACATACAGCTATAAGACAGGAAAATGACGGAGTTATCAGGTCTAAGTGTTTATCGTGTGCTGGAAAAGTAGTAAAAGTACAACGAGGTGTAAAATGCGTTGAATGTGGATTGTTTAGATTTAAAAAACTATCATCAGATTTCGAATAATAGGAGCTTTGTTTTTAAAGTTTTTATAGAGTTTTATATCTAACCGGGAGATAGATTATGGCAATTCAAGAACCAGATTATGTGTGGATGGATGGTAAATACGTTAATTGGAAAGATGCTAATGTACCAATTTTAACCCATGCAATGCATTATGGAACAGCAGTGTTTGAAGGAATAAGAGCGTACCCATCAGAAGATAATTTATTGGTTTTTAGATTAAAAGAGCACCTAGAACGTCTAGTAGAATCTTGTAAAATATTACCATTAGAACATAAATTTTCTGTGGATGATTTAGAAAAAGCAATATTAGGATTGTTAAAGAAAAATCAACTAAAAGAATCTTCATACATCAGACCTATAGTTTATGTTGGATATGGCGGTATTGGATTAAATTTCACAGGGTTTCCAATTAATGTTGCAATAGCTGCATTTCCATTTGGAAAATATTTCACTAATCCAGAAATTAAAGTATGTATATCAAATTGGAAAAGAATTTCCGATGAATCAATGCCTCCACAGGCAAAAGCGAGTGGAAATTATCTAAACTCAGTAATGGCAAAATTAGATGCGTTAAGAGCAGGTTTTGATGATGCCATATTATTAGATAGTAAATCGTCGGTTAGTGAAGGTACAGGAGAAAATATTTTTGTTATAAAAAATGGGGAAATTGTAACACCTCCTACGTCTGCGTCAATTCTTGTCGGAATAACTAGAGGCTCTATTATGAAAATAGCTCAGGACATGGGTATGGAAATCAAGGAAAGAGATGTATCTAGAGTTGAACTTTATCAAGCGGATGAAGTTTTCTTTAGTGGAACTGCTGCAGAAGTAACAGCAATTGTTGAAATAGATAACAGAAAAATAGGAACAGGTAAAATCGGAGAAATAACGAAGAAAATTAGAGATTCTTATGCGGAAATTGTCATCGGAAATAATGAGAAATATAATAATTGGTTAACTGAGGTATATTAAATTATTTTGGTAAATAATTTACCCAGTGTTGGGTTTCAGGGAGAAAAGGGTTCATATAGTGAAAAAGCAGTTCAGTTATATTTTTCCGAATCCAATAACAAATCATATACATCGTTTTCTGATGTATTTTATGCTGTAGAAAATAACGAAATTGAATTTGCAATTGTGCCAATTGAAAATTCAATAGAAGGAAGTGTAAATGAAACATATGACTTGCTCTTAAATTCATCTATATCAGTAGTTGGTGAAATTAATGTAAAAGTTAATCATTGTCTCATTACTCACCACAATGTCAAGAAAGATGATATAAACATAGTATATTCTCATACTCAAGCATTAGGTCAATGCAGTAATTATTTAAGAAAATACAACAGAGATGCAGTTTCGACATATGATACTGCAGGAAGTGTAAAGATGATCAAAGAGAAGGATATAAAAAATGCAGCGGCAATAGCCAGTAAAGAAACTGCAATATTATATGATATGCAAATAATTGATGAAAACATACAAGATCACAAAGATAACCTTACCAGATTCGTTTGTTTATCAAAAAAGGAAACTAAGCCGACAGGAAACGATAAAACATCAATAATCTTTTCAGCAGGTCATGTTTCAGGAGCACTACACAAAGCATTGGATGAATTTGCCAAACGTAGTATTAACTTAACGAAAATTGAATCACATCCCACTAGAAAAAAAGCATGGGAATACAACTTTTATTTAGATTTTGAAGGTCATATTGACGAGAAAATTTGTCAGGACGCAATTAAAGGACTAGAAAGTACAGGAAGTGCGATAAAAGTATTAGGATCTTATCCTAAATTAAAGGATAAACTTTGAATAGTTGGAATTATTAAAGGAAATAGATAAAATTGCAAGTAAAAATTAATAAAAAGAAACTCCGAGTCAAAATTGAAATAGAAAATGAAGACATAGCATTAGGACAAATTTTAAGGAAGGAATTAATTGAGGATAAAGAAACTGCATTTGCAGGGGTAGTAAAGCCACATCCATTAATCAATAAATTCAATGTCCAAGTAGAAACAAAAAAAGAAAACCCCATACAACAAGTAATTAAAAGTGGAAATGCAGCAACAAAAGTAGCAAACGAATTATCCGAAAAAATTAATAAATCAATAAAGAAATAATTTTTTCGTGTTAACCGGTGAATAAAGTTTGCAATTCTGTAAAACTTGTGGAGGAAGGGTAATGACGATGACAAGAGAAGTATATACAAAAAAATTTCCTGAAAAAATTATTGGAGAAGACGACACTAATCAAAAAATAACAGCTTGTATGAGTTGTGGTCTTTCTTTAGAATCAACATCTGTTTTTAAATCTATACAAGAGGAAAAAAGTGATAGTAAGATACAAGTATTAGAAGAAAATGAAATTCAGACATTACCAATAGAAAAAGAAAATTGTTCAAAGTGTGGAAACGAAGAAGCATATTCTTGGCAAAGACAGACTAGAAGTGGAGATGAACCTGCTACAAGATTCTATCGTTGTGTTAAATGTGAACATACATGGAGAGAATATTCGTAGGAAAATGATAATACTAACGGAAATATATTATTACGTGAACTAAAAATGGGCTTTCTGGCAAAAACAAAATCTTCAACAGAATGGAAATTAATAACAAATGTAATTTCAACACTGGTAGAAGAAGCTAGTTTCGAAGCAACAGTAGAAGGAATTCAATTCAGAGCTATGGACCCATCGCATGTTGCCATGGTTGATTTAAATTGGCCAAATGCTTCGTTCGAAAAATATGAATGTGATAAACCATTTAAATTGACATTAAGAATTGAAGAATTATCTAAGCTAATCAAGCGTGCAAACCAAAATAATAGTATCTCAATATCAGCTGAAAATGATGAATACATGGCAGTTAACATAGAAAATGGTTATAAAAAGAAATTTCAGATCAGGTTGATTGAAAGTTCATATGTACCTCAACAAGTACCCAAATTAGATCTAGATTCCAAAATTCACATGGACAAAAGTATATTTGACAATACTCTAATTGATGTCGATGCAGTAGCAGATCATATAACAATTGAAACAACACAAGATCAAATTACATTTAGCGGAAATGGTGATTCAGGTAAAGCTGCTATTACGTTGAATAAAGAAGACAAAGGGATTAATGAATTAACTTCCAAAAAGGAAAGTAAATCAACATACAGTTTACAATATTTAATTAGTATCTTAAAGGCAATTGGTTCATCATCAGAAACAATTACAGCAGAATATTCCGAAGGAATGCCATTTAAAATGGAATTCAAATTAGGAGAATCTGGAGGATTTATTAATTTTTATCTTGCGCCAAGAATTGATAATAGATAAAAATAACTTTTTATATTTAGAAAATAATTAAATCACTAAAGCGGGTGAGCAGAACATCTCTGTCCGTTCCGCTATACAAATCCCGGTTAGAAGATGTAAAAATGAATTCAAAAGAAATATCGTTAATTTCAATATTTGCAGCATTATATGCAATTGGAGTAGTTTTTTTAGCTCCATTTAGTTTTTTACCAGTACAAATTAGAATTGCGGATTCATTATTACCACTTTCGATTATTTTTGGAATACCTGCAATAATTGGATTATCTCTAGGTACAATTGTTGCAAACATGTATGGGGGATTGGGATTTATTGATATCATAGGAGGAACATTTGCAAATTTAATTGCGACATTTGTTGCATGGAAATTATGTAAAAATAACAGATTTCCGTTCATTGTAGGTATAGGTTGTCAGATTATTATTATTTCAATAATTGTCGGCGTGTATATAGCTTATCTTTTTAATTTACCCACCATTATAGGAATAACTGATATATTTATTGGGTCTTTCTTAGCAGTGGGAATATTAGGTTCGTTATTATTAACTATAATAAAATATCGTATACAATCAAGTTAGCTTATCTTAAAAGAGAAATCTAATGATTTACTGGAATGAGTTAAACATCCCATCGATATAACATCAACTCCTGTTGATGCATAAGATTTTAGATTAGAAAAATCAATTCCTCCAGAGGCTTCTGTAATAATTTGTTTTGTAGGATGTGATTTTAGTATATTTACAAATTTTTTAATATCGTCAATTAACATGTTATCAAGTAATATAATATCAACTGCATAATCAATAGCTCGTAAAGCAGAATCTAGAGAATCCACTTCAAGTTCAATCTTTTTAGTAGAACCAATTTGATTACGAACTGATTGTATATTATCGCCTAAATTAGAAATTAGTTTAATATGATTATCTTTAATTAAAATCATTTCTTGTAGATTATTTCTGTGTGGTAGACCACCACCAACTGTAACTGAATATTTTTCAAATTTACGAAGTCCAGGAAGTGTTTTCCTGGTAGCAGAAATATTTGTGTACTTGTTTATATTTTTTACAATGTCTACAGCGTTACGAGTTGCAGTAGCAATACCACTCATATGACCCAATAAATTTAGGGAAACTCGTTCAGATAGTAAAAGAGATTTAGAAAAACCTTTAAGAGTTACAACACTAGAATCTTTAAGAATTTCATCACCATCTTTGTAAAGCCAATCTGATTCGATCATGAAATGATTGAATATTTGTGTAAGTTCATTCTTGCCAGAAAGAATACCAGACTCCCTACATATTATCTCCGCATTAGACGTTTCATTTGCATTTATAAACAAATCTGATGTTATATCTCCGTCAGCTATATCCTCTTTAAGAAATCTCTCTATTTCTGAATCCAATTATTACACTCTATTAGAAACAACACACAAAATATAAAACAAGCGAACTAGTCCTTCATATTTGTATAATTAATTGGAAGTTGATAACAAATAACCCAAATAATCTCAACAAAAGTAAATTTTCAAGATTCAATTAATAGCTTGCGCTCTAAAAAAAATGCATTAATTTTGTCACATAATTATCAAATACCTGAAATTCAGGATTTAGCAAATTTTGTAGGAGATTCACTTGAACTATCAATACAAGCTCGAAATGCCGACAATAATTTGATTGTGTTTTGTGGAGTTCATTTCATGGCAGAAACAGTATCAATTTTAGCCCCTAAAAAAACAATATTAATTCCTGATTTAGAAGCTGGTTGTTCTTTAGCAGAAACAATTAATGTAGAACAATTA
>JACAFT010000025.1:0-13669 GCA_013378375.1 Nitrososphaerota archaeon
ACCGGAAAATTACAATTGGTAATCAAAAAAAATCTTATTTCAAGTGATGTATGGACAAATATTCAAACTATTCCAAGACAAAGTACAATTGATGTTATTGGAAAATTAGTTCATAATGAAAAAAATAATATAACTGAATTAGTTGTTGAAAATATCAAAATAATAAATAAATCAATTCATCCATTGCCATTAGATCCTACAGGTCGAGTTGATTCAGGTTTAGATATAAATCTTGATTATAGACCACTTGCACTAAGAAAACCAGAAATTAGATTATTATTTAAAATTCGAAATCAAGTATTAAATAATATAAGACAATTTTTTATAGAAAATAATTTCATTGAAATTAATACTCCAAAAATTTTATCGCAAGGTGCAGAAGGAGGTGCAACATTATTTCAAACAAAATATTTCGATAAAGTTGGTTTTTTAGCTCAAAGCCCACAATTATATAAAGAACAATTAATGATTGCATTTGAAAGAGTATATGAAATATCACATTATTTTAGAGCTGAAAAATCTCATACAACTAGACATTTAAATGAATTTTTGAGTGTAGATTTTGAATGGTCAAATAAAGATAATAATGAAACGATGAATTTATGTGAAGAATTAATTAAATTTATTATTAAAGAATTATTAAAAAATTCAAAGGATGAATTAGCTGCTTTAAATTTAAATTTAGAACGATTTCTAACTACTTTTCAAAAATTAACTTATGATAATGTTATAGATGAATTTAACAAATTAGGGCATTCAAAAGAATACGGTGAAGATATTACTGAACATGATTTATCAATTTTGGGACAAAAATTTGATTCTTTTTATTTTATTACTGATTGGCCAAAAGATATTAAACCATTTTATATTGCAAGTTATGACGATTCGTCATTAAGTCAATCATTTGATTTACAATTTGGCAATATTGAATTATCATCTGGAGGAGTAAGAATACATAATAGATTACAATTGGAAAAAAGTTTGTTAGAATCAGGATTAGAGTTAAAAAATTTCAGTTCTCATTTACAAACATTTGATTGGGGAATGCCTCCACATTCAGGTTTAGGTTTAGGATTTGATAGATTAATGATGGTACTTTGTAATAGAAAAAATATTAGAGAAGTAATATTATACCCAAGAGATCAGGATAGATTAGATCCTTAATTATAATGCTTTATAATTATCTGACCAAGTAGAATAAGCACGTAACATTTCAGAAGATACACTAGGTTTTCTACGTTCTAATATTTGTGTAAAATCATCTATAGTAATTTCTTTAGGTTGTTGACTCTCATCAGGAGCTCCTAACTCAAATAATTCTGAAACAACTTTTAATTGTGCAGACTGACATACGTCACGAATATCACTTCCAGAATATCCATCAAAAGAATACGCCAAATCAGATAATTTAATGTAATTATTTATTTTTAACGAGGATGTATATAATTCGAGCATTTCAGTACGTGCGTCGAGATTTGGTAAATTAACATAAATACGTTTTTGGAATCTACGTAAAAATGGCCAATCCAAAGACCAAGGTTTGTTAGTTGCTCCAATCACATATAAT
Organism: Nitrososphaerota archaeon; assembly: GCA_013378375.1. Classification (GTDB taxonomy): domain Archaea; phylum Thermoproteota; class Nitrososphaeria; order Nitrososphaerales; family UBA57; genus UBA57. The sequence goes on from JACAFT010000025.1 coordinate 1,568, forward strand.
GGCAAATGTTTGCCTTTATCATCAATTCCGTCCATTTCTTTTAAAAATTGATTCCGGACACGTGATTCTCCACCGATTTCTTGATCTCTTTTTCCAAACAGTGAATCAACTTCGTCAATAAAAATTACAACAGAAGCACTACCTTCTTCTAACATACTTTTTGCAGATTTGAATAACTTTGAAACATTTTGTTCAGCTTCGCCAAGCCATTTAGACATAATTGTAGATGCATCTACATTCATGAAATAACCGTCAATATCAGCTGCTACTGCCGCTGCCAATAATGTCTTCCCCGTACCAGGAGGTCCATATAATAAAATTCCCCGTGGCCATCCTAATGGAAATAAATCAGGACGCATAGATGGAAATGTAATTGATTCTCTTAATGCTTTTTTCGCATCATTCAATCCAACAATTTCACTCCATTTTACATCAGGTTTTTCTTGTAATATAACATCATCATAAGATGATTTTAATGGTTCGACTATTCCAGTTTGATTATTTGTTTGTGTTGAATTATTTGATTCGTTATTTGAAGGAATATCATTCTTATCTTGTAATGCATTTATTCTTTCTTGATATGCTTTTGCAATTTTGATATAATTTTTTGTATATGGATCATTAGGATATAGTTTAGCTAATTTTATCAAGGATTCAATTGATTTTTGGTACATTTGTATTGCAGTCCCCCGAGCACCTTGTGAATCAAATTTAATTGCTTCACTTGCATATTTTTGTGCAGTTGTTTGAAGAACATTTGGTGCAGAACTCATTATATATCTACCTGGATGTTTTTATTTTTCCTTGATTTTTTAATGTCATTGCGGTAGATTCAATAATTTCGACAGGAAGACCTAATTCGTTTGCAGCGTCGACAACATCAAAGGCACCACGTTTTTCTTTAATATAATTATTAATTTTTTCTTCTAAGTTTTTATCATTATTATTAACTGAATATTCTTTAAAATTCAATTCATTAGCACCCACATAATTCTGTGTTATTTTATTAACTATAGGGATGCTTCGATTATTTTTCACAATTGACTCAAAATTTTCACCCTTATTTTCCAACTTTCTCAATATAGGTTCAATTATTTTATTTTCAACAGATGAATTAGTCTTAATTAATTCATTATTTAATAAATCGGGAAGATTTAATGAATTATTTACCGAAGTATCTAAATCTAATATTTGTTGATTTATTGTTGGTATTATTTCGGATATTGATTTTTCCATATTTTTACATTCTTGAACTGCTAAATTAAGAGAATTGCTTATAGAGTGTATGTCTTTTAATGTTTCCATTCTTCCAATCGCACGCATAATAGATAATTCACTAATTCTTATGTTTTCAGATAATTTTATTATTTCTTCATATTCATTCCTATAAACTGAATATGAAGCTTCATCCCCTTTTGATTTTGATTCAGTATACAATAATTTTATTTTTTTTGATCGTTGATTTAATTTATTTTTTGATATAGTAATGGATTTTTGTTGTTTAATTAATATTTTAAGAGAATTATTTATTTTATTTTGATTTTTTAAATTTGTTATATTTAGTTTAATTAATTCGAACATTTTTTCACCCAAATAATACATATATTTAAAAAATACAAGTGACAGATTATATTCTGTCACTCGAAAAGTCTTTCTAATTTATTCTTCTCCGCGGGTAATGAAGTGTTTGTTTGAGGTAGATCTGGGAATTGTTCTTTCATTTTTTGTTCTGCAACAGATGATGCTTCTTCCATAATTTGACGTGATTCTTCAGTAGATGATTCAAAATTAATGTTATGTCCTCCAATTTGACCTGCATCAACTAATATTCCACTTAGTAAACCACTGATTTCACTGATTTCATGTTCGGCTTCCGGTAATATGTTCATTACTCCTGATTGAATATCTTTTATTACGCCCATTGCAGGAGTTAATGTTACGACAACATCTCCTAATTCTGAAACTGTATTTAATCTCAATGCGATTTGTTCTAATGCAAGTTTTGATTGTGTTACCATTTTATTCATTTTTCGTACTTCATTTAATTCATTTGCATAAACAGTTGCATGAGGCATATCGTGTTTTTGAATTGCTGAAACAACACTATTGAATATGGCTGAATCTCTTGATTTTAATTTTAGACTTGTCTGATCGAGTTTAGTTATTTGTGTTTTAATTTGTCGTACTGCTTGTTCAAGTTTGGGTTTTACAGGACCTTCGGGTTTGATTACTTCTTTAACTCTGTCACTTAATCCAGGACCGCGGTTATTATTCCATTTTGTTGAAAATTGTGACATATTATATCAATATACGTAATGGTTTTTTTTATTAACCATGATACGATATAGATTCGCCTAATGGTCAAAAAGATTTAATCAGAATTTAATGTTATTTTGAAATCATTGGTTCAGATAATTCAATAATTTTATTTTTCCAATTATTTGATTTAATTATTCCACTTGCAATAAGAATTCCTTTAGAACCTAATTCTAAAGCAATTGAAACATCTTCACCGGTCATAATACCTGCACCACATAATACATCAACTTCACTTGTAATTGATTTTACTGTATCAACAGAATCAGAAATAATTTTTGGATTTACTTTAGATACAGCTCTACCAGAACCAATTAATTCAGGAGGTTCAATTGCAATAATATCAGGTTTTAATTTAGCAATTGATTCTACTTCATCAATAGATTGTGCGCAAACTAAAGATGTTAATTCAAGATCGCGAAATCTCATAATTAATTTTTCAATCTCTTCTAATGGGATTCGTTTTTCTGAATGATTTATTAATGAGCCAGGACAATTAATTGATTTTAATAATTCAGGAACTATTGAACCTGTTGAACTACCAATTTTTGCATCATCAACATGTTGTGCATATATGGGAATATTTACACTATCAATTACTTTGTATAATACAGGATTTGGCGGACAAACAATAATTTCAACAGAAGTTTCATTAGCAATAGATTCAGAAATTTTAGAAATATCAATAGAATAATTAGAATAAATTTCATCGTAATTTTTTAAATTAATTACCAAAGTTGGAGTTTTATATTTTTTCATATATTTTCAAATGAATAAAGGATATTAATGTATATAATAATTAACTATCAGTTAAATTAGTAGATCTAATCGCAATAATTGCTGTAGAATAACTTAATAATTCTAAAGCATGATTATGTTTCTGAAGATTAATTTTTTTATTTGTTAATAAATTATTATTATTAATTTGAAAATCATATGAAGGATTCAAATTATCAGAAACCCAATAATTTAATTCTTTTAATGATTGGATTTTTCCTATAGCTAAAATTATAAATGATTTATTTTTTGAAGAAATACCTGAATATTTTATAGCTTCCTTAATTTGATCAGTTGCAGAAAGTCTTAGCAATATATCCATTTCAATGGTTTTTGCCCCAAGCAGGTTACGTTTTTTTGCAAAATCGGACTGTTTAACTGCATAAATTAAATGTTCTAAATTTATCAATATGTCTGGATTTATAAATTGAATTTTTACTTTAGAATAATTATTTCTTAATTTATCCAAAATTGTTTTTGAAGGACGAGATTTAATATAAAATATTAAACACGATTCATTATTTGATATTTTATGTAAATTTATCCGCCATGATTTATCGAAATTATTGATATCAAATCACCCGTTTCAATTATTGTTTTCTTTTCATTTAAAGCTGATATCTCAACATTATTTATTGCGATTAAGAGATTTTCATTATTTAGAAATGATTTTTCAAGATTTAGAATTTCTGAAAGTTTATCCAACATTTCATAAATGTTTAGATTTTTAAAATCAACAGTTAAGTTATTTTTATTATTTATTTTGGATATATTTCCAAATAATTTAACATTATTCATTATGTTTATAATATTGTAATTATTAATAAAATTATTTATTTTCTTTATTAGTTTGACGAACAGTTTTTGTTATATGTCCTGCTATTTGATTTCGTAGTTTTTTAGAATTAATTTCTGAGACTTCTAGTAATAATTTTTTATTTTCTTCATAATCCTCAGTAAAGAACTTCTTATGATTCTCTAGAAGCTGACTAGATATTCTCCATACACGTTTCAATATAGTTATTTATTATTTACAACTATATATTTTTTTAAATTATTGATAATTTTAGTACCAACATCATCAAATGGAATATTCCAGAGACTACTCAAAGTATTTATTATACTTGGAATAAAACACGGTTCGGCCATTTTTCCCTGATAGCACGCAGAAAAATATACTGGACCATCAGTTTCAGTAATTGTAAGATCTGGATTTGCACTTTTTGCTAATCTTTGCATTGATTTTGAATAAACTAAAGCTGGGCCAAATGATATTAGTTTATCTGAATTATTTATTTGTTTTAATTGAATTTCAGTTCCTGAAAACCAATGTAACATTATACATTTTATATCATAAGATGATAAAATATCTAATACTTCTTGAGTTGCATCTCTAGAATGAATAGAAACAGGTAAATTAAATTTTTCAGCCAATTCTAACATAAATTTAAAGACAACAACTTGATTATTGAAATCAATTCCTTCTTTTACATAAGTCTTATCTAAACCAATTTCTCCTATACCGTCTATATTTTTCTGATTTGATTTAAAAAAACTCATAAAATCATCAAGATTTGAATTAATAGAATATTTAGGATGAATTCCGACAAAAGAAAGCATATTTGGCGTTGATACTTCAAGAGTATTCATAGAAGATTGTAAAGTTTCAGATACATTAAACGCCAATGTTTTAGTTATTTTCAGATAATAACACAATTCTTTACGAATTAAATCAAATTCAGACGCAGATAAATGAATATGTGAATCAACCAGTTGAAATTCATCTATATTTGATATCATTGTCGATTCCACAGTCAATTACCCTAAAAATGGTTAAATTCAAGCAATATTAAGTTTTTATAACGCAATGAGTGATTTAGAATTCGGATTAGCCGCAGTATACAGGATAATTAAAAAAACAGGAGCAGAAAGAGTTGGAGATGATGCCGCAGAAGAATTAAGAACTGTATTAGAAGAATTTGGCGCACAAATTGCTGAACAAGCATTAATCTATGCAAAACATGCAGGTCGAAAAACAGTAAAATCATCCGATATCAAATTAGCTGTAAAAGAAATTAAAAAAAATTAATCAACTTGTAATATTTTTCGCAAATAATAATAATAAACAATTAATTCTAGTATTGATGCTCCGGTCGTCTAGCTCGGCCAAATATATTAATGGTCAAGGATGACGGATTCTCGATCCGCCGACACGGGTTCAAATCCCGTCCGGAGCACATAACATATTTAATAGAATTAATATTGCTTTAATTTCTATATGGATTCAATTGGAATTACTGGAAATCCTGGAACAGGCAAAAAAACAATTGCCAGTAAATTATCAGAAAAAATAAGCATGGATCTATTTGATATAAATAAATTCATTATTGAAAACAAATATGGACAATATGAAAAAGATCAATTAATAATTAGTGACATCAGTCAAATAGAAAATGCAATAAAACAAAAAATTGAAGGAAAGAAATACATAATAATTGGGCATCTATTACCTGAATTAATTAAAAAAGAGTCATTATGGAAAATATTTGTATTAAGATGTGAGCCCAATATATTAATAAATAGGTATAAATTAAGAAATTATGAAGAATCAAAAATTAAGGATAATATTGTATCTGAATTAATTGGAACCATTTGTTATGAAAGTATTATGAGATATGGAGATAATAATACATATGAAATAAATGTTTCAAATCAGAGTGTAGATAATATTGTGGATGAAATAAATAACATAATAGATAATAATATTAGATCAACAAATAATATTGATTGGTTAGAATTGGCGCATAAATCAGAAAACTTACGGAGATATTTGAATTAATGACTACAAAAAAAACAATAATATTTGCAAGTATAATTATATTATCAATATTTTTAGTTTTAAATATTCCGGTTGATTATCTTGCCTGTTCAATTACTCCTGTTGCCTGTAAATTTTTTGATGTTATAGATGATGAAAATAATCTACCGAATGATTCAATTGAAATTAATGATGTAAATATAGAATTAGAGATTGCATTTCCAAATATTGAAGTTGGTAATATGATTTATTTAACAACAGCAAATGATGAATCAGGAAGAATTTTTGTTGCAACAAGAGAAGGGATTATATTTTCCATTGAAAAAGATTCAAACAATATATCACTATTTATAGATATACGAGATAAAATTGATCAAGGATTACCTGGAGAGAGAGGACTTCTTGGGTTTACTTTTGATCCGAATTATGTTAATAATGGGTATTTCTACATATATTATACAGATTTTGATGGTACTTCTATAATTTCGAGATTCGAAAGCATAAATAATGTTGAATCAAGATTCAATACTGAATTAAAAATACTACAAATTGAACAACCATATTCAAATCATAATGGAGGAAGTATAGATTTTGGACCAGATGGGTATTTGTATATTGCATTAGGTGATGGAGGATCAGGAGGAGATCCATTTTTGAATGGGCAAAATGGAAATACATTATTAGGTTCAATATTAAGAATAGATGTTAGTAAATCTTCTGAAAATAGTCTTTATCAAATTCCTAATGATAATCCATTTATTGATAATGATAATTTTAAAGATGAAATATGGGCCTATGGTCTAAGAAACCCTTGGCGAATGAGTTTTGATATAAAAACTGGAAAATTATTTGTTGGAGATGTCGGACAGGATAATTTTGAAGAAATAAACATAATTGAGAAAGGTGGAAACTATGGATGGAATATAATGGAAGGAAATAATTGTTTCAAGAATGAAGTTTGTAATAAAGAAAATCTCATAATGCCAATTGTCGAATATTCACACAATGAAGGATGTTCTGTAACTGGTGGTTATGTATATCATGGAAAAATTGATAGCTTGAAAAATAAATATATATTTACAGATTTCTGTAGTGGACATATTTGGGCAATAGATACATTAGATGAACAATACACAAAAGAAAGATTACTAAAAGGACCATTTCAAATACCATCACTAGGACAAGATGAAAATGGCGAGGTCTATATATTATCATTTGATGGTAGAATCTATAAATTTACTGAAAAGGACGCCAGATAATGATGCATAAAAATACAGCAAAAGGTGCTGCATCATTATATTTGTCTAATTTAATTGCATTATTTGTAATAACTGGACATTTTGTTGTTCTTACAAATACTCTGTCTATTACCAATATTGGAATAATTTTTGGATTTCAGATTTTAATGTATCTAATTGCAACATTAGCTACATTTTGTCTACCAATACCAATTATGTCACCATTACCATTACCACATGCAATAACAAAATTCATACCAGATTTTATTGCATCTGGGAATAAAGGAAAAGCCAATACAATCTTTAAATATTCATTATTTTTAACAATAATAATTTCAATATCCATACTTATTATAATTTTTATCAATATTCAAATAATTAATCAAAGTTTTTTTAATGGCACAATAACAAATCCAATAATATTTATTGCATTAATTCAAATATTTTTCTTTTCATTAAATCAATTTTTATTTGGAGGAATGGTAGCAATTGGAGATAGTTATAAAGCAGGATTAATACAAGTCGTATCAATAATTATTAGATATACACTCGCCGCAGTTTTTGCCATATTAGGATTTGGAATAACAGGAGTATTATTTGGTTATTTTATAGGAGATTTAGTATTTTCAATTATTTCATTACCATTATGTTATAATAAATTAAAAGGTAAGAAACAACCAGTTGATATTAATGAAATAATTGATTATTCATTTCCAATATTAATATCATCATTAATTATTTTCAGTGTTACACAAATTGATAGAATTTTCGCTTTAATTAATTTAGGTCTTCCAGAATTAGGAATTTATACTATTGCAATTGCTGCGTCAACGATTGGGGCATATGCGCCAAATGCACTTGCAACAGCTATAACTCCCAATTTAGCTGCACTAAACTCATTAAATAAAATTAAAGAATTCAAAAATTTATCAAAATTATATACTAGATATATTTCTTTTATTGGAATGCCTGCAGCATTTATGATCGCTTCACTTTCAATACCCTTGACATTAATTTTTGGAGAACAATATACCGCAAGTGCCATTCCTGCAGCAATAATCTCTATTGCAATTGGATTAACAACATTTTCTTCAATATACAATAGTCAATTATTTGTAAAAAGAAAAACCAGATGGATAATGTTTTCAAATATTGTAGGATTATTTGTATTTATTTTCATAATATTAGCATCACAAACCTATACAGGAAATACAAATGTATCATCCCTAGCAATAGGAAGAGCATCAATGGTATTAATCACAGCCATCCTAATTAGTTATAAATCATTCAAATTAGGAGATATGGAATATGATAAACAAGCAATTATTAATTCATTATTAGGTTCAATAATAATGTCTGTAATTTTATTTAGCTTATACCAAGGATTTTATAATTATATTTCAAACATTTTATTATTATTTATTTTGATTCCAGTAGGAATAATTATCTACATTGCAATATTACGGCAAACAAAAACATTTAATGAACAAGATTTTAATTTTATAGTAAAAATCATATCACTAAAGTCAATAAAAATTAAAATGTTACTAAAAAAAATTCTTGGAATTAAGAGTGTTCAATAGCAATTTTTAATGAATTACCATCTATATTAATTTCTGACCAATTATGTTCAGATGAAACATTATCAACAATTTCAACATTTTTAGTTCGAATTAAATATTTTAATTCAGATAATTTAGATATTAACAATTTCTTAGTATCAGAATCAATACCATAAATCAATGTATTATTTAAAATTTCAGAAGGATTGAGACCTAATGCTTTACGTTCTGATTGTATTCTCCTTGCTAAATCGCGAAGATAGCCTTCAATAAATAAATCGGAATCACGATTTTTTGGAAGAATTACAATGAATCCTGCTTTTGCAGATAAAACATAATCATCATTTGCATCAAATTGGAATTTTATTTCACTTTTCAATATATTATAATTATTATTATTAATTTTAAGGTCAAATGATTCATGATTAATAAAATGTTTGAACAAATTCAGTGCATTTTGTTTTTTTATAATAATTCGAAATTCATTAATATCTGCTTTTAATTTTTTACCTAATATTTCATAATTTGGAGAAATTGATAATTTGACAGGTAATTGCTCAATATCTTCCAAAAAAAGTACTTCACGAACATTACAAAATGTTTGCAATAATTCTTTATGAGTTATTAAATTAGATGATGATTGATCGTCTGAATAAACTAATGCAGATTTCAATGGCCATCTACGTTTTAATTTACCTTTCATTCTAGCAGAATTGCTTTGTGAAATTATAATTTGTAATGATTTAAATTCACCTTCTAGATTATTATTAAGTAAATTATCATTACTTTGAGGCCATTTTTGCTCAAGAATTGGCTTATTTCCAAACATCGAATGAAATAGATATTCAGTAATAAATGGAGATATTGGATGTAATAATATGTTAAGATTGTAAAGAATATGATATATTATTGAATAGATAGATAAACGCCTATTCAATTGTGATTCATCGTCATTCCAAATTTCATTTCTAACCATAGGTAAATAGATTTGACTAAAACTTTCAATTGTAAAATCGTCAATTAATTTTGTCACAACATCAAAATTAGAGTCTATAAACATATCAGTAATATTACATACTAAATTTTGTAATTTAGACAATATCCAATAATCTGGAGAAGATAATAGTTTTTGGTTAATCGCCCAATCCAAAGTATGTTTTTCTTTATCAAAATTATCATAATCACCATTTTGTTTGAGATATTTATGAAGATTAAATAACGTACTAATTACTTGATACGGTCTTGCATTCATCTCTTCAAAACTAAAGTTAAGGCTTTTGGCAGGATCTGCTTTCCTCATAAGATAAAATCTTAAAAGATCTACGGAATTTTCATTAAGTGTTTTATAACCTTCAACAATATTTCCTAATCTTTTACTCATTTTATTTCCTTTTTCGTCAAGAATGTGACCTTGAAATAAAAATCCCTTATAAGGAGATATACTAGAGTTTTGCATAATGACATTTTCAATTAAAAGAGTATAAGCCCAGCCACGAGTTTGATCAATTCCTTCTGTAAGAAATGTTGCAGGAATAAATTCATCATACTCTCTGTCAGATAGAGAAGCATAAGGAGCAGCTCCACTATTATGCCAAGTATCAAGAACAAATAATTCTCTATGACATATATTATTGCACTTTGGACAATTAATCAATATTCTATCCATCCAGGGTTTATGTAATTCAAAATTCTCCCCATCTGGAAGTTCTATTGCATTATCAATAATCGCTTTTCTTGAAAACAGACCAATTTTATGTGAACATGAATTACATTTCCAAATTGGAAGTGGAGTTCCCCAGACTCTTTCTCTAGATATACACCAAGGCCTCTTTTCTTTAATAATTTCAATAAATCTATTTCGGTTTTGAACAAAAAAATATTCTACAGATTCTGCAGCCTCAATAGCTTTATCACCCAACTTATCAACTCGATAAAAATATGCGCGTCGAGCAACCCACAATAATCGATGGCCAGATCTCCAACATAAAGGATATTCATGTTTAAGCCGACCTAATTTTACTAATGATTTTTCTTTTTTCAATAAATCAAATACTAATTCGTTTGCGTCCCGTACAAACAGTCCATTGAATTCACCAGATTTTTCATTAAAACATGCTTGATCATTAATTGGATTATATAATGGAAGTTTTCTTTTCTTTCCTATTTCAAAGTCAATTTCACCATTTGCAGGGGAAATATGAACTAATCCGGTTCCAGTTGTTAAGTCGACAAAATCTTCAGATACTATAGTATGAACACCATGTTGATCAGAAAGTTTGTGTAATTCGGGAATATATTTTTCAGCAAGTGGATGAATATATTTTTTACCTTCTAATGAGTCTCCTTTTACTTCTTTCAATATTTCATAATTGTCAATATGAAATACGTCCAACAAATCATCTAGTCGTTCGTTGGCAATTATCCATATTTCATTTTCAATCTTCACATAGGAATAAATTGATTCAGGTTTTACACCAGTCAGCATATCTGTAACTACGGTAAAAGGCATAGTTGTCCAGAGAACAATGTATACATCTTCGTCAACTAATTTTACTTTATAATATAATGATGGATCCTCAACAGTTTCATATCCTTGTGATACTTCAGCATGACTAAGAGATGTTTGACAACTAGGGCAATATGGAACTACGGATTCTAATTCCTCCAGCACACCATTTGTCCAAGCTTTTTCAAGATATTTCCATTCTCTTTCAATGTAATCGTCTTTGTATGTCCAATACGCTTTATCATGATCAAGTGATAGTCCAAGAAGTTTGTCAGATTCTTTCCATGTTTCATAATTATTCAGTACAAGATCCTTACACGATTGGATAAGAGTTTCTTCACCAATTTTTTTAAGATTTTCTGCTTTACTACCTGTCAGTCCTAATTCTTTTTCTGCTTGTAATTCAACAGGAAGTCCCTGGGTATCCCAGCCACCACGAAATATTACATTACGATCATTGAGAACATTAAATCGATACCATATATCTTTGATTATCCTGCCACGGATATGACCTATATGTGGTTTGCCATTAAGAGTAGGAGGACCTTCAACAAAAGCTACTGTTTCGTTGTTAGAGTACTTTTCCGCGATATATTTCTTGATTTCTACATCTTCCCAATATTTCCTAGTAATTTTCTCTATTTCCTTTAGATTTAGTTCGTCCTCAAGATTCACTGCTTGCATTAAGGAAGTTAAAGCCAAGGGTGAATAAATAATTACCTCAGAACATTAAGATTAGATTCGTCTTATATACAATATGGATATAAATGACAAATCGTTACAGCACCTAACCTCAATTATTGAAGAATCAACGACTGGTTTCGATACAGATGTGCTTGATGGTTGGTTCTTTAAGATTATAGAATACACTAAAGACGAAGCCCC
>JACAFT010000026.1:0-12832 GCA_013378375.1 Nitrososphaerota archaeon
TTAAATTAGAAACAAAAATCAGTCAAAAAGATGAAGATTTGAATGAAATTAACAATATATGGAAAATTTGGGAAGAACATAAGGAATTATCTCCAAGAAATAATTTTGGCTACAGGTATAATGATCCAGGAGGAGGAAGTTGTTTAGGGAACTGTATGGTTTCAATACAATCGTTAATTATTCCATTTAAAGACGTAAAAGATTGTATGATCTGGGCCAGGTTCAATGGAACAGGATCAATGCGACCAGTAATCTACAAAGATACAATCACAATAGGAATAAAATCAAAATGTCTAGATCCCTCTGAAATAAACAAAGGAGATATGATTATATTCAATGGAAAAAGAATATTTGATTCCGAACAGGCAATAGGCCATCAAGTAATAGACACAGTGGTATGTTCAAACGATATGAGTAAAACATGTTATATTACCAAAGGAATATACAACAACCACATAGACCCAAAAGAAGTAAGATTTGAAGAGGTAATAATGAAAATTACGTTAATTAATTTTTAAGAGATTTTTCTAATAACGTAATAACATATTCATGAGTCAATTGAGAAAAATCTTCATAAAAACTTCCAATTGATAACATAGTAGATGAAACATCTAATGAAATAATATCATCTACCAATTTATCAAATTCAAATTTTGTATCATATGCAATAATTGGAGTTGCAATAATAATATTTTTAGGATTATATTTTTTTAATAGAAATACTGAAGATTTCATAGTATAACCTGTTGCAACACCATCATCGACAACTATAACATCATGATTTGATATATTTTCATCAAAACTAAATTTTTTATAAATATCATTACGAGAAGATAATTCGAATAATTGGTTCTGAATTTCATTTTTAATATATAATTTAGATATATTAAGTGAATCAATTAAATTATGATCAAGCCAAACTATTCCATTTTGAGAAACAGCTCCAATTGCCAATTCAGGATTATTTGGAGCGCCTAATTTTTTTGAATTAATTATTCGTAATGAGCAATTATATTTTTTAGCTATATGGAACCCAATTTCTATACCTCCTCGAGGAATTGCATAAATAAGTGGATTTGAATAATTATCTAAAAATTTCTTAGCTAATTCAATACCAGCATGATTTCGATCTTTAAACATAAATAATTTAATATTAACAAATAAGATATACATAGTTTTTCAATATAAAAAAACAAGTTTAAGAATCAGAGATAGATAAAATCCATTATATGAAATACATTGCATTAGATTTTGACGGCACATTAACTGATGAGAATCATATAATTAACTTAGATGCATTATGGTGCGCCACAATGATCCAAAGAATGGGAATAGATGTATTTATGGTAAGTGGAAGAACAGCCTATGAAATGTATTTTTTAGCAAAGCATAGTGGATTGAAAACAATAGTTGTAGGTGAAAATGGAGGAGTTGTAATAGAAAATTCTCCATCAAATATTATAAAATTGGCCAATATAAAAAATCCTCTAAAAGCATTTGAATTAATATCTAAAAAAATAAATATCGAAGAATTAATAACAATTCCAAGATTAACAGAAGTAGTATTAAAACGAACATTTGATTTGAATGATGCAATAAATATAATAAAAAATGAAAACATTGATGTTGATTTAACGGATAGTAAATACTCTTATCATATTACAGAAAAAGGAATTAATAAAGCAAAAGGATTTAATCATATTACTAATAAATATAATATTAATTTAGATGACTGCATTGCAATAGGAGATAGCAATACAGACATACCATTATTTGATATATGTGGATATTCAATTACAATGAATCATGCAGAAAGCAATGTAAAAGAAAAAGCAGACTTTATAACAAAAAATAATAGGGCAAAAGGAGCAATAGAAGCTTTTAAACACGTAGCAGATAAATTTCTTAAAAAGAATATAGATGATGTAGAAAATTGATATTAAGAAAATACAAAACCATAATCAAAGATGAAATTGATAGAGTTCTAAATGATAATAAATATCCAAAAATAGAATATCAAATTAAAGAAATTGCAAATCCTGAATTTGGACAACTCTATACTAACATACCATTCATATTATCAAGAATAATTAAAAAAAATCCAATTGATATAGCAAATAATATTGGAAAAAATATTAAATTTAGTAACGCAATAAATGTAAGTATTTCAAAACCAGGATATTTGAATTTTAAAATTGATCATAATAACTTATTTTACGAAGTATTGAGTAAAAGTGACAAAAACATAAAAGAATCACTAAATATTGGAAAAGGAGAAAAAATAATCATAGAACATACAAGTGTAAATCCAAATAAAGCACTACATATCGGACATGCAAGAAATTTATTCATAGGAGATACGCTAGGAAGAATGATGGAATACACTGGACATAATATTACAATAATGAATTACGTTGATGATTCAGGATTACAGGTTGCAGATATAATTGTAGGACTAAAATATGGAGGATTTAATGAAAAACCAGAAGAAAAAATAAAATTTGATGAATATGCTGGAGATGAAATATATATAAAAATAAACCAATTATATGAAACCAATAGTGAATTAATTGAAAAAAGAAAATTCATATTAAAAGAATTAGAAAAAAAATCAGAAATACGAGAATATGCGAAAAAAATTACACGTAAAATATTAGAAGGGCAGTTAAAAACAGCAAAAAGACTAAGAGCAAAATATGATGTACTAGTATTTGAATCGGATATTATTTTTTCAGATGGATGGAATAAAATATTTGAAAAAATGAAGGAAAATAAAATAATAAAATATGAAAAAGAAGGAAAATTAAAAGGAACATGGATAATAAAAACTTCATTTAAAAATGAAACGGATAAAGTTATTATTAGAAGTGATGGAACGTCTACATACATAGCAAAAGACATAGTTCTAGCTGCATGGAAGATTGGAATATTAGATGAAATATTCAATTATATAAAATTAGATAATGAAAATAATATATTATCAACCACTCAAGAAAAAACTAAAAATAATATTTTATTAAATAATAATTCTAAAGCAATTACAATAATTGATGCAAGACAAAATAGATTACAGAAAATAATTAAAGAAATATTGAATAAATTAAATGATAATAAGAATACATTTTATGAACATCTAAGTTATGAAGTTGTTTCATTAAGTAGAGATACAGCAATAATGCTTGGATTAGAAATTAATGATAAAAAAAATATTCAAATGTCAGGAAGAAAAGGAAATTACATAAATGTAGACAATGCATTAGATAAAATTAAAACAAGAGTTTTTGAAGAAACAAAATTAAGAAATTCTAATGAAACTAATGATTGGATAAATAGCACATCAGAAAAAATTGCAATTTCAGCATTTAGATATGAATTATTAAAAAATGATCTTGATAAAATGATTACTTTTGATTTAAATAATTCATTACGTTTAGATGGAGAAACTGGACCATATTTATTATATACATATGCAAGAGCGTCAAGAATTTTAGAAAAAGCAAAAACTACACCTAAATTAAACAAAAATGTGTCTAAATTCTTAAAATTACAACATGAAATTGATTTGATTTATTCAATGTCTAAAATTGACCTCGTAATTGAAGATGCGGTTTTGAATATGTCTCCAATGCGTATTGCGAAATTTACATATGCATTTTGCAATCAATTTAATTCATTTTATGAAAAAAGTTCTGTATTGCATGAAAATAATATTGATGTAAAAAATTCACGATTATGTCTGGTTCATTCATTTAAAATGTCATTAGAATTATTATTAGATTTATTAGGTATTGAAAAATTAGAAAGAATTTAAAAAAATAATAGTTATGGCATAAAGCCATAACCTGGCAGTCAAGCAATTGATTAATTATTAATCTATGCTTTTCCTAGTATTCTATATGCGTCAATTCCTGATGGAGCCTTTGCAACTGCAAATCTTCGTCCACTTTTTACAACAATGCTGTATTTGC
Source organism: Nitrososphaerota archaeon (assembly GCA_013378375.1). Lineage (GTDB taxonomy): Archaea > Thermoproteota > Nitrososphaeria > Nitrososphaerales > UBA57 > UBA57. The sequence goes on from JACAFT010000026.1 coordinate 3,969, forward strand.
TAGAATTGAATTTTTGTCTGCCTTTTACGTCATAGAAATTCAATTCGGCATCTTTGTTGTCGGAATTGCTTTTGAGTATTCCCATAATTCCCATGTAATATCATTAATAAATTTGACTTAAGTCAAGTTATGTAAAATAAAATCAACCTTTAGGTTGAAGTTGAATATGCATAATTTAATGAATTTTCAATAATAATAATGTATTTTTGTTAGTAAATTATTAATTACATATGGGAAATTTATTGATTCTGCATGAAATTGATAAGAGCATAATATCAATTATTAAAGAATTTTCCCATGCAGCTAATTTTTCAGAATTATCAAGAATTGTTGAAAAATTATCTATCGTTGAAAAAGACACCAATAATGAATATCCAAATGTTGAAATTACAAATATGGATATATTAAATTATATTGAAAAACAAAATATAATTCGAAAAGAGATTAATGATATATTAGATCAATTTAACTCTCAGAAGTCAAATAGAAAATCAATAATTAATAATAAAATAGAACCAATAATTAATGATTATATAACCAATTATAACACAATATTGGAATTATTAAGGAATGAAAATCTAATAAAATCAAAAAAAGACACCATATAGTCTTAAATATCAAAAATAATAGTGAATTTACATGGTCTTACCATTAAAAAATATAATTTATGATAAAATCAGTGAAACAAACAATACAACAGATGTAGAATTATTAAAATCATTAAATGATTCTGGAGTTGAAGTTAGTAAAAAAGATGTTAACAAGATACTATTACATTTAGAAATCATGAATCTAATTTCAGTCAGATGGATGGGTAAGAATTCAAAAAGAATAGAACTATCAAAAACAGATCATGAAAAACCTAATGCTCTTTGGTAATAAATTTCATAATATAATTTAACACTAAATAGATGAATATTATGCAAAATAATAATTTTAATCAAATAAAAGGACTACTTGCTTTCATATTAATAATATCAGGTTTATGGATTGGAATAACAACAATATTAGAAACAGATTCACCGGTTTTTGTTGTAAGTAGTGGAAGTATGATACCAGTGTTAGAAGTTGGAGATATTATTGTAGTAAGTGGAAAAAATTATTTTAATAATTTAATAATTGGAGATATAATTGTTTTTACATTACCAACAGATCAAAATAGAGTAATTGTTCATAGAGTTCATGAAATAAATACTGAACGATCAGAAACTATTATTAAAACAAAAGGAGATAACAATCCATATGTTGATGGATGGAAAGTAAAAGAAAATAATTATATTGGAACAGTAATAATAATCGTACCATACATAGGAAAATTATCAATGTGGATTACACCACCAACAAATTACTACATAATTACAATAATAATCATAGTACTATTAACTAATGAGGTCAAGAAAAAAAATAAAAAGATCTAAACTTTTATTTCATTTAACATTAAATTTTTTTGTTCTAAACTAATAAGAGATCTAGAATTAAGAATATTTGCAATATCGAAAATAGACAATGCACTAATTAAATTCACATTAGATTTAGAAAATATTGAATGATGAGTTTCTAATCTATCAATCAAAACAATTGCATTAGAAATAATACCGCCAGAATCATAAATAATATCAATAGATTCTAATAAAGAAGATCCAGAAGTAAAAACATCATCAATTAATAAAATTCTTGAATTATTAGAAATAGACCCTTCAAGATTTTTTTGACGGCCATATTTTTTTTGTGATTTACGAACATAAATATGGGGTTTATCAATTTTTAAAGAAATAGGGGCTGAAAAAACAAGACCAGAAGAAGCAACTCCACAAACATAATCAAAAGAATCAACACCAACAAAATTAATCAACTTGAGATATATGTCAATTATAAATTTATATGATTGAATATCACTTTGCAATAATCGAAGATCTATATAATAAGGACTAATTTTACCACTACTAAGAGTATGTTTTTCAAAATTAAATGATTTACAAGAATAAAGGGTCTCAATAAGATTAGTTTTTTCATTTTGAGTTAACAAAATATAGAACACCGATTATCAGATATATTTTACAGTGTTTAAGGGTTATGAAATCGAATATTTATAATTAATATAAACATAAAAATATAGTTGCCAGAAGTTTGGATTCCATATGGAGAAGTAGAAGTATCAATAGATATTAAATCTGAAAATTTAGCAGGGATATATGAAAATAATTATTCAAAGTATGATGTAGAACAATTAAATAATTATGAAAAATTAACAACAATGAAAAACAATATTACAATATTAGATGAATGTAATTCACCAGGATCTATATCAATAGTAAATAAACTACTATCAATATTTGAAAATAATAATAAAATTAATGAAATAAAAATAATTAAAAACACAAATAATATAAAAATTAATAATAATATTATTAAAAATTCAAAAAAAAATATTGTAATTAAACAAATAAATAAATTCCAAAAAAATGAATTAAATGAATTTATAAAAAATGAAAATATAATATTTATTTCTCAATCAAAATTTGAACCATTATTTGGATTTACAGGAGGTCCAATTACATTAGCGAAAGTATCAAATGAAAATTTAATTAAAGATGTATTTTATTCTGAAGAAATATTTTTACCAGAACCAGGGAAAAAGGTAAAAAAAAGTACAATGATTGAAGATGAATATGAAAAATATAGCAATGTATTATCAATTGAAATAATTGAAGATAATAATGGAATAAATAATTGTGAAATTGGAACATTAAATCAAGCACATAATAATTCAATAGATTATTTAATGAATAATATTAAACCAATACAAAAGAAATTTGACGCATGTATAATCAGTTGTGATGATGTTAGAAGAAATTTAACAAATTCACTTAATGGTATATGGAATAATTATACTACGATCAATGATAAAGGAAATATCACATTATTAGCAGAATGTTCAGACGGTATTGGTTCACAAGCATTAAAAAAATATCTTTTAAATCAAATAAATATTAAAAATATTTTACAAAACAATGAATATGTCAATGGATTAGAAAATATAATATACTTACAAAATATTATAAATAATTTTTCAATCAGCATTGTATCAACATTACCAAATTATTATTTAGAAAATAGATTAAAATTTAGATCATATAATAAAGCAAATGAAGCATTACAATCAATAATTAGACGGAAAGGAAAATCTTCATTTATATCAGTAATATTACAAGGAAACAATATTATGTTAAAATCAGAATAATTTGTAATTATGTTAAACTTAATAATAATAATAAAATAATTATATTATTTGCAACACATGCTTTCTAGGAAAATTGGCGAGATAAACATACGTTTTGCAGTACCAAAGGATATTTCAGAAATTATTGCAATCAATCTTAAAACACTACCTGAACATTATTCACATAGTTTTTTTATTGAGTTATTAATTGATTCTCCTGAAACATTTTTAGTAGCAGAATTAAATAATAAAATTATTGGATATATAATGTGTAGAACTGAACATGGATTTTCTACAGTAAAAAAGATGAGATTTGCTAAAAAAGGCCACATTGTATCATTTGCAGTATTAGATAATCATAGAAGGAAGGGCATTGGAAAATGTTTGTTAGAAGAAGCAATAAGGGGGATGCAATCAAGAAAATGTTCTGAAGCATATCTTGAAGTTAGAACAAATAATAATGCAGCAATAGAATTATACAAAAATTTAGGATTTGATTCATCTGTCATATTAAATAATTATTATAAAGATGGAGAAAATGCATTGTTAATGTGTAAGAAAATACAAGAAAATATCATTAATTAATCTATTTTTTATTTATTTTGATATCAAAAACAATCTGATACCAACCAGGCCCTATATGCTTAACAATACGTAAGAATTTTATTTCCCCATAAGTAGAAATTTTACTATCAAATATAGAAGAAGCATATTCTAAGACATTATCTGAATTACAATTAATATGAGAATAAAGATGAATCCATCCACCATTTTTATTTATAGCGAAAATTGCATCTTCCAGAAAATCAATAGAATTTTCAGGTAATGGCATAAGAATTCGATCAAATGTGTTGTTAAATTTTTCTCTTATAATAGATTTTGAATCACCACAAATGGACACAATATTATTAATTTTATTTAATGAATAATTTTCCTTAGCAAAAATACAAGCAGAAGGATTAAGCTCAATATCAACAATTTGACAATTTTTATTATATTTAGAAATAATAATTGAAAAAGGACTTACACCGGCAAACATATTAAGTATTTTTTCATCAGAATTTACTAATTTAGCAATTCGTAATCTTTCACTAGATAATCTAGGAGAAAAATATACTTTAGTTACATCAAGAAGAAAATTACATCCAGATTCTCGATATAAAGTTACAGAATTATTAATTCCAGACAAATATGATAATTTTTTAAGTCTATATTCTCCTTCAACAGAACTTTCTTGTAAAAATACAGATTTAATATTATGAAAGTTATCAATTACAAGATTACCAATCTGATTCTTATGTGGAATATAAATTTCTTTTATCTTAATTATTGCAATTTCTCCAATAATATCTAAACCAGAAAGATATTCTTTTACATTATTTGTTAAATTTTTTATTTTCATATAATTAATCAAAAATATAATTATTCAATTTTTGTTAGATAATAATATTGATTATTACTTTTTTGTTCTTTATCTAAACGACTGTTAGATTTATTAACTCTAGGTCGTCCAGATTCTATATCTCGACGATAAGTAATTTCAAGACTTTTTAAGAATTCATTCATTGATAATAATTTATTTGTAGGAGCTGATGCATAGCCTTTTACTCCATTTTGACCTGTAAATAATAATAAAGAATCACTAAGAATGTCAATCAATTGAATGTCATGGTCTATAATAATCGCAGATTTATTATTAGTTTTAACAAATTTTTGAATAGCACGAGCAAGAACAATTCTATCATCAACATCAATAAATGCAGAAGGTTCATCTAACGCATAAATATCTGCATCATTCATCAAACACAATGTAATTGCTACTTTTTGTAATTCACCTCCACTTAAAGTCTTCATATTTTTTTCAAAAATTTTATTAATGGATAAAGGACGAAGTATTTCATTTTGAATAACTTGATCGTCAATTTTATTATTTTGTAAATACAATAAATCTTTAACAGTGCCATCATAATCTGCATTCAAATATTGAGGTTTATAGGATATTTTCACATCAGTTTCAATATTATTTTCGTCAGATTTCTCAACATTAGAAAGTATTTTCATAAATGTAGTTTTGCCAAGTGCATTACCTCCAATTACTCCTAAAACTTGTCCTTGTTTAATCTCCCCTGCTGAAACTTTAAGAGTAAACTGATCATATGTTTTTGAAAAATCATCATAATTTACAATAACTGGTAATTCTTCAAGAGATTCATTTGGAGAATAAGCATTAAAAGTTATTTTTGTATCACGAAATCTTATATTTTCATTTGGCAAATAACCATCTATTAAATTATTTATTCCAGTTCTAGAAGGATGTGCTGACGAGACAATTCCATAAGCACCGGCCTCTCCATACAGAATATGAATGAAATCACTCAAATAATCAAGAAAAGTTATATCATGTTCAATCAGAATAACACTTTTTCCCTTATTGGCAAGTTTTTGTATAGTTTTTGATACAGCTAATCGTTGAAATACATCATTATAAGAAGAAGGTTCGTCGAAAAAATATACGTCTGCATCTTTTACAGCAGCAGCTGCAATTGACAATCTTTGTAATTCACCGCCACTCAAATCATTAACGGATTTATTAAGACAATCATTAAGATTTAGATCATTAATAATATCATCAGAATACGAATTGCCAGACATATTTTTAATTAAAGACAGACTATCAGATTTCCAATAATCTTTTAATTTATATACGGCTTGAGGTTTAATAGAGATTCTAAGTTTTTTATCAATAATTTTTTTAAAATAAGATTTCATTTCTGTTCCATGAAAATGATCAAGTACTTCATCCCAAGATGTTTCGGTATTATAATTTCCTAAATTTGGTTTTAATGTTCCAGATAATATATTTAGTGCAGTAGTTTTACCAACGCCGTTTTTTCCAACCAATCCAATAATTTTTCCTGGAACAGGTATTGGTAAACGATATAAACGAAATGAATTAACGTCGTATTGATGAATTTTATCATAAACTAATTCATGAGCTAGATTGACAATAGTAATAGCATCGAAAGGACATTTATTTACACATATTCCACAGCCGTTACATAAAGATTCACTAATTAGTGCTTTATTATCAGAATCAAGTATAATGCATTCACTTCCACTTTTATTAACAGGACAAAAATTAATACATTCGAGGTTACATTTTTTAGAAAAACAATTATCTTTATCAAGAGCTGCGATTCTGTGAGTATCAGATAAAACAGGAAGATCCATAACTGTTATATGTATTAATTTATCTTCAAATAAGGATTTTTATATTATGAAACTTACTCACTTTTAGTGAGTAACTAGTATTAAATATTGTAAATATTATATTAGTTATAGCGGTGAAAAAAATTGAGTGAAGAAAATGTTACATTAAAAGTTTTAGAGGCCTATACACGAGATGTAGGAAGAGGAGTAGCTAGAATTGATTATGAGGCAATGGACATACTCGATGCTTCTACTGGTGATATAATTGAAATCAAAGGTAAACGAACAACAGTTGCAAAATGTTTGCCATTATATCCTTCAGATGAAGGAAGAGAAGTAATACGAATAGATGGATTAATACGAAATAATGCAGGAATGGCAATAAGCGATACAGTAACAATAAGAAAAATCAAAGCACCACCTGCAGAAAAAGTAGTTGTTGAACCAGAAGATGCCATACCTCCAATTGACGAAAGATATCTAGCAGATGCTTTAGAAAGTGTTCCAGTAACTGAAGGGGACAGTATCATGATTCCATATTTTGGAGGAAGATTAACTTTCAGAGTTAGAGGAATAAGTACGAGCGGTACTTCTTCATCCCCTGATGCTGTTCTAATTACACAAAGAACTTTATTTGAAATTGCTGAAAAAGGAGAAACAATAACTAAAGTTCCTCAAATAAATTATGAAGATATTGGAGGACTAAGATCAGAAATTGTAAAAGTTAGAGAAATGATTGAATTACCATTAAGACATCCAGAAATATTTGAAAAATTAGGAGTTGAAGCTCCAAAAGGAATACTTTTATACGGACCTCCAGGAACTGGAAAAACATTATGAGCTAAAGCAGTTGCAAAAGAAAGTGACGCACATTTTATGAGTATTAGCGGTCCAGAAATTATGAGTAAATTTTATGGAGAATCAGAAGCAAGACTCAGAGAGGTTTTTAAAGACGGAAAAGAAAAGTCGCCATCAATAATATTTATTGATGAAATTGATTCAATTGCACCAAAAAGAGAGGAAGTTACTGGAGAAGTAGAAAGGCGAGTTGTTAGTCAATTATTATCATTAATGGATGGATTAGAAGGAAGAGGAAAAGTAATAGTAATTGCTGCAACAAATAGACCTAATGCAATAGATCCTGCATTACGTCGACCTGGAAGATTTGATCGAGAAATTGAAATTAAAGTACCAGATAAAATTGGCAGAGAAGAAATATTAAGAATACACATACGAGGAATGCCTTTATGTACAATGCATGATGGCGAACCAAATTGTGGTTGTGATATAGATACTACTATCAGAGAAGAATTAGTTCAAGAAATTTCAACACTGACCCATGGTTTTGTAGGCGCTGATTTAGAAGGACTATGTAAAGAAGCAGCCATGAAAACAATTAACAGAACATTACCAAATATACAATTAGGACAAGAAAAACTTACGAATGAAGAAATAAAAGAAATACGAATACTTAAAGAAGATTTCCAAAAAGCAATGAAAGAAGTAACACCATCTGCAATGCGAGAAGTATTCATTGAAATTCCAAATGTTCAATGGAATGACATAGGTGGATTAACACGAGTAAAAGAAGAACTAAAGCAGTCAGTTGAATATCCATTAAAATTTAGAGAATTATCAGAAAGAGGAATAAAAACAATTTTTGAGAAATTAGGAAAAACATTGCCAAAAGGAATCTTACTTTATGGACCTCCAGGAACTGGAAAAACATTATTAGCTCAAGCAGCTGCAACTTCAAGTGATGCAAATTTCATCAGTGTAAAAGGACCAGAAATAGTATCAAAATGGGTAGGAGAATCTGAAAGAGGAATAAGAGAAATATTCAGAAGAGCAAGACAAGCATCTCCATGTATAATATTTTTAGATGAAATGGATTCTATTGCAGGCAGTAGACAATTAGAAACAACTGGAAACCATGATCAAAAATTAGTCAGTCAATTATTAACAGAATTAGACGGAATTCAAGAATTAGAAGATGTCATAGTAATAGGTGCCACAAATAGAATAGACATGATAGATCCTGCAATAATGAGAGGAGGAAGATTTGATAAAATTATCAATGTGGGAATTCCAGACAAAGATGCAATAAAAGAAATAATAAAAATACACACAGATGTATTGCCTAAACAAACAAGAAAACTTATCAATAAAAAAGAAAATATGACAAGGATTATTCAATTAACAGATGGATTTACTGGAGCTGATATAGCATCAGTAACAAGTAAATTAGTAACAATGATTTTAGAAAAACATCAAAAAGAAATGAAAGATATTGAAACATGGAAAAAGAAAGAAAATAAATTACTTACAAAATTTAAAAACGAAAAAAGAAAATGGACAAGTGAAAAGTATCCAGAATTAAACTATAATTTTGATTTATACCCCGAACCACTCAGATCAAAACGTCTAAATAAAA
>JACAFT010000027.1:0-8564 GCA_013378375.1 Nitrososphaerota archaeon
AGCAGCGAAGAAAGGTGGCGGCAAGAAGAAAGCAGCCCCAAAGCGTAGAGCAGCCCCAAAGCGTAAAGCAGCAAAAAAACGTAGACGCTAGTTTAATTTTACTAAAATAAAATTACTAACGTATAATTGGTGAACACCTAAATTTTTTTATTTTTTTTATTTATTTCTAACTAGTCTTCTTTCTAAATGTATGAACTGAGCGATCTAGACTTGCTTGTGCTGCTTCAAATAATGCTTCAGTTAACGTTGGATGAGGATGAATAGTACTTTCGATATCTTCTACACTCATTCCAATGTTTAGGCCTAATATTGCTTCACTAATTAGATTTGAAGCATTATTTCCTACAATATGCACTCCTAGGATTTTATGAGTGTCTTTGTCTACTATCACCTTAGCAAATCCTTTAGTTTGGTTTGTTGTTAATGCACGAGCATTTGCGGCAAGCTGGACCTTTCCCACACTAACATTAAGTTTGGTTATATTTGCTTCTTCCTCCGTTAATCCTACTGATGCAATTTCTGGTTCTGTATAGATAGCATATGGAATATTTTTTATTTGGATTTTTGTTGGTATTTTAGCAATTTGATATGCTAATTTAATTCCTTGCATAGAAGCTTTATGTGCTAACCAAGGTGGTCCTGTAACATCTCCAATTGCATATATTCCTGGAATATTTGTTTGTAATGACTCGTCAACCTGAATAAATCCATTAGTTTCAACTTTTATTTTATTCTCGTCTAAACCTAAATTCTCTATATTAGCTTGTCTACCAACTGCTACTAGTACTTTATCAAATTCTTCAACTATATCTTCACCATTATTATTGATACTTACAACAACTTTCAAAGAACTTTTATTTACATCTGTAATTTTAGAATTTAACATAACCCTGACACCAATACTTGTAATTGATTTTTCCATTACTTGTACTAAATCTTGTTCTATACCTGGTAATAATTTATCTTCAATTTCTACAACAGTCACTTTAGTACCTAGTTTTGCTAATGATGTTCCTAATTCTAAACCAATTGCTCCACCACCAACTACTAACATTGTTTCTGGAACTTTATCAAATTCTAAAACATCTTTTGCAGAAACAATCTGCTTGTGATCAAATTTTAAATTCTCTAAATCCTTTGCACGTGAACCTGTTGCAATAATTATATTTTTTGTAGAAATTTCAAATTTTTTATCTCCTTGAGTTATTTCTACTAAATTCATATTCTTTATTTCAGCTCTTCCGAAAATAATATCTACATTATAATTTTTACAAAGTAATTCAATTCCTCCCCTTAATTTCTTAACAACTGAATTTTTCCATGTCTGAAATGTAATTAAATTTATTTTTGATGAATTCAGTTCAATTCCTTGTTCTGCTAATTCATTCATATTATGGTATAAATCACTCGTATTGATCATAGCTTTTGAAGGAATACAGCCATAATTCAGACATTCACCTCCTAATTTGTCATTCTCAATCAATGCTACACTTTGGCCTAGTTGAGCTAATTTTAACGCTGTTACGTATCCTCCTGGACCAGCTCCTATTACTACAACCTGAAATTCTGATATTTTACATCACCCTAATTAGTTTCTATTTAAATCCCTATATGAATAAATCGAATATAATAATAATACAATTGTTAAAAACACAACAAAAATTTTGTTCTGATTTGTTGGATGATACAAATCATATGAGTTATTTTCTGATAAAATTAATTCTCCGTCTTCAGAAATAATTCTCTTAATAAACTGTTTTCCAGTTAATGGATTTAAATAATTTTCAACTGGCGCAAAATTATCATCTAAAATTTTATACGATTCAAGATTAATATTTTTTTTATATTCATTTTCTATTGCTTGAACAAGTTCAACACTTGCATTATCTTGTCTGGCTAGTAATTCAAATTTTGTAACACTATCTTCTTGTTTATGAGCTACAACAATTACATTTTGTATTACTGTTTGTTGATCAGAAACTACCGGATAAATGTAAACATTCGGAAAAACACTCTTCATTGTTTTTATTTCTGCTAAAAACAAATCAGCAGAATTTCCTTCTATTGAAGTTATTATATTAGAAATAAATACACCATCTTCCGTTAGATGTTCATAAACCAATTCATTAAATTCTCTTGTCATTAAATGAAATGGAACATAGCTTTTATCATACGCGTCTAATATAATTATATTATATTTTTCATTAGTATTTCTTAAAAAAATTCGACCATCATTGGTACTTATCTTTAAACGTTCATCTTCAGGTACAGCAAAAAACTCACTTCCAACATTAACAACCTCTTGATCTATTTCTACTACATTAACTATCATTTCCGGATAATCAACAAAGAATTTTTTTGGTGCAGAGAATCCCCCACCACCAATAAATAGAACATTATTAGGTTCATCTACAAACAGTAAACCCAAATGAAAGAATTTTGTATATTCATACACGATTCTTTCTGGGTTATTTAGATCCATTGCACTATGAAAATTGTTGTCTAAGATTAATGTTCTTATATTATTTACTGAATCATCATGTACCAATATTTTGTGATACAGTGTATCTTTTTCAAAAATTACACCTGCAACAGGAGGTTGTACTACCACTGCAGAATGTATAGATATGGCAATTAGGATTATTGCTATAAATTTTATTTGTTTTGTTATACCAATTACTGATGATATTATTAATATTGAACTTATTGAATAAAGAATTACATTTACTCCTAGTATTGGAACTAACATGAATGTAGTTGCAAATGTTCCAAAAATACTTCCAAGTGTTGATAATGAATATAAATTTCCAGTAGTTTGTCCAATTGTTTGAAGTGATTTTGCACTTAATTTTATTGCAAATGGTGTTACTGCACCTAACAAAAATGTTGGTATTAATAAAAATACTGCACTGGATAGTAATGGCCCATACATATCACCAATCTTTAATACTAAAATCATTTTCAAAATATCGGCCGATAATAAAGTTGTAAGTAAAGCATAGCTTCCTGCAATAAAAATTAATAACGAAAACGTTTGATAAGATGCTTCTGTATCTGATTTTTTTCCTCCCCAGGAATACCCTGCACTTAATCCAGTTAATGTTATTCCAATCAGACTTCCCCATACAAATAAAGTACTTCCATAATAAGGTGCTAATAATCTACTTCCTAGTAATTCTAATGCCATAATTGAAGCGCCAGATATAAATACCTGAAATTGTAACAAATAGAAAAAATATTTACTTTTAACTATATGTTCTGACAATTATTTTCCCCTTATAATTATATATTATAATTGATCATTTTTTCTATTCGCACATAAAGGACAATCCTTTACCACATGATTGTTTTCTAATTCCTTATGCAAATCAAATATTATCCCTTGTTCACGAATAAATTTTAAAGCAATTTCAAAATTTTCTGTAATAATTATGTCATTTTCACCCACCATAATTACATCTGCTATTTGTTCTGAATAAGATTGTATACGTTTTGTGATCAAGTATAATTCTATATTCCCTCTACTACGATTTTTGTAATTACTAATTGTAGCTTGTGTTATACCTAGTTTCTTTGCTGCTTGTTGTTGTGTTAAGCCATATTTGTCAATTAATATCCTTGCTACTGTTGTACGTAAAAAAGGAATTACTGCTTGAGCCTCAACCTCACTATGAAGAAGCATAATTCACATACAGATTTATACTATTTATAGAATCTGATGACAAAATAATTTTGATACTAGAACAATTAAATAACTTTCCCCTTTCAAAATAACAGGGGGGCGCGTCGTCTAGCCTGAATCTAAAGATTCCTAGAATGGTTAGGACATCGCCTTGACATGGCGAAGGTCCCCGGTTCAAATCCGGGCGTGCCCATTATTAATTATAAGATGAAATTATATCTGAAAATTGTTTTAATTTTTGTTTCATATTTCCTGATTCATATCTTAATAATCCTATAAAATATTCGCATCCTACTTTTTCATATTCGTTAATTCTATTGTTTATATTATATGTTCCTATATCTCTATGATCATAATATGTTAATGTGATTTTTTTCTTTGAAATCGTTTTAATATATTCTGCAAATTTATTGTAACTTTCTGAATTAATACCTACAGGTATCCATGCTGCACCATATTTTGCCATTAATTTCAACATTTTATCTCCTGTTGTTCCAAACCATAATTCTGGATATGGTTTTTGAATAGGTTTTGGTTCAAGAATTGCATCTTCAATTTTATAATATTTTCCTGAAAAGCTTACTTGATCTTCAGTCCATAATTTTTTCATAATTTCAATACCTTCTACTGTCTTTTCAAATCTTATTTTATTATTATTCCACTCGCTATATCCATCAAATTCTGGTTTGTGCCAACCTGCACCTATGCCTAGTATAATTCTTCCATTTGATATATTATCTAATGACGAAACAATTTTTGCTAATATTTGTGGAGGACGAAAAGGAATGGGTGTTACACATGTTCCAAGTTTGATCTTTGTAGTATTTGCAGCTATGAAAGATAATAATGTCCATGCATCTATTGTGTTATTACTTTCTTCTCCATATTTTTCTGGAAGCATATAGTGATCCCATACTAACAAAGAAGAAATACCACTGTTTTCGATTATTGGAAGTGAATCTAATAGGTTTTTTCTCCAATTTTTACCAATAGTTACAGGTATTGTTAGTCCAAACTTCAATTTCAAAACCTTATATTAAATCCGTTAAAAAATTTTTTCTATCGAAATAATTTTGATGATATTCTTCTGCAATATAGTAATTTTTAATGTGTTTAATTTCTGTTACTATCGAATCAGATAATTTACCAGTTTTTTCGAGCAGTTTTTGTGAATCTTTTGCGAGTTTTTCTTGGTCCTCATTAAAATAATATATTACTGAACGATATTGATTACCAACATCTGGTCCTTGTCTATTTAGTGTTGTTGGGTCATGACAATTCCAGAATATTTCTAATAATTCTCTATAAGAGACAATCTTTGGATTGAAATTTATCTCAACAACTTCTGCATGGCCTGTTTTTCCTGCACAAACTTGTTCATAATTGGGGTCAGTTACATTCCCTCCAGAATATCCAACAGATGTAGACATTACTCCCTTTACTTTATTAAACGTCTCTTGAACATGCCAAAAACATCCTGCTCCGAATACTGCCTTTTCCATATATATATACACGTTTGATTTACACTATTAAGATGTTTTTGAATATGGTTTGTCACTATTTTAAAAATATTATTTCTATGCAATAACATATAAATCAATTAAGACGGCACTTCAATTGATTATCATGGCATATGATCCTTGGGCTACTCAAGAGGACGATGTAGAAGATTCTTCTTCTAAACCTGATGACTCTACTAATGAAAAAATTGATACTAAACAGGAAGTTTCAGGGATTTCTCCGAAGTTTGTCTTCTTGATTGTTGGTATTTTAATTGGTGCAGCAGTGGGTTATGGAGCTGTTCAATTACTTGGTGGTGATAGTGAGACACTTCAAACCGAAGTTGTTGTTGATGATGATGCAATTAACAAATTACAAAACGAAATAGAAAAAGGAAAACAAGATAAGTTAGAGCTTGAATCTCGTTTAGCTGGCCAGTTAAATGAATTGGGTGGAGTTAAAAGCTTACTTTCTTCAAGTGAGAACGCCCTTGCTATTGCACAAGAAGAACTTGATAAAAATATAAATAAAATTAATGAATATGTTGCGATTATAAACAGTTTAGAAGATAAACTTGAACAAGTGCAACTTGATTTAGACGAAGCACAAAAGCAAATTGCGGATATACAAGCACCTGCACCAGCAGCAGCACCTGAACCAGCACCTGCACCAGCACCTGCACCAGCACCTGCACCAGCACCTGAACCAGCACCTGCACCAGCACCTGAACCAGCACCTGCACCTGTAGAAGGAGAAATTGACGAAAAAGTTGTTTTAGGAGCTATTGATCTGGTACAAGGACTTTCAGAATTACCTGTAGATGATCCTGCACCTGTTGGACAACTTATTACCATTCAAACAAACATTACAAACATTACAGATGAACCATTGACCTTTTCTTGGATGGCAACCGTAATTGACGTAGCTACCGGAGATGTAGTCGCTCAAACATTTGCTTTCCAGATTAATCTTGATTCAGATGAAAGTAGGCGAGTTGGTAACAGTTGGAATCCTGATTCTGCAGGACAGTTTAGAATTGAAGCTGTTGCTGTAAACAATCTAACAGACCGAGATCCAATTTCACTGACCCAAACCAAAATAATTAATATTTCATAGTTGTTTTATCTTATTTGTAATGAACGTAATAACTAAAGAAATTATTCTCAAAACAAAAGGAGAGAATGATATGATTGATTTATCCGATGATATAGCTAAAGAATTACAATCCACAAAACTTCAAGACGGTATTGTTACAATCTTTACTAGACATTCTACTGGTGCTATTACTACTATTGAATTTGAACCTGGTCTTCAGAAAGATTTTCCTAATATGTTAAAACGATTGGCACCTGACGATATTTTTTATGAACATGAAAATACTTGGCATGATGGTAATGGACGTTCTCATGTTAAGGCATCATTAATAGGATCTAGTATAACTGTTCCATTTCAAAAACAAAAATTACTTTTAGGTACTTGGCAACATGTTATCTTTTTAGAATGTGATATTAAAGGACGTGATCGTAAAATAATTTTCCAAATTATGGGAACCTGATTTTAATTACTATTTTTTAATAATTTTTTTGAAGCAACTTCTGGAGAAATTTTATTGATACGAATACCGGAAGATATTTCCAATCCAGTTTCTATTGTTATTCTTGGGTATACTTCAATATGCCAATGAACTTGTTTTGATGTTTTCTTTTCCGGTGATGTGTGAATAACTAAGTTGAATGATATATTGCCTAATGTTTTAGTTAATGCGTTTAGACTATTGTGAAGTACATCTGATAATTCAGAAATTTCTTTTTGTGTAGATTTTAGAAAACTTACCTTATGTTGACGTGGAAATATCCAATATTCATATGGATATCTTGAAGCCCATGGAGAAAATACTACAAAATCTTTAGTTTTTGAAATTAATCTCGGTCCTTTTTCCTCTTCTTTAATAATTTCACACATTGGACAAATTCCTTTTTCACGTAAGGGTTTCTGCATGAATTTTGATTCTGATTCAATTATTGGAGGGACTGTTGGTAAACTAACGATTTGTAAATGTGGATGTTCTATATCTGAACCAGCGTCTTTTCCATGATTCATATATATTGATACATATGCGACATTTTTTTGTGAATATAACCATCTTACTTTATCTTGTACTGTTGTTAAAACATTTGTCCATTGATCTCCATCAATGTCAGAAATATTTATTGTATGTTTTTGACTTAATACAACAATATAATGATACCCTGAAGCAGGTTCACTGTATTGTGGATGTTCACTATATTTCTTCTCTAAATTTGGGCTAACTATTGCTTTATTACTAGGAAAGACACGTACAGTCCAATTTTTTACATAGTTGTCAGGTTCATCAGATAGTTTTGCTAACGTCCCTAATTTCGCCACTAAAACTGGATCAGCAAGTTCTGTTAAACTTTCATTTCCAGGACAATAAGAACAATTTTTATTTTTAACAATTTTTTTTAATTTATTTATTTTTCCCAATTTTTCATTTGTAATAAAAACAATTTTGTCTGAAAAATAATCTTTACGGATTTTTGACAAATTATTGTTCTCCACACATAATTTAACTAATTTCTAGCATCTTATTTATTGGATTAATTGCCTTTTTTGCAATTTCCTCTGGTACTTTTACTCTATACACTTCTTCATTTAACGACTTGTATAATTTTTCTACAGTAATTTTTTTCATATATTCACATATTGCATTGTCCTTTAGTGGACGAAATTTTTTTCCAGGATTATTTTTTTGTAATTGATATATAATTCCTGTTTCTGTTGCTACAATAAATTCCTTTGAAGCTGATTTTTTTGTATATTCAACCATTCCACCTGTAGATAAAATTTTTGTTTTATTATCTGATATATCTCCATTAACCATATCGTACATTACATTTGATACACACCCACATTCTGGATGTATTAAGAAATCTGCATTTGGATATTCATCACGAATATTATTAACTTTTTCAGCAGTAAGTTGCGCATGTACGTGGCACTCTCCTGGCCAAATATGCATTTTTCTTCCAGTCATTTTTTCTATATATGCACCTAAAAACAGATCTGGTAAAAACAAAATTTCTTTGTTTGTAGGAATTGATTCAATAATTTTAATTGCATTTGACGATGTACAACAATAATCACTTTCAGCTTTTATCCTTGCGGATGTGTTAATGTATGAAACTACTACTGCTTCTGGATGTTTTCCTTTCCATTTACGTAATTGTTCTACATTAATTGTTTCTGCTAAAGAACAACCAGCTTCTAAATCAGGAATTAATATTGTTTTTTTAGGGGCTAAAATTGATACTGTTTCTGCCATGAAATGAACTCCACAAAACACAATCAAATTATTGTCGGC
>JACAFT010000028.1:0-7876 GCA_013378375.1 Nitrososphaerota archaeon
CAGAACCCACACCACAACAACCACCATAACAACCAACAGAACCAACACCTCAACCAACTCCAGAACCGTCTATGACACCTATTCAAGAACCAACAACCGAACTTTTTATGTCACCTATTACTGAACCTACACCAGAACCAACACCAGAACCAACACCAGAACCAACATCTGCAATCGCAAAACCAGAAACTTATAGTTTATTCTCAGAATCTGAAATGCCAGATCCATTAATTACTAAAATTACAGAGTTTGCAAATAATCATCCAGATTTAAGTCCTATTGAAGATAACTCATTTAATAATCCAACAAAATCAATACCAAAATCTGAAAAAACTGAAACTGGCTGGAAAATATCTTTCGAATAATATTAACTATTTTGTAGGTTAATACTTTTGCTATTATTTGAATTAATAACTAGTGGATTGACAATGGGTAAGTCTCAATTAAGACTTGCGCTATTGATAATTTCTATGACTACTGTTAATGCAATAATATTTTCAAGTTTATTGAGTGGTGCAGGAGTGATTTTTTTATATATAATTACATTTAGTTTCATTCTTATTTCTGAATATCTACTTACTAAACAAACTATTGAAATATCCTCAAATCGATTATTATTATTTAATCA
The DNA here is from genome assembly GCA_013378375.1 of Nitrososphaerota archaeon. Lineage (GTDB taxonomy): Archaea > Thermoproteota > Nitrososphaeria > Nitrososphaerales > UBA57 > UBA57. Next base: position 629 of record JACAFT010000028.1, read on the forward strand.
ATTTGGAGCAAAATCAAGTTCAATTATATCATTAATTATGTCTAGATTTATTATTGTAGGAATTCTTGGAGTAATTTTTGGTTTAATTGTTGGTTCAAGTATAGTATATACAATAAATATTCCAATTAATAATATTGTATTTCCATCATTATTCAATAATTCAATTCTTTCTATATTCTTATTAACACTAATTGGAATTTGTGTCGGATCATATATAGCAATAAAACAATCATTACAAAAACATAATTATTATTAATAATTGGTGAAATAATGATTCAACCGATTATAAAGTTAATGGACGTAAAAAAAAATTATATTGATATACCAACTAATGTTTTTTCTCAAGTAAATCTATTGATAGAACCCGGTCAATTAATTGCAGCAAAAGGTACTATTGGTTGTGGAAAAACTACATTGATAAATTTAATTTGTGGATTAATTAAACCAGATTCTGGACAAATCTATGTTGATAATCTTGATATAACTTCAATGAATTATGATACTTTATCAGAATTTCGAGCAAATCTATTTGGAATAGTTCCACAAAAAACAAATTTAGTTCCAGAATTAACAATAACTCAAAATTTGGAATTACCCTTGATGTTTAAAGGTATTGAAAAAGAACAACGTAGGTCTATTGTTAATGATATGCTTAAAAAAATAGGTATTCTTGATATGTCTGATAGATTAACACGAACTCTTAGCGTTGGAGAATCTGAAATTATCTCAATTGCACGTAGTATGATTGCCGATCCTCCTATTCTTTTAATGGACGAACCAACTGAAGGTTTAGACCCAATAATTTCAGAAATGATATTATCATTAATTCGTGGGTATTCAATACTCAATAATAAAACCGTGTTTGTAACTACTCATGATGAACGTATACTCAATGTTGCGGATCGAGTGATTAATGTGACTGCAAATATGTTGTATTCTTAGAATTTATAATCCACTAATATCATTATTTTGTATGGTAGCAATGAGGACTTAGAGTTACGTAGAATTATGACGAAAAGGCATTTGACCGAGCTACCATTATGTATATATTTATGAAATTATATTTTTTCTAATTGTTTATATAATTTCTATTAGTCCAATTAAATTGATAAAACTTGAAAGGCCCGTGGTCTAAAACATTTGCAACTAGTTCTAATGATGACGATCCTTATGATTCATTATTAATGGTTCCAGGTCCTACTATTGTAGATAAAAAAGTTCGTGATGTCATGAATAATAATCAAATGGGGCATTTAAGTCAAGAATTTACTGATCATTTTAGAATTATGTTGGATTTATCTAAGAAAATATTTCTAACAAAAACTGGTTCGCCATTTATTATTTCTGGATCAGGCACTATTGCTATGGAATCTGCTGTATTGAGTTTATTAGAAAAAAATAATACAGGTCTTGTTTTAGATACTGGTTATTTTGCTCAAAGATTTGATCAAATGTTGAATTGTTATGGTATTAAATCTAATATTTTATCTTTTGATTTTGGTAATCATGCTGATCCTGATATTCTTAAACGTGAATTAATTAGTAACAAACCTGATGCAGTTTTTATTACTCATGTTGATACCTCCTCTACTGTGATGAATAATATTTCTGAATTAGTTAAAGAAGTTAAAGATCAAAATATTTTAGCAATAGTTGATTCTGTTTGTGGTGTAGGTGGATGTGAATTAAATTTTGATAAACTTGGCGCAGATGTTGTTTTAACTACATCGCAAAAAGCTCTTGGTTCTGTTCCAGGAGCTGGTTTGTTAATGTTATCTGATTATGCTATTGAAATTCTTGAAAAAAGAAAATCTGAAGTACCTTCATATTATTTGAGTCTTAAAAGATGGAAAACATATATGGATAATCCTGAAACTTATTTAGCTACTCCTGCAATTCAGGTTATGGAAGCTCTTAAAACTGCTATGGAATTAATTATTGAAGAAGGGATAGAAAATCGTTGGAATAGACATAAACGAATTGCAAAAAGTATTCGTGCTGGTCTTGAATCATTAAATTTAGATTTTATCGCAGAAGACAATTATCGTGCAAATACTGTAACTGGATTTCATGTTCCTAAAGGTAAATCATTAGAAATTAAAGAAAAATTAAAAACAAATTATAAAGTTGAAGTTGCAAGTGGTTTTGGTAAAATGAAAAATGATTCATTAAGAGTTGGTCATATGGCTAATATTGGAGAATCTGAAGTTATTCAATTTTTGTCAGGTTTAGAAAATATTTTACATAAATCTAATAGTAATATTAAAATTGGAACTGCTGTAAATGCAGCTGCAAATTATATTAAATAAATCAATCTTGTATTGAATCACATATTGGACAGTATTTTTCTGTTCGATTTATTTCTGCTATACAATAAGTACAATATTTTTTTGTTATATCATCAGGTGTATTTGGTTTTGGTTGTTCAATAAATAATGATATTAGGAACATTAATAATCCAATTCCTGCAATTGTCATTCCAAAGCCTCCTGTAAGGATTGTAATAAATAAACTAGATATTATAATTATTAGGCTATAAGTTGTAAGAAGCGGCCACATTAAATATATCTAAGGCGACATTCTAATTAAATATAAATTGATAAATTATTCATTTGATGAATTTTCTGGTGCGACTACTTTACTTGTTGAAGGTGAGGATGGTAATGTTTCTACACAAAGAAATATTTTATTGTCAAATATAATTTCCAGTGCAATTGATCTTGGATTTGAAAATAAGATTACTATAATTGAAATGTGCCCAGATAAAACTGTGTTTAAAAATCTTAAATTTGCAGATTCGATTAGTGAACATGTTGAAAATTTAGATCGAATTAATTATATTAAACCTGATGTTGTTCATTGGCCAAGAATTTATGGTAAAGCTCCGAAAGATATTGTAAAATTTTCTTCTTCAAATTCTCGTACCTTGCTTAATTGTTTAGATCAATATCGACGTAGGCCAACTCGTATTCTTTTTATTAACGAATTAAATTTTTATCTTCATATGGGAACTATGCATTGGCTTATGAAATCTATTTCTAAATCTACAACTTTTATTGGTACTTGTTTTCGATTAAAATTTCCTTATTCGGATTATAATACAGGGATTTCTAGAAGAGAGAGACGATTAATTGATAAACTTTCTCATAAAATGGATAATGTAATTAATGTATGATTGTTTTTGCTTATTTCTCAATATTTTATGACATTTCCAAATAATTAGATTCTAATGTATTGTATTTTGTGTACCAAACCAGTAATTTGTATAAACCCAATCAAGATGCCATGATTTGTAATTATTGTGGTAAAAAGCTGAATAAAGAATATTATTTTAAGTGTAAAGAATGCTTAGTGATTTATTGTTTTATTCACAAATCTAAACATATTCGTCATGATTCAATTCTTACAACTTAGTTTCTTTTACAGCATTTTTTAAATTTTGAACCCCTATATTAAATTGCTTTAATTCATTTTCACTTAATTCTAATTCTAGTATTTTTTTTATGCCATTCTTTCCTAATATTGTTGGTACTCCTATGCATAGACCTTCTTGATTATATTCTCCTTGTAGAAATGTAGATGCTGGCATGACTATATTCTTATCTAGTTTAATAGCTTCTAGCATTCTGTAAATAGCCATTGAAGGTGCATAAAATGTAGCTCCTTTTAATTTAATAATTTTTGCAGCAGCACCTATTGTCTCATTATAACATTCTTCAAGTACATCTTTTGTCGTAAATTCATTTAATGGAATTCCATTTACTGTAGAATATTTGATTAATGGTAGCATTCCTTCTCCATGCTCTCCTATGACTAAAGTAGTTAGTGATCGTCTTGATACTCCTAGTTTGTTCGCAAGTACATTTTTAAATCTTAAATTATCTAACGCGCCAGACATTCCAAATATTCGTTCTCTTTCAATCCCTAGAGTTTTATACATCACATATGTCATTGCGTCTAATGGATTTGTAATCATTATTACAATTGCATCTGGTGAATATTTCTTGATATTTTCTCCAACTGATTGTACAATTCCCATATTCTTATGCAATAAATCCATTCTTGTTTCTCCTGGTTTTCTTCCCATTCCTGCTGGAACTACTATTATGTCTGAACCTTTTAATTTGCTAAAATCATTCGTTCCTATAATCTTTCTATCTATATTCATTTCACAAGCCATTTGTGAAAAATCCATTGCTTCTCCTTCTCCTTTTCCTTCTACTATATCAATTAACGTCACATCATCAAGATTATGACTAATTATTTGCAATGCTGCTGTACTTCCTACATTTCCTGCACCAATTATTGAAATCATGTGAATATTTTATTTTTTTTACCTTATGAATCTTTGGCTTTTCTGAAATCTCGTTTTTCGGAATCTGGCTTTTCTGAAATCTCGTTTTTCGGAATCTGGCTTTTCTGAAATCTCGTTTTTCGGAATCTGGCTTTTCTGAAATCTCGTTTTTCGGAATCTGGCTTTTTTGAAATTTTTTTTAAAAATTTTTATATTTATATTTTTTTTGTGTTATTACGTCTTACTTTTCTTACTTATAATTTATTCATGTTTCTTCTAAATAATCACTAATATTTTCAATAATTTTAAGATAATCAATAATATATTTATAATAAATTTTCAACACTGGTAATTATCGTTAGTTTTATAACAGGGTTATACCTTGAATGATTTATCATACAGGGGATTGAGGATTGATCAAAGTTGGAATAAATGGTTTTGGTGTTATCGGACGTAGAGTTGCTTATGCAATATCTAAGCAAGATGATATGGAATTAATTGGTATTGGTAAAACTAGTCCGGATTATAAAGCAAAAATTGGAATTGAAAAAGGCTTTAATTTTTATGTTCCAGAAGATAGTCATAAACAAAAATTTGAAAAAAGGGGATTTTCTGTTTCTGGTTCTATAGATGATCTTATAACTAATTCAGATATTATTGTAGATGCAACTCCCGGTTCACTTGGAGAAATGTATAGAGAAAAATATCTTAAAGCCAAGACACCTGCTTTATTTCAAGGTGGAGAATCTAAAGATTTAGCTGAGGTCTCATTTGTCGCTCAATGTAATTATGAAAAGTCTAATGGAAAGAATGTTGTTCGTGTTGTTTCTTGTAATACTACAGGTTTGAGTAGAGTTCTTAGTTCAATTGATAAAAATCATGGAATTTCTAAAGTTACTTCTGTAATTGCTAGACGTGCAGTTGATCCTGATCTTCCAAAAGGAATGGTGGATTCAGTTTCACTTGATCCTGTGTCTGTTCCTTCTCATCATGGCCCTGATGTTACTACTATTTTGCCTGATCTTGATATTGTCACTATGGCAATAAAAATTCCAACCACACATAATCACGTTCACAGTCTTATTGTTGATTTAAAAAATTCTTCAACTACTTCTGATTCAATTATAGATACCCTGAAAAATACACCCCGAGTTATGTTGGTTTCCTCTAAAAATGGAATAAAGTCTACTGCGCATACTTTTGATCTTGGAAGAGAATTGGGTAGAGATCGTGGTGATATGTACGAAAGTATGGTTTGGGAAGATTCTATAACTGTTATTGGAGATCGTGCCTATATGTACATGGCAGTTGCACAGGAAGCAATAGTTTTACCTGAAAATGTCGATGCAATACGTTCAGTTTTACAAACTTCACCTAGAGAAGAATCAATTAAAAAAACAAACGACAGTCTTTGTATTGGCGGTCCTACATCTTAATATATTTATTATTATAATCTAAACACAGAGATTATCAAAATGACATTGCTTGATCCATCTATTGATTATTATGTATTAAAAGAAAAACAATGGAATTTAGGTTCTGGTGAAATTTACGATTCTAACGGTGATGTAATAGGTAAAATGGAAAGAAGATTGCGCAATATTCGAGGATTGACTAAATTAACCGAGATTGATGGTCGTGGGGTGTTGAAAATTCAAAGGAAATTGTTTACTTATCGAATTACATATGATGTCTTCGAGAGTCATGAAGATGATGGAATGCATGGAAAACAATTTGCTAGGTGTAAAAGATCATTTTGGTCTTGGTTGAGGCCCAAAATGTGGTTTGAATACGAATCTACTGAACACGGTTCCTCTAAAAAGAGATTGGATGCACAGGGTTCATTTTCTGGTTGGACTTTTAAGATAATTTCTGATGGAAAAGAAATTGCCGAAGTGAAAAAATTGGATAAATATAGAGACCTAATATTCAAAGGGTTATTTGATAAATCTGATACACATGCAATTCACATTCTCGATAAAAATTTTGATAGAAAAATACTTCTTGGCTTTATTATGGCAATCGAAAGAAGTCTATCTGCTAAAAAGTAGATCTGCTATTGGATTATTATTTCAATCGCTACCAATACTAAAGATATTGCAAAGATTGCATTCAGAATTCTGGCGTGTTTTGCTGAACTAAAGACTTTTTTTAAAAGAGTACCTGCATAGGCCCAAGAACTTATTGCAGATAATCCAAAAATCGATACAAATCCTACTAGACTTAATATCTCAATATATCCAGTACCCCAATCTTGAGCAAAGCCTCCCATCAGTGTAAGATGAAAAACCCATGCTTTTCCGTTCACAAGCGAAAAAAAGAAACCCGTTTTGAATCCAAGTTGGTTTGTACTTTCTTGTTCTGACGTTGTTGGTTTTGCCGTTCCAAACATCCATGCCAATCTGATTATTAATATTGCGCATATCCATGTTAAGACATCGATTATGATTGGTTGTTGTTGCAGAAACGATATTGAGAAACCCACTACCAATCCCAATGCAGCCCATCCAGAGATCAATCCTGAAAGGAGATTAATTGTTTTCTTGAATCCGTATTGCGCTCCATGAGCTGTACTTAGGATATTTCCAGGTCCTGGTGTAAAGCTTACTGTGATTATGAACCATGTCATTGCAAGGAATGTAGTACTGTCCACGACGTCCAATCTTTTTGACTACGTAAAAGTTTTACACTTGTTATTTTTTTGCATATCTGATTTTATCGATGTCGATATCGAGGTTGATATTATAAATTTAATAAAAAATTATTCCATATAGTTTTCCAAGTCGAATTTCAGCTCTTTTGCAAGATCCAGAGCAATCAGTTCAAGTATTTTCATTACTCCTGGAGTGTCTATATCTTTCTCCTCGATTCCGTTGTACTTTACGGCAAGTCCGTTTTCATGGTCCAAAGTCCCGCTGAAATCAGGTCCGAATAGTTCTTTTATCTTTTCGTCC
>JACAFT010000029.1:0-7777 GCA_013378375.1 Nitrososphaerota archaeon
ATAAACACAGAATCAGTATTATTTAGAAGTCTTTTTGCTTGTTTAATAGAAAGGCCAGATTTAACATTATATTTTCGTGCAATATAATTGGTAGTGGCAACTGCTCCACTATCTGCTGAACGGCCAGAAAATTGACAAACTACGACTGGTTTTGTTTTAAGAGATAAATCACGTGATTCTTCTACTTGAGCATAAAAATAATCCAGATCAAGATGTAGAATTATGCGTTGCATCAAAGTATAATATCATTATTATCTTTAATTAATTTATAAAAGGTATAAAAAATAATAAAATTATTGTCAGGTATGAGAAAGTAAATGAGTGAAAAATTATTAGAATATGATGTAGCTGTTATTGGAGCAGGACCTGCAGGAAGTAATGCAGCTTATGAATGTGCAAAAAATGGTTACAGTGTTATTATATTAGAAGAAGACCCTGTTGTTGGAGTACCTGTACAATGTGGAGAAGGTCTTAGTGTTTTTGCATTACAATATTTAGATATAAAACCAGAAGATGAATTTGTTGCAAGAAAAATTTCAACTTTAAGAGTAATTTTTTCAAATGGTAACTGGATGACAGTACATGATGGAGGTTATGAATTAGATAGGGACAAGTTTGATCAGTTTTTAGTAAAACGAGCAACTAAAGCAGGAAGTGATTTGTATACTTCAGCCAGAGTTGTTGACTTTGATTTAAAAAATAAAATATTAAAAGTCACGTATCAAAAAAATATTTTACAAGTAAAAAGTAAAATAGTAATCGGAGCTGATGGGCCAAAATCAAATATTGCATATTGGTCGGGTTTGTTAAAGAAAGAAAAATGGCGAAAAAAATTAATCCGTGCATATGAATTAAAAATGGAAGGAGTAGACGTAGATGGTTTTGATATGTATTTTGATTCAGAAATTGCACCAGAGGGTTATGTTTGGATTTTTGAAAAAGGTGAATCAATAGCTAATGTTGGAATTGCAACTACAGCTACCGATGGTGTGAAACGGTTAGATAATTTTATTCAACAAAAAAATATCAAAGGTAAAGTTATACACAAAACTGCCGGCGCAATTCCATATATGGGTCCATTGGAAAAAACTTATGCTGATGGAGTTTTAATTGCTGGAGATGCAGCAGGGCATACAAACCCTGTGTTTCTAGGTGGTATATCTACGGCAATGCAAACAGGTAGGTTAGCAGGTAAGGTTGCTTCTGAATCTTTAAGGGCAGGAGACTTTTCATCCAAGTTTCTTTCCAGGTATCAAAAACAATGGAAAAAGATGCCACTGGCTGATAAGTCATTATTAAAAACGGCCAAAGTTATGCGAGCATTTACCCCGGAAAAATGGGAAAAGATGGGAGAGTTGGTTGGGAAAAGTGATGTTACAAACATCACTACATTAGGAAAAATTAAAGTAATAATCAAAGTGTTTTCTCCAAAATATTGGAGTTTGATAACGGTGGTGCCATATATGCCAACAGTAATGAAAGCATTTTCTATAACTAGAAAGTGGGGTTGGTAGATTATCGCGATGAAAAATTCATCACGATAATCAATATTGTTGCTTATAGTTTGAAAAAGTCGTCGACTGATGTTCCTGAAGCTGTAGGGGATTCTGAAGATGGAGATGGGAATTTTTCTTCATTGTTTACTTCAGCTACTGCTGCTGCTTCAGCTAATATACTATCAGTTTCGGCACTAGATGATTCAATTAATGGTGCAGATCCGTTAAGTTGGCCGGCTTCTGTAATTAATCCATTCATCATTTCGCCAAGTTGTGTCATTTCTGAACTGGCTTCAGGCAGAATGCCAGTCATAGAACTACGCATTTGTTTAACTACGGAAGCAATTGGTGTTATAGAAGTTACTATATCACCGAAGTCTTGTACTGTTCCCATTCTCAAATTAATTTGTTCTAGAACTAATTTCATTTGAGTAACGTTACTAGTAATTTTTCGTAGTTCAGCTAATTCGTTTGCAAAAGCTGCTGCGCGGTCGTTATCATGTTTTTGGGTTGCCTCAACGATTTTATTGAATAATGATGTGTCTTGTACTTTAAGTCCAGATTGTTTCTGATCTAATCTGGAAATCAATGTTTGCATTGATCGTTGTGTGGTATCAATTCGGTTACGTAATGGTTGTTGAGGTGTTACTTTACCTTTGACCTTTGACATTAAAGGTTCCTTTTTTTCTTGGGTATTCCAATTATTGAGTATACTCATTAGTATCAAATAAATAAAGGAAAATTACAAATAAACAAAGAAAGATTAACAAGGTTGAACAAAAGTGTCAATCAAAATTTATTTTTTAAACCTAATAAGAAATTTTTTTTAAAAATTCTTAGCGATGTGCTTACATATTACGAATTTTATACAGTTTCAAGGCCATGAATAGTAAGCAACGCATGTTGATTTTCTTTGGAATTTTATTTTTAGTGTTTTCAATTTTTATTGTTGATCAGTTTAGTAATATTCCAAAAAACGATCCACTTAATCAAACAAACTTTGTTGTTGTGAATGATCATATAATTATTATTGAATTAGCTGCAACAGAAGAAGAAAGGCGAAGAGGTTTAATGGGGAGAGAAAAATTAGCTGATAATAATGAATTTCCTGGAGCAATTACAGGAATGTTATTTGTGTTTGAAGAAGAATTGAAACACTCTTTTTGGATGAAAAATATGACAATTAGTTTAGATATGATTTGGATTGACTCTGAGGGAGTAGTAGTTCATATAGAAAAAAATGTTCAGCCATGTGTGAATAACCCTTGTGAAATATTTGCACCGAATAATAGTGCATTATATGTGTTAGAAGTTAATTCAGGAATAGCTGATAAACTGGATATACGACAAGGAACTACAATAGAAATATCATTAAATGCATAAGCTAATTCAAAAAAATACCAGTTGTATAAAAGTAGATTTTATTTTTCAAAAAAAACAGGAGGAAGGTTTAATTCTATCAGACAATATTATTCTTGTATGGCAAAGTCGGGGGACAACAGATTTAAAAGCACAACTGAAGAAGTTGAATATTTATTATCAAAGTATCCTGAAGCAAAAAATAATGATTTTTATTTGCAATGGGTTTGGTTAAAAGATATCGAAGGATTAGATCTACCGGAGATGCAATGGAGAAAGTTCCAGCAACTCTCAGGAAAGATGGGAAGTATACGTCGAGCTAGACAAAAAGTTCAGAGTTTGGGTAAACATCTTCCAAGTGATGAAAAAATCTTGCAAAGAAGAAAACGTTGGAGAAATATAAGATTGCAAGAAAGAAAGTTATTAGAACCTCTTATGTCAAAAAATACAACTAAAGCATAACTGTCATATAATTACAAGTAAAATTTCTAATCAGCTGTAATCAAAGATTTATTATTTATACGGCAATAACTTTCGTGTGGTTCATAAAGTTATCATACTTGGGTCTGGTCCAGCTGGGTTAACTGCTGCGTTGTATGCGGCTAGAGCTAACCTAAATCCTCTTGTTCTAGGGGGTTTAGAATGGGGAGGACAGTTGATGTTAACTACGGAGGTAGAAAATTATCCGGGTTTTATTGACGGTATCAATGGTCCAGATTTGATGGAAAATTTTAAAAAACAAGCAGAAAGATTTGGAGCAAAAATAATTAATTCAAATGTCACGTCTGTAGATTTTTCAAATAAACCACTTAAAGTGTTTGTTGGAAAAGAAGTATATGAAACACAAACTGTAATAATTGCAACTGGTGCCAGTGCAAAATGGTTAGGTTTAGAAAATGAACAAAAATTTATTGGTAAAGGTATTTCTTCTTGTGCAACTTGTGATGGATTCTTTTTCAAAGATAAAGAGATCGCATTGGTAGGAGGCGGTGATTCTGCAATGGAAGAAGCTTTGTTTCTTACAAAGTTTGCGAGTAAAGTAACCGTGGTGCATAGAAGAGATAAATTACGTGCAAGTAAAATTATGCAAGATCGTGCATTTGCAAATGACAAAATTGAATTTATTTGGGATTCGGAAATTGTGGATGTGTTAGGAAATAACAATGTAGAGGGAGTAAAAATTAAAAATATTAAAACAAATGAATCCAGCGTGTGTAAAGTAAATGGATTGTTTGTTGCTATTGGGCATATACCAAATACAAATTTCTTAAAAGAACAGATTGATTTGGATGAAAAAGGATATGTCGTGTGTAATGGAACAGCAACAAACGTAGAAGGTGTTTTTGTTGCTGGTGATGTTCATGATTTTCGTTATAGACAAGCAGTAACTGCTGCAGGACATGGTTGTGAAGCAGCAATAGATGTCGAAAAATATATTGAAGTTAATGGTTTGTAAAAAAATTTGTCCGGAAAATTCAAAAGAATGTCAATTCTTTAGACATTAATTTCTGAAATCAAACATTTTTCTTCGGTTGTCCGTAATTTAGAATCCAGAGCTTGAACGCAAAATTCATAATTACCAGCTTTAATTTCCATAATTTGATAGTTTAACACGATAGGGACGACTCCGTTTTCTAATGCATGAATGATATCATCAGGATTATCTGCGCCAAATAGAATGATATTGGGATTATCACAGTTAATTGGAAGATCTAGAATTACATTATTGTCACAAGCAGTTTGAGTTATTTGGAAAGGAAATGATTGAGGTTCGTTTTCGTTAACTTGGAGTTGCCATTGTGTATAACCTCCAACAATATCCACATTAAGGAGATAGACTGTTCCATAATCAGTATTTTGTTTTAGAAATTCCATTGTGATTAAAGGAGGTTCTATAGTAAATGCTGTATTGTCACAAACATAATCTAGAATTAGATTAACACTATTCATGGCCGCAATGCAAACAGAATAAGCTCCTGGAAATAAGACTAGATTGTTAGCATGAAGCTCCAAATCGTCAATAAAAATATCTTGAGATCCGTCACGATCACTTCTTATTGCGTTATTAGATTCTAAATCAGCGATCAGGTATTCGAGGGTTGAGCTAACCCCGTATATAATATTCCAATGATGGAATGTTCCATCAATATTAACATGAACATTAAGATCATGTCCGTTCTTTTGAGAATTTAATTGCATATCAATAGTATTAATTGAAGCTTTTGTTGGTGGAGGGGGTTGTATTACTTGAGGCTGATCCACTTCTGATAAGACTTCTTCAACGGGTTCTATCTGTGGCTGAATGTCGGTAGTAATGTCTTCTCCAAATCCAAAAAAGAACGCATATCCTAAAAGTCCAAGGGTTGTAATTACAAATCCGAGTTTTACTACAGTTCCTAAGATGTTTGTAGATTTGTCGGACATGTTTTTAGTTTCCATTTGTAATAAAAAAGTCCATCTATTACAGTATCAGTTTTTATATTCGGTTTCTTAAAATAATACAGAGTTATGAAAACAGAAAATCCAATGAAGAATGATTCTGTAATTTCTGGGTGCGGAGGTGTGGTTTTTGCAGAGGATAAGATTCTTTTTATCCTAAAAAATGACAAATGGGACCTTCCCAAAGGAAAAATCGAAGGATCTGAGACAAAAGAAGAAACTGCGTTGAGGGAAATCACTGAAGAGACAGATTTGGTAAAAACTGACTTGGAAATTGTTGAAAAGCTGCCCACTACATATTATTATAAAATAATTGACGGAGTAAAACGACTGAAAAAAACTAATTGGTTTTTCGTTAAATATACAGGAGATATGAATGCGAGTATGAAATCAGACGGGGAAGAGGGCATAATGGAATGTCGTTGGATTGGTTTCGATGATTTGGGTACTGTATATCAAAACACTCACATACGAATAATTTACTTGATGGATTTTGTTAATCAAAAGTATCAGTTGTGGGATTAATTAATGTCAGGAAATGTTGTTTTGTTTATGTATTTTTTTTATGTTTCTGTATTTAATTAATAAAAATGTATTAAAAAACAGAATAGCTTGAGTAAACAAGTTATCTTTATTCAGGTGAACTGTCAAGTTTGGTAAAAGACTTGCAGTTCAGTTCTCCTGATTGTTAAAATTTATAATTATATTAAAAATGTAATCTTTCAGCTAATGTTTTGAGTTCATTATCTGTAGGTCGGTCCATTTTGCCATTGGCAAGAACAATGTTTATTGGGCCTCCTCCATCGGATTCTTCTCTTGGTATTATATGAACATGAACGTGAGGAATTTCTTGTCCGCTTTCTTTACCATTATGTATGCCAAGTGTTGTTGCTGGTTTATTCATTTTTTCTCGTATTTGTTTTGAAATTTTTATTGTAGATAAAAAAACAGCAGAAGCGTCTTCTTCATTCATCTCTTCAACATATTTAGAATGGTTTTTAGGAATTACTAAAGTATGTCCTTCACTGATCGGTGATATATCAAGAAACGCAAATGTTTTGTCGTCTTCATAAATTTTATGAGATGGGATTTCTCCTGCAATAATCTTACAAAATAAACAGTCCATATTTTTTAATTTTATATTAAATGGTATTAAGGTTTTTTAAGCATGTTCCCACAAAAATAGATGGTTTGTCCACGAAAAGGTATGTCATAGGATTGGGGCTTGTTGTAATTATTTTTCTTGTATACATAACGCGTGTATATCTAGCAAACCGATCATTTCTATCTTGAATTTTTATATTAAATGGTATTAAGGTTTTTTAAGCATATTCCCACAAAAATAGCTGATTTGTCCACGAAAAGGTATGTCATAGGATTGGGGCTTGTTGTAATTATTTTACTGGGCGTGAGTGTTGTTATGAATGGTAATAACGTACCTGATGAAAAAGTGGAAGAAAGGCAAGAAGATGTACAAGTAGAAAATCCAGATTTTGTGAGGTTACGTGGACAAGTAATTGCTGTTGGCGCTGTTAATGTACACAATATAATTTTTGAAGTTGGTGATAAAAATTTTACGACTACAGTTGATACGTATCAGTATAACGCTTATGAAATTACAATACCGAATGATGAGACTTATCGTGTGATTATGGAATATACGGATAGATTGAAAGATAGAGGGTTGTTGTTTTGTATCCAGGATTCTGTGCATATACTGTCTGATGAATTTAACATGATAAGAAATTTTGATTGTGATGAAAATTAACTATTTGTTAATTGTATCAACTAAATGAACTTTTTAGTTTGTCTTTGTTAAGGTATTAATAATGCAAACTCATGAAATTGTGAACTTTCTGTTAAAAAAAGGGTTTCAGACTACTCCTGACGCAATAGATTACTTTCTAAAAATTTCAGATGTAGAATTTTCTTTGTTGGTATCTAAAATAATTAGGGAGAAAACCAGGAATGCTTCTGGTAATTTTGTTATTACGTTAAAGGACATTCAAGACAATACTAAAGAGGAAAAGGTAAGTTTAGGGAGAGACGGTGGTCAATTTACAATTCTTGAAGGTAATGAGGAAGTTGCTGAGCGTTTAGAGGGGGTAACTGGTTATCATAAATTAATGACCGATCGGTTTGCTAGATATAAACGCATTATGTACAAAAGACCTGATTCTGTAAAAGTAATAAAAATACAATTATTAAAAACACATACTGACTCGGAAGAATACAAAATAGCTGGTTTGTTAAGCAATAAAATAAAGAGAGAAAAATCGTATGAAATTGCTATTGAAGACGAATCTGGAACTATTTCTCTGCTAGCAGTTGATGCTGTCAACATACATAAGGTTGAGACTTTTTTGGTTGATCAGATGGTTATTTGTGATGTTGTTTACAATAGTAATTTTGGTAGATATATCGTAAAAAATTGCTATTCTTTGGATATTCCAACTGAAGTGTTCCAACCTTCTGATAATAAA
>JACAFT010000003.1:0-55068 GCA_013378375.1 Nitrososphaerota archaeon
ATCGTATGGTAACTTTTCATATTCTACCATATATTCTACACATGGCACGAGTAGTTGATCCTTAATTTTTGGTAACATTACTCTTTGCAAACTTGTAGCATCAATCACTAAATCATATTCGTCTGACGGGAAAGTATTTGGAGTAATTCTTTCACCATATTTGGCATTCAAACCCTTTGTCAAATCTAATTCTAATTGATGTTTGTCATAAGTGACAAGACCCTTACAACTCACTTTTCTTATTTTTCCTTTTAATTCTAAGTTGATATTATTACCATTGAAAAATACATAATCGTTGAAATCAATATTAATCCGAGCACAAATTCTTTCCATTTCACTTTTTGCTGCTCCCCAAGCACAAACAGAATCGAATTCTCCTTCTTTTTGCATCTCAAATCCAATGACTTCATGTTCAGAACTAAGTGTATGTAGTAAATACGAACCTGCTACCCCTAAACCAATTATTGCGATTTTCAAGAATAATTCAAAGTAATTTTATTTCTTTATATGTTATGCTCTTTTTTTCAAGAATTTTAGTGATAACAACCTAAAGAAATAAAACCACATAAATATTACCTTATTATTGTTTGTCGAAAAAAACTAAAGAAGAAATGGAAAAAGACGCCCAAAAACCTGGAATAGATGCATTAAAATTACATCCATTTTATAAAGGTAAAATTGAAACTATGGTGAAATGTTCTGTTCGATCTTTTGACGATTTTGCCGTTTGGTATTCTCCTGGTGTTGCTGCACCGTGTAAGGATATTAGTAATAATAAATCACAAGTTTTTGAACATACCAACAAAGGAAATTCTATTGCAATTGTAAGTGATGGTTCACGTGTGTTGGGTTTGGGTAATATAGGACCTGAAGCTGGATTACCTGTTATGGAAGGAAAAGCTCTTTTATTCAAATATCTTGGCGGTGTTGACGCCGTTCCAATAATGTTGGATACGAAAAATAAAGATGAAATAATTAGATTTTGCCAAGTTATTGCACCTACATTTGGCGGACTTAATCTTGAGGATATTGAAAGTCCAAAATGTTTTGAAATTCTATCTGAACTTCAGAAAACATTACCAATCCCTGTTTGGCATGATGATCAACAAGGAACTGCTCTTGTTGTTATTGCTGGTTTGATAAATGCCGCAAAGTTTGTTAATAAATCATTTTCTAAACTTAGACTCAGTCTAATAGGTAGTGGTGCTGCTAATGTAGCATTAGTGCGTTTGTTGGGTAAAGCTGGTGTAGATCTTAGTAATGTTGTTGTTGTGGATAGTAGAGGAATAATTAACTTGAGTCGTGATGAATTACGATCTAATGATATTAAATGGAATATTGCTCAGACAACAAACAAGAATCAAATCACAGGAGGTATAAAAGAATCTTTACAAGATGCAGATGCATGTATTGCACTCTCTAAACCTGGCCCGGGAATCATTCAAGAATCTTGGATTAAAGAGATGTCTGATAATCCTATTGTTTTTGCATGTGCTAATCCTGTTCCTGAAATATGGCCTTGGGAAGCTAAAAATGCAGGAGCCTCAGTTGTTGCTACTGGCCGTTCAGATTTTCCTAATCAGGTTAATAATTCTTTAGGTTTTCCAGGACTCTTTCGTGGAGCACTTGACGTTCGTGCTCTGAAACTTACTGATGGTATGTGTTTAGCAGCTGCTTATGAAATTGCTTCTTATGCTGAAGAAAAAGGATTATCGGAAACACAAATCGTTCCTACTATGGACGAACTTGAGGTTTTTGCACGTGAAGCTGCGGCAGTTGCAATGAAAGCAATCGATGAAGGTGTGGCACAATTAAAACTAGATAAATCTGAAGTTTACGAAAATGCTTTACGAGTAATTAAACGATCTCGGGATATAACTAAAAATCAAATGGAATCTGGATTTATACAACCTATTCCATGATTATTCATTTAATTGTTTTGAAAACAATTTGATGAACTTATTTAGTTTGTCATCTGGAATTCTTGCACCACAAGCTTTGTTATGTCCTCCACCGCTTCCTCCTATTGATGATGTTATTTCTGATACTATCTTTCCTAATTTTGCTTTCGAATCATATCTTGCTCTAAACGACATTTCATAATATCCATTTATACTATGTCTATATACAAATGCTACTGGAGTATTTAATTCCCCAATTATCATGTTTGCTACCAATCCTATTGTAGGACTGTCTGATTCCATACATCCAAAATTCTTATATGATCTTGCTTCTTTTGTTATCTTTTTCATCATCTGTTTCATTCTATCAGCTTGTTTATTTGCTAATTCTGGGACATTATTTATTTCATGTGGAAATTTTAAATCTTGAAATGCACTAACAATTTTATTACCAAATTGCGGTTTAGCGCCATCATATGCAAGTGCGTACGCTAACATAGTTGACTCGAGTAAAAGTAATTGTCTGTCGTAATTACTAATCAAACTCTTTGCAATGGGTTTGTTATCTAGATAATCAGTTATTGCCGCATAACATGCAAGTATTGACGAACTCTTTGGTACTCTTTTCTTTAAATATTCATATGTTAGAACTCCTGCACACTCATTTTTTGAATGTACCAGAGTAATCTGCGATTCAAGTAGTTTTCTTTTAATATTTGGCTTTAGAATATGATGATCTATGTATGTAAATTTCCCATGTTTTGTGATTCTTTTACATTCATTGATAAATTCTTCTGCAATCCCATCATTCATACCTAAATCGCATACATATACTTCTGAATTATCATCTATTTTTTCTAATGTTGTTAAAATTTTGTCATAATTTACCAGATAGATTTTTGCATTAGTTGCCATTTTTACTAATGATGCAGATGCTATTCCGTCTACATCCTTTCCATGTGAAATGCAAAATGTTTTTCTTTTTCCTGTCATTCTTTCCAAAAACCTCTCGTTGTTACATAAACTTTTTCTGCTAAATATATTCTTCTAAATAAATCCTCGTCGTCTATTCTATTCCTTAATACTCGTGCCGCTGTGTCTGGACCTATTCCATATGCTGATAGTGTAATTATTGCTTCTATTCCAAAATTTTGTATCAAAGATGATACTTTCCATAGTTTTTTGAAATATTTATCTTCTTCTTGTGTTAATTTTTTTCTTTTTTTCTTTTTATTTATTATTTTGATGATATTGGTATCTGTGACGTAAGTTCTTGTTATTATTCTCGATCTACATCTGGGACATTTTATGTTGTTATTTTTTAAATCTTTTGGTTTAGTTACCGTTTCCCAAATTCCACAACTCAAACATATTAATTTATTATTTGTTTCATTCAATCTTTTTTTTACTAATTTTATTATACTGTTTTCAATTGTTAGTGGTAATGCTGCAAATGTATTAGCATATTCTAGTATTGGCTTAGCAAGTGGTGAATACTCTCCATTATATGTTTTATATTCTATTTTTATTTTATTGTTTTTTATATTATTAATTATTTCGAGAGAATTTTTTAAATCATATTTTTCTAGAATTAATTCTCTCATTATTTCTTTATCAAGGGGTGTGTCTTTGAACCTCTTTCTAATTAATCTTGCTGCACGTTTATCATATTTGGAATCTTTGTTTATTACTCCAAATCTCTTTGCAACATGCCATGTTTTCCAATTCAAAGGATGTGTTCCTATTACTGCTACTTTTAGTATTTCTTTAATGTCAATATCTTGCTGTAATGATTCTTCAATATCCATTTTTGATATTACACCTCTAGAAGATAATGCTATTCTGTATGGATCTGATCTTGAATCTACTAGCGCTCCATTTCTTGACGAAATTAAAGTTGAGAGTAATGTGGCAATTGTTTGATTTACTCTAGTACCAAAACATGAATGTATTACTATTGTTCCATTTTTTATTGGTTGTTCTATTACGATGTTTTGATTATGAGGAATTACTCCGAGTAATTTCTTTGTTTCCTTAATGAGTATTTTTTGATTTACACTCACTCTATTTTCTTTTCCGTTTATGATGTCTTTTCTTAACACACCTACTTTTTGTGCAGTTTTGTATTCCACAGGAATTAGTTCTCCAATCCAATGAGGAATTTCTGATATATCCGAAAACATTGGTTCTACATATACTGTCTTTTTATCATCATCAATTGAAATAACTCGCCAAGAATTTCCTTTTAATATAAATTGTTTTCCTGGTTCTGCATGTTCTCCGACAAATAATTGATCTAATTTTCCTACTCTCTTTTTTTTTGAAACGTCCATTACATCAAATTGAACTGAATCAGGTATTGTTGATAAATTCTGATAATAATATTCAAAAATTTTATACCCTCTTTTTATATTTGTCCCATCAAATCTTAGTATGTTTTGACCGGTTAACAAATTTATTGATTCAATTATTTCTTCTTCCGACGTATTTCTAAAGGGATATGATCTATTCACGATATTTAATACATCTTTTAGACTAACATTCACGTTTGCCATTACCATTCCTGTAATTTGATGTGCGAGAACGTCAAGGGAATTTTCGTGGATATTTATGTGTTCTAGATCCTTTCTTTCTACCCTGTCAATTAATGCTAATGATTCTAATTCATCATCAATTCGATTTGTTAAAATTAATCCTATGGATGTTTGTCCTGTTTTATGTTTACTTCTACCAACTCGTTGCATTAGTTTAATTGCTTGACGAGGTGAACCAAATTGCATTACTCTTTCTATATTACCGATGTCTATTCCAAGTTCAAGCGAAGACGTACATACAACTAATACTGGTTGATCACCTCTTAGTTTGATTTCTGCATCTTCTCTTGCCTCTCTTGCTAATGAACCATGATGAATCTCAACTGGAAAATCAGGGTTTTCTGCTTTTAATATTGATCCTATTGCTTCAGCTTCAACTCTTGTGTTTGTAAATAATAAAGTTGATTTACTGCTTGAACTAACTTCTTTTAGAATAATTTTTGCAACATCAAACAAAGTTCCATTGATATATTCTGTTTTTATATCATATTCTTTTTTTGTATGATCAAATATTGCAGTTGATTTTTTACTCTCTCCTGATAATAAACGCATTCCTGTACTTACGTCACCCAATGTCGCTGATAATCCAATTCTAACAATTTTGAATTTAGTTAATTTTTGTAATCTTTCTAACGACAATGACAAGTGTGTACCTCTTTCATTACCAATTAGTTCATGAAATTCATCAATTATTACATATTTTATTTCAGTTAGTATTTCTCTTGACGATTTATTTGTTAATAATATTCCCAATGTTTCAGGTGTTGTTATCAAAAGTTCTGGTGGTTCTTCAATCATTTTTCTCCTTTGCGTTCTAGATGTATCTCCATGTCTTATTTCAACTCGCAGATTTTCTGATTCTGCATATCTGATAATTCTTCTAAATATGTCACGATTTAATGATTTTAATGGTGTGATGTATAAAACCTGTATTTTCTTTTTTTGTGAATTTTTTGTTATGTCTAATATTGTTGGAATAATTGCCGCTTCTGTTTTACCTGATCCAGTAGGAGCAATTAGTAAAACATTTTCTCCTTTAGCTATTTTTGTATATGATTTTTTTTGAATTTCTGTTAAATTATTGAACCCCATGTTTGTGTATTTTTTTATAACACTTTTTTCGAAGTCTTGATTATGCATGTTGGTTTATTTCTTTATCTTATTTGCCTGATATTCATAGACAAAAATCATAATTATTGCCAATATGAAAAGTACTGCTAATATTGTATCCATAAATCCAAAGAATTCATTAATTGACATATAGGTTGATATCAGATTATAGTCATTTAACTTTTACGAGTACCCGTAAAAGGATAATTATTTTTAAATAGAAAATTCTACCCCTCATTAGTTAGAATTATGACCGTTTACACAGATGTTGCTCTGATCTCTAGTTTATATGCGAAAATGGAAGAAAATATTACTAATTTTCGTTCTACTAATGACAGATTTTTAACACTTTCTGAAAAACTTATGATTGGACATTTATCTAATAACTCATTTTCATCTGTTGTCCCTGGTCGAGATTATATCTTGTTAAAGCCTGATCATGTTGCATTGCAAGATGTTACTGGTCAAATGGTTTTATTACAATTCATGCAATCTGGTCTAGAAGAAGTTTCTATTTCAACAACAGTTCATTGTGATCATCTTATTCAGGCTCAAGTTTCTGCTACTGAAGATATTAAGAAATCTTTATTTGAAAATAATGAAGTTTATAAGTTTCTAGAATCTGCTTGTTGTAAATTTGGAATTGGTTTTTGGAAACCTGGTGCAGGAATAATTCATCAAGTTCTTCTCGAAAATTATGCTTTCCCGGGCGGTCTGATGATTGGTACTGATTCTCACACTCCCAATGCAGGTGGTTTGGGTATGCTAGCTATTGGTGTTGGTGGTATAGATGCTTCGGAAGTTATGGCTGGCCTTGATTGGGAAATTCTATTACCAAAAAAAATTGGCGTCTATCTTACGGGAGAACTTAATGGATGGTGTTCTCCTAAAGATGTAATTCTTTATTTAGCTTCAATTTTAACAGTTTCTGGCGGAACTAATTCTATTATTGAATACTTTGGTCCAGGTGCGAATTCAATTAGTTGTACCGGAAAGGCAACAATTACTAATATGGGTGCAGAATTAGGTGCTACTGCATCTATATTCCCATTTGATACTTATATGTCAACATATCTAAGACTTACAAATCGTAGTCTTGTTGCTAATGAAGCTGAAAAATATTCTCATCTTCTAAGAGCAGATGACGATGTAGAAAAAAATCCTGAAAAATATTTCGATAAAGTCATTAAAATTAATCTTTCTTTATTACAACCCTTTGTTGTTGGTCCACATACTCCTGATCTTGCACGTCCAATTTCTAAATTAGCTGAAGATGTAAAGAATCACGATTACATTGATGATATTTCTGTTGCTCTAATAGGAAGCTGTACGAATTCTTCATATGAAGATATGTCTCGTGTTTCAGATATTGCATTACAAGCTAAATCGAAAGGAATTGTTGCTAATATTCCTCTTATGATAACTCCCGGTTCTGAACAAATTCGTGCTACTATTGAGAGAGATGGACAACTGGAGAATCTTGAGTCTATTGGCGCTACTGTTTTTGCTAATGCTTGCGGGCCTTGTATTGGTCAATGGAATAGACCTGAACTTACAAACCTCAATAATACAATTCTGACTTCTTACAATCGAAATTTTCCTGGTAGGAATGATGGCAGTCGCGAAACTATGAATTTTATCGCAAGTCCTGAAATTGTCGTTGCATTATCATTAAGTGGTAGTCTATCCTTTAATCCTCTTGAAGATTTTTTAATTGATTCTAATGGCGATAAATTCAAATTAAAACCTCCAAAAAAAGTTTCTGATGTTCCACCACGTGGTTTTATTTCTTCTGACGATCTTTTTGTTCCACCATCTTCTGATTCTAATATCAAAGTCATTATTGATTCTAATAGTGTAAGATTACAAGCTTTGCAACCATTTCATCAGTGGGATGAAAGTAATTATTCCAATATTGTTATTCTTGCCAAAGTTTCTGGTAAATGTACTACTGATCATATATCGCCTGCAGGTAAGTGGCTGAGATATCGTGGACATATAGATAAGATTAGTGATAACTTGTTAAATGGTGCAACTAATTCTTTTAACAAAGACATAGGCAAAGGAAATAATTATCTTACTAATACTGTTGATAGTTTTTCTTCAATTGCTCGATCATATAAAAAACAAAATATTCCTTGGTTGATAATTGGCGATGATAATTATGGGGAAGGCAGTAGCAGAGAACATGCTGCTATGTCACCTAGATATTTAGGCTGTGTTGCGGTTATTGCAAAAAGCTTTGCACGAATTCATGAAACTAATCTAAAAAAACAAGGTGTTTTAGCTTTAACTTTCTCTAATCCAGATGATTATAATAAATTACTTGAATCTGATAAAATTACTATTCTTGGTCTATCAAATTTTTCTGAAAAGCAAAGTTTGTCTGCAATTATTAAACATGAGAATCATTCTGATGAAGAAATTACATTTCTGCATTCTTATAATAAGTCACAAATTGAATGGTTTAAGAAAGGATCTGCCTTGAATGTTTTACGTTCAAAAATTTTATAATTCTTCTTGTTCTAGATTTAAAAATTCCTTCATTTTCTTAAACATGAAATCTCTATGTTCTTTGTTGGATAAATCTACTTTAAACTCATTCATTACTTTCATTTGCATATCATTTTCCCATTCTAAAAAACACTCGTTACACACTGATTTTTCCATTTCTTTGGAGAATTCTCCTTTAAATATGGTTGATTCTATTGGATCCTTGCTCATTTTACATTTTACGCAGTTTATCATGTATTTTACTAATCTCAATAATCATCAAAAAAGCTTCTTATATATAATATATATGCAGTTTTTTCGAATAATCCTTAATGACAATTGATATTAAAAAATTTAAAAAAGTTCTTGGTTCTTTTGCAACCGGTGTTACTGTTGTAACTACTTCCCTTGATGGCAGAAATCATGGATTGACTGTTAATGCATTTTCTTCCTTATCATTAAAACCTCCATTAGTATTGATATGTATTGATAAGAAAACCGAATCATCTAAAATTCTTAAAAAAAGTAAAATATTTGCTGTAAATATTCTTCAACGTAATCAAGAACACCTTAGTAAGATTTTTTCCGACCCACAGAATAAAAATCGATTTCGCGGTGTGAAAACAATAAAAAAAATATCCGGTTCTCCAATTATTGTAAATTCATTAGCTTATATTGATTGTCGAGTTGAAAAAATATTTTCTATTGGCGATCATAATATTTTTATTGGGAAAGTAATAACTTTAAATTATAAAAATTTGAATCCTTTGCTTTATTACAGGGGTGAGTACATTGACACTGAATAGTAATTTTAAAAAAATTGCTGTTTGTGGAAGTAATTCATCAAGTTCTTTAGATACTCTTGGCATTGCTGAGAATATTGGTTCTGAAATTGCTAAACACAATGGAGTGTTGTTGTGTGGAGGTATGGGTGGTGTTATGGAAGCTGCTTCTCGAGGAGCAAAAATGTTTAATGGTGTAACTGTTGGTATTCTTCCTGGCGATACTGAATCTGAATCAAATAAATATATTGATATTCATATTCCTACTTCTCTTGGAAAACTTAGGAATTTTTTTGTTGTAAGTCTTGCAGATGTTGTGATTGGCATTGCAGGTGGATGGGGTACCTTATCTGAACTGTCTTTGGCTATGAATCTTAACAAACCTGTGATATTAATTCGCAATACTGGAGGTGTAGTGGATTGGTTATATTCAAATCAAAACTCGTTTTTAGGCTCCACTTTTCATGTTGCAGATAATGCTAAAGACGCAATAATTCTTGCATTTTCCAATGATTAATTGGTTCACTGGTTCATTTTTGCAGTGATTTTAGTTAAAATATATATTTGAATAAAAAATATATTAGACATGCATTTAGTGAAAATTAATTATTCATTTTGGTTGATATTATCTTTACTTTTATTTGTAACATTAGTTCCACACTCTTTTTCTCAAGCACCTGCTGTAATTAGTTCATTTCAAGTTTTAGATCCTAATGGTAATGATGTTACAGGTGAATCTCTTGTGGCAGGAGGCAGTTATACTGTAAAATTTACTATCGAAATTGGTGCAACATTGACTGATAAAATATTATTATCTACTAATATGGAAAAATCTGGTAATGAATTTTGGACTTTAGAAAATAACTATCAGGGAATAGATACTTCAACTTGGACGCCTGGTTCACAATCAATTACATTTCAAGCTGTTGAAGGTGTGGCAGAATTTACTCTTGAAGGTAAAATATCTGAATCAATTACCGAGCGTGAGTTAACAGAAGTTCAAAAAACTGTTCATGCATTAGCGGAGGAGCGTATTCTAATTCTCCAGCTTGATTCTATGGACATTCTTGACCAACGTAGTTACGTAATTACCGACCAGATAATTATATCATATGATCAAATACTTGCTTCAAAGAAAAATAATATTGATTCAACTTCTATGGAAGAAAAATATAAATTATTAGCTTCTGAAATAATTTCTGAAGCTGAATATCTAACTACTTTTGGATTTTATGACGATGCAATAAAACTACTTGATACTATACCTGATTCGGATTATCCTGATCCACCTGTTGCAGCAACTCTGTATCTGGTCGCCGCTATCGTTTTTGTAATCACGTCTATTCTTTTTGGAATTCTATTTATTCGATCTAGATCTACTCGTTCTTACATTCTTGGTAGTGTTAATGAAAAAGCAGACAAACTGGATTTATTATTAATAAAAGCTTCAAGACTCGATCAAAATCTGTCTAATGAAATTGAAACTATTAAAAAGGAGCTTAAGGAATTAGAGTAGTGATATAGTTGTCTGATTATACTAGTTCAATACAAATAGTAGGTCTAGGTGGAACTGGAGCAAATGTTATCGAGGCGTTTATCCAAAATCGTGAAGATTTAGTTCCTTTACTTAAAAATGAAGGAATAAAAGTATCTCTTCTTGCACTCGATGTAGCTGATCATGATATACGAAGTCTTGATATGACATACAAAAACTTGACTGATGATTTGAAAACACATAATATCCCATCAGATAAGATTAATCTTGTTAGTAAAACAATGAAGTTTCCTACTCCTGAATCTATGTTTGATTTTATTCAAAATTATCCGGAATTTTTAAAACGCGAAGGTGCAACAGTACCTGATGATTTTAAACCTTGGTTATCTTCATCAATGGAAATTCCTCCTCTTGCCGGCGGTGTAGGAAGAAAACGCGCACTATCTAAAGCTATTTACGGATTAAATTATCATCATCTCAAACTTGTTGATGGTTATATGGACAAGTTTAAGGAACATGTCTTCACGTCAACCATTCAACCAATTATCTTTCTTGTTTATGGGCTTGGCGGTGGTTCTGGAAGTGGAACTGCACTAGATTTTGCTAGACATTTACGTAAAAAAATAGGAAGCGGTATACCAATTATTGGACTTGGAATTCTTCCTTGTGGTGGTGATGATCCTCCTGCTAAAGGTTCTTCTTGTTATGCATCATTACTTGAACATGAATATGCTATTGATCGTACATTAAATCATGAAATTGTGAGTACTTATGGAGAAAGTTATCAAAATCCATTTACTGCTTTCCTTATGATGTCTTTAGGACCTGCATACAGTAGAACTGGTAGTGTAATAGATGCTAGAAAACTTGTTGACGAAGCAATTGTTGATATTCTGATGAAATCATTGAATTTTGATCTTGCTGATTTATTTAGTAATATTGGATCGAATGTTGATTTAGGCGGAAAGTGGGTTAATGTAATATCAACATTAAAAGTTTCATATCCTGTTGCTGAATTTATTGATCTAACAAAAATTTATCTTGACAAACTCGATAAATTAAGAGAATTAAGAAGAGAAAAATTAGATATTTACAGTGGACATGACCAATATTCTGGCTTGGAAACAATTATGACTGCCTCTTTTGACGAATTAAAATCTATATACAAACGTCTGAGTATTGAAAAGAATACATATGAAGAATCTCGATTTGAAGAAAATGTTCAAAGTTTTCTTGAAGAAGGAACTTCGATGGAAGCAGATTTAATCATGCATATAAGAGGAGTTGAAGATTCTACTCGTGTTTTGATTGACGATCTATCAAGATCTGTCTTATCAATTGGTCTTGACGCAGCCGATGGAACTGTAGAGGCTCGTATAAGATCTCTTTCTGAAGAATTAATCTCCCTTAGTACCAATCTTTCACAGAACTACCAAAAACTTCAGTCCAAGGTTAATCAATTGACAGAAGATTTACGTAGTACTTTACCTAGTGCTCAGTCTCTTACACCAAGACAAAATCAAATTATTACTGACACTATTAATCTAGTTGATTTAATTAATCGTTATCTTACAGGTCTGCAATTATATCTTAAAATTTCCAATTTAGCTAATAATCTTCTTAAAACTCTTGAAAAGAGTGAAACAACTCAATTACATACAAGAATGAAAGAAGCCGTACAGAGAATACTTAATCCAGAACTTGTAATTAATTTTGCTCTTCTTTCTTCTTTATTGTCTTCTATTAATACAGAAGTAAAAACATTGGATGCAAGATTAAGTGATTGTCAAGTCATGAAAAGATTAACCAGTGAACGATTAGACGAATTAAAATCTGAAGAAGAATTACTTAACATTAAAAAACGCGGTCGCGAACAAGAAAAAAATCGAGTTGGTGGGAAAGCTAGAAGTATTAGATTTGGTTTTCTTGGACCAAAGAAAAAATCTATGCAAAATAAAGCAGGAGATTTGGGTCATGAAGTAAAAATACTTGAATCACAATTACATTCTATTACTGAAGAGCGAAAAATTGTAGAAGATAAATTAAGCGCTTTTCAAAATATAGAAAGAAAATTTGAAGTTGCATCTACATATAGAAAACTACTCACTGAAGCAACTTCATTAGAAAATTCTTACTATGAAAAATTAAATACAACAATGAAAGACAAAGGCTATTATGATCGTGTTGCTGAGCTAACTGAAAATGAACAACTTAAGATCATGCAAAAAATACTTCTTGAAGATGAAGCTTCTCTTACTCAAGAAAATATGTTAAATGAAATTATTGATAGGAAACATCTTAAAGAATATCTTTCAGGTGCTCTGGGTATATTTAGAATTCCTGCTACAATGGGATTAAATGCAGATTATAGAACAGATTATTTATGGTTCACTGTGGTTAGTCCACGTGGTCTATGGGATTCCGATCTTGATTCCGAGGCTAAAACAATGTTATCTGGATATGTTTCTCAAGATGCTTCAAAAAGTATTTACATTCGGGAAGTTGATTCATCTGATCCTTGGACGATGAGATTTCTTATTATTGCTGCCAAAGCATCTACTACTAATCTAGAGACATTCAAAGAAATGGATATTCTTTATAATTCAACAACTCAAGGCGAAAAATTACTTTCACATTCTTATTTGTTAGAACAAGGCGTTCATGTCTCTCCTGGTCATCAATTATCTAAAACAGAAAAAGTCGAGGATAGAAACTAATTTTCTTTGACTAAAGTGATAGACATTGTCTAAATTAATCAATTCTTCTGTAATTGATAAAGTTGGATTTCGACCGTCAACCGATATAGATGATGCTGTTGAACGTGAAATAGAATATAGAAAGAATTTAAAAAAAATTTTTCTTGCTAGTACTATATTCTTACTTAGTGTATCTCTTCTTTATCTTGTACCATTATATCCTGTTCCTATTGTTTTCCTATTCTCTATTGTTTCTGCCGTTATTGGTTTTCGTTCAGTCTTAACAGGTTTCTTATTTTCTTTGTTCCTATTCATTCCTGCTTATTTATATCAAACATCGGTTCCTTTTTGGTGGCTTTTGATTAATTTATTTATTATTGGAGTTGTATTAGCAAAATCTACACAAGATTCAAGTCATATACTTGCTCTTGTCTTTGGTATTATTTCAGGTCTACTATTTTTAACTCCATATTATTTTGTTTCTATACCTCTAATGTTGTTATATGGAATTGTTCGAAAAGATTCTGAATTCTTTAGAAATACTGGATTATTATTTGGTTTCTTATTTATTTTTATTCCTTTTAATGCTCTTGCATTTTCTAAACATCTTCTGCTAGATGTTAGTACAATGACTCAACAAACAATTTATAATAAAATGATTGACAGTTCATTGCCTTTATTTACGCAAATTATTTATGACCAAAAATCTCGATTGGTGTCTTTTGATATACCTGTTATTGTTGATTCTTTTTCTGGTCTTTTAACTATACAAAATAATTTATTTAATCCATTTTTGTATATACTTATCGATAAACTCGTATTATTATTTATTCCAATTTTACTTGTTCTTTCATTTTCTATTATGGGAGTTCTTGAGAGAATATGGCCTTGGATGGAATCACGTGAAGTTGAATTAAGTATACTTCCTCGTTATTCTTCAATTATATCACTTATCTTGGGCACTGCGTTTTTCATTATTCCTCTACAAACTATGCAAATACCATTTGACTACCATACTAGTTTTGATTCACTTAATTCTATCAAATCCCTTTCCATTGCAGGGGCCCTTGGTCTTGTTCTTTCATTAAGTTCGATTAATTTATCCAATCGCTATGAAGGTGCTGAACTTACTGAATCTGTAAAAGCTAACTGCATTAAATCTCTGGACATTGTAGATGAATCTAACAATCAACTCAATGAAATACTATCTGTATGTCCTGGTATTGATATAAATGCAGAATTTGCTCAGATGAATGAATACAAAGAAGAACTTAGTATTACTTTGGATGTTCTTGATACGCTTTCTTATAAAGGACTTAAGGAGAAATCTAAAAAACTCTTTCATCTGTCTGATGGACAATCTTCTCGTGCAGATTCAATTAGTTTTAAAGTACTGAATTATCATAATGATCAATTAGATCAATGCCAAAAAATGCTTAAAATATTAGATGGTTTAGGTATTAATAATCTTCCTTCAATTGATTCTGCGCATTTATCTTATAACACTGAAACAAGTTTCACTGATGTTCTTGATAATCAAAGAGATCTAAATGATTTTCTCATCGAGATTTCTCAGAACACTATCAAAGTTACAGAAAGCTTAGTTGGAGTTGTCCAAAAAGAATTTGACACTACTCTTGAACCAACCTCTATATCTATTAGTGATAATTTTATTCACCAAGGAAAAGGACAACAAGCTTTAGAGTCACTTATAGTAACAATTCAGTCTCTCCATAAAAGATATCATCGCACGATGGAAAAAACAATCGGTAGTCTTAAACGCTTAATCCAGCGTTCAATCAAAATACATGAGTCTCATGTTCTTCCATTGAACGAATCTCTTGGACAAAATCCTTATGACGAGCAAACCGGTTCTATTGCGAAAGAGATTAATCTTCACTTTGACGAACTTCGAGGTTTTCAAGGTATTCTTTACTTACCTGATGTTATGTATAGGTTGGAATTTCTAGAATCCGGTACTCATACAGTTATTAGTGAATTACTGAGATTATTGCGAGAATTTGAAAAACGAAATGATTCACGAGTACCAATGGATTTTCATTGGGGCAAAGATACTCAATTAATTTCTGAAATTGAATCCTCATTACGCCGTTTAGACGACCAATCTAAAACTGATCTATCTGATCGGTTGTCAAATATTGAATACGGGATTAAAATTATTGAAAATGAAGCAAATACACTGAAGAAATATCTTATTATGAATGAATTTATTCTAAATTACGTTAATATGGAGCCTCTTATTTCTTCTTTAATTAGTATTGAAGGAAAAGTTCTTCCCAAACAACTTCCTGTGAAATCAAAGTATGCTATACAATATCTGCAACTTTTTGCATTTGGTAAATCTAAAATTACTTTCAATGCAAAAACTGATACATTGACAAAAATTACTAAAAACTAAACTAGCAAACTAACTTGCTTTAATGAATCTTTTAATAGTTTTTCTATTTTTTCCTCAGTTTCGGATATTAATTGCTTAATTGTATTTTCTGTTTCTCTAAATGTTTTTGTTGAATATTTAGAATTGTCAAACAAATTATCGGAGAAATGATTGTTTATTATTGGAATGTATTTTAGTACATTGGCTTGCGCTCTATCTCTTTCTTCTTTCTTTCCTAGCTTATCAAAATAATCTGCTTGAAATATAGCTACTGTGAATAGATAAAAGAATTGTAAATTTTGCCAAACTGGTTTTACTGTAGGTGTAAATTCTTTCCATTCCTTGTAAGGAATTTGCCCATATAGAACTTCACCTAATGAATCCATTGTTGATTTGATCGAATTAATTATTGTAATAGAATCTCTACTTTTTATTGCCGTTTTAATTTTTTTTGTGTCATCCTGTAAATTTATTTTATTATTGTTTAATGTCGAAGATAATTCATCAAATTCATTCATCATTTCATCTACTCTGTCCCAATTATACTTCATTGTCTCATTGATTAGGTTGAATAATAGCGAAACAAATGTCCATGTCTTAAAAATTGTGTCATAAATATAAGTTGAATAGTTTATTTGGTTCATTCTTTCATCAATTTCACTTTGCTTTTTGTCTACGTAACGTTTTTTGTTTTCATTTACAAGTGTATTGATATTTTCTATTATTTCGTTTGTTTCAACAGGTGTATCGATTGTTAATGTTACGACTTGATTATCCTCCTTTTGAGTTATTAATATATCAAAATATCCTTCTTTTTTAATTATACTTATTGATTCTATTTTTATAAAAAATTCCGGTTCAAATTTTTTAGATAATATTCCTATTTTTCTTTCAAATGAAATTCCATCTTTTGTTATGAATAGCCTGCCCTTTATTTTCTTTTTTTCAAGATTTAATATTACTGATTTGTATTCTCCTATAACCTTGGAATTGTTTTTTATCATATTCTATATTATTTAGTAATCAAATATAGCAATTACGTATTTTTTAACCAATTATTTTTATTATCCTACTGTCTGATATATTATTATGAGTGGCACAAATAATCGTAAATTTTACACTTATGATTCATTTATTTTTTGTCCTGTAGGTCATAAAAATGTAAGTGGATTGGATGAATGCGCTTCTTGTAACATGCCTCTTATAAATTTTAGAAAAGAACTTTCTACTTTGATATCCAATCTTGAAAGTATTAATGGTGAAAAACATAATAAAATAATTAATTTTGGACTTGGAACTTTTGGATCACAAATATTATCATCATTAAAAAATGATTTTGGTTCTGAACAGCTTTTTAATTATCTTATGATTGATTACGAAGGCTCCAATGTTGATTCACTTATTCCTGACAACGATGATAGTTTGGAACATAATTCCTATTCTGTTGCTAATGATTATGATTCAAAAACTAATATATGGAGTAATTTTGAAAATAATTTTTCTCAATTCGATCAACTTGAAGATAAGATTCGTCGAATTGGACTTAATAATAATATTGACGAACAAACTGCAATACTCACCGGTTCTATGGGTGAAACTCTGGTTTCAGGTATGACTCCTCCATTACTAAAAAAAATTAAACAAATAAACCCTAAAACTTCTCGATTAGTTTTAACTTCTTTACCTGCTACTAGTGATACTGATCAAGTACATTTTAATGCTTTTTGCGGTGTGTCTAGATTTATTCGTAATCAAAAAACTTCTGGAGATATGTTGGTAGTTTTACAAGGTGATGCGTTGGAAAAAATGATTGGTATAGATAGATCTGGAAAAAAATTAGGTTCTGATTTTTTGATTCCGCGTATGGTAAATCTGTTAACTAATAATAGTCCTGCAATTAATAGTC
The DNA here is from genome assembly GCA_013378375.1 of Nitrososphaerota archaeon. Taxonomy (GTDB): domain Archaea; phylum Thermoproteota; class Nitrososphaeria; order Nitrososphaerales; family UBA57; genus UBA57. The sequence goes on from JACAFT010000003.1 coordinate 17,376, forward strand.
TAAGTAAAATTGCAAAGTCTCTTAAAGTTCTTGCATTTGCACCAGTATATGTCTATGGAAGAAGTTATGAAATCTACGATAATCTAAAAAATATTCTCGACGATGCTGCATATTTTCCATTATCACCTTTCCAATATGAATCTGTTATTCTTAATGTTATAATAGTTCGAGCACCTGAAAATGTACTTAATGTTGTTTCCAAAAAACGTATTGAAGCTGATTGTAATTTGTGGAACCGCAAGAGGTTTCCTTCATTAAAAGAATCTCTTGTTTATGTCTTACCTGTTAAAGATACTTCAGATCGATTGGATGTTTTATTGCTTCTTGGCGGTGCAAAATTACAGAATATTATCCAGTCTGTACAACCGGGTTATGAACGTTTTAAAGAATATATTCGAGAACGTGATTTATGGGATGAATTTCAAATTAATGAGGACGATCTTAAAAAATTCGAAAATACAATTACCAGTTATGATAAAAATCTTGCTAAATTGTTAAAACCAAATTGATTTTTTGTTAAGATAAATCCCTCTTGTTATTGTTATAATTGGGAAGTATTCTTTCCATTGCTTTATTTATAATAAATGAAAGAATAATAATTATTGTAAATATTCCTGCGGTGATAAAAGTAATCATAGAATCTGATCTATACATGTTTACTTGGAGTTCCACATCGCCATTGGTAATTCTTTTTGTAATTTCTTCTTGTTCTCCTCTATATTCAATAAAAAACTTGTAATTGCCTGGTGTAAGCTTATCAAAAACTGATTCTTCACTCGTTAGTGTCTTGTTTTGCACTTCACCAATCATTGTAATATCTGCATTATTGATAATTCGATTGAATGGATCTCTTAATTCTACTGTTACTTTATAGGATTTTAGATATATTGTTATTTTATTTTCTGGTAAATTATCTTCTAGACTATTAATTATTATTGTTATTATTAATCCTTCATCAATAATTTCTACTGGTATTGTCTTGTCGTTCATTGTTACTATTATTCTTGACGAATCTGATTCCATTTCAGAAAATAATGAGTTGGGAATTTTTATAATTGACATTAAATTATAATTCTCATTTTTTGCTATTGTTAATTGTATTGCATCGATTCTTTTTTGTTCTATATGACTAATTAACGACGACGTAGAAAGTATTTCAATTTTTGTGTCATCGAATTTTAATTCAGAAAATTCTGTTATCATGAAATCACTTTCTTTCGTTGTTATTCTGAATTCTAACGATGATTTTGAAATAAGTGATGATTTTAATGTCCGTGTTTGTGGTTCAAAATCAATTATTTTCATTCCATATAGTTCAAAATTAGTTCCTAATTCTCCATTGATTATAATTGATATATATTCTAAATCTACTCCTTCTGAAAGCAAAATCATACTTACTGGATTTTGTGTTTTTACCATTCTGTCATTATTTGACCATTGATAATTGCTTTTTGAACCGTTTGCAATGAAATTCTTGTTTGAATCTTGTACCTCTATGTTTACTATTCCATCTACCAGTATTATTGATCCAATACTAATCAAAGAATCTGAAAATCTATATTCATTGGTTATATCAACATTACAAATAGTTATACAATCGTAAATCAACGCTGATAAAACTCCACCATGTTCTGGAATTGCAGCATACGCTAAACGAAAATTCAACTTTTCTTTTATGTTTATTGGCATTTCTATATCACTTGATATTATCATCGTAGAAGGTTCAATGACTAACCATTGATCATCTATGTTTGCCTCGACCCATGTTTTCATTAATGCACTAGGAACTTTATTGTCTGCAGATGAGCTCATTGTACCTATTACTGGTCTGACTTCTATTTCTAAAGATCTTAATAAACTTCCGAATAATATCTGCGACGTTCTGGAATCTCCTTCAATTTTATTTCCATTATTTATACAACCACTTATTCCAAACTCTTCAACAATGTCGGATGCTTTTCTCATATTGACATCTTGTGCATTCTCAATTTTGTCTCCTACAAATTGCAAAATTACTTTTACTTTATCTATTTCTAGTGCATTTTCATTTACTCTTGATTGTTCTAAAATTTCAGACGCACAAATTTTAACTTTCTCATCCGGTATCATTAGTTCATTCATTGTTGGCAGGTATTTTGCACCTAATACCTTTCCTATGTTGGCTATTTGTCTTTTATCATTCATCGAGAAAATTTTTAGTTCTTTATTAGCTTCTTTGTTATTGCTTCCAGTTTTTTCAAGAATTATGTTTATTGAACCTTCTCCTGTTCTAGTATAATTTACTGAAAATGCATAACTTGTTTCAGAATTTGGTTCCAAGTATATCTCTTTTTCAGTTGGCCAGATGATCAATCCATTAATGTTCGTAGAAGTTTTAATTACTACATATCCTCCTCGAAGCTCTGTATTTGAAAGAGTCACCCAAATTTGAGAACTTTCACCTTCAAATCCAGTATTTGACATTCTTATTGATTCTATCATGACCATTGGGAGTAAATCATATTGAATTTTTATGGTTAGGGGTTTGGTCACGATTAGATTTGTGGGGTTTGCTGTTCTCTGTTCTGATCCATCTGCCGATTCTATAACCCATTGCATGAACCCATATTCATCTACTTTTTTCGTTGCTTCTAGCTGTAATTCATATCCATCGTCTACCCATTCTTCATCAAAAGTCGTTACTAAATTAATTAAAAATGGAGGTTCTACTATTTTTGTTAATTTGTATTGTTTAATGTATTCTGCATAAATTGTTTTTGGACCATCTATCATTAAATCCAAATTAAATTGATCTGCTGTTATTGCTCCTGTCCATTTATTGAATCTATATCTTTCTCCCTCTGATATGTCAAGTATTTCTATTGTACTGAGAGTTATTATTGAATTTTCTTTATGCCATCCTGCTCCTTTGGCGTCAATTAAACCTAAAAATTCTCCAACTGGGGAAGTTCTTATGTTCAATAAAAATTCCCTGTCAAATTCTGCCGTGAATATCATTGATCCTTCAATTTCTAAAACTTTTTCAAGATTTACATCATCATCACTCCATGAATTAAATTTATATCTAGTTGAATCGTCTTCTGGTATTATTTCTTTGTCTAGTCGTATAGTCCAACTTGAACCTTGTTTAACTAGTTTTGTAAATGGGAGTTGTTCTGGTTGCTTTGTACAAACGTTTTCACATTCTCCTCCTGCTGTAGATCCGCATTTGACTGTTGTTGTTTCATTACAGGTTAAAATAATTGTGGCAATATTGTCTCCATTTTCTTTGCTTGTTGAACCTATTGTTAACTCAAATAACTTTAGTATATCCAACCACACCGTAGCCGTTGTATCTGATTTTAGTGATGTTGCAGTTATAATGAGTGGAGTGGGTTCTGCTGGAGTTTCTGTTGTAGTTTTAATAAAAAGCTCAACTTCTTTTGTTTGTGACTGGTCTAATGGAACAGTTCTGTCTGAGAATGTAATTACTATGTCTTCTCTATTATCTAGGTTTGTTCTTAATTCAATTGTATCACTAAATCCTCCAACTGGTATTAGTACTAGTTTTATTCTTTCTGTGTCACCTTGCCACATTTGTAACTCAGCTTTACTAAGGCTTAATGTAAATTCTGCTATTGGAACTTCGACTGAAAAAGACGCACTGCTTGTTAGATCACCTGATTTTCCTTTGATTTGTACACTGTGAGTTCCTGGTTCTACGTTACTATCAATAAATACTGTTACTGTTGTAGTTGTTGCCCCGTTAGCTTCAGGTGTTAGTTTATTTTCAAGAAAGGATAAAGTGATTCCAATTTCCATATTTTCATGACTTAATTCAACTTGTGAACTAAATCCGTCAGTTGATTGTATCGTTAAGGTTAGACTTTTTGAATCTCCTGCATTGATTTGATTTGCATCAGGCGTAATCGAGAGAAGAAATCCTCCTTTTACTGTAAGGACTAGGTTGTTTTCATCTTTCGCATAATTAGGTTTATCTGCATCTCCTCTTATTGTTATTGTTTCTGAAGTTTTGGCTGTAAATGTCCCACTAAATTTTCCATTTGCATCTGTTGTGCCTGTTACGTATGTTGCTAAATTTACAAATGTTCCATTTCCTCCTATTCTTTGTAATGTTACTGAAGCATCACTTACAGGATTGCCTGATGAATCCGTTACTGTTGCTGTTATAGTTGTTGGTTGGAAAATTGTTAATGATGGTGAATCTGTTGAAAGAGTAATTGATAAAGGATTTGATAAGATTTTTACTCTGAGACTTATAGTATGTTCAAGAGTACCAACTTTCCCTTTAAGATTTAATAATACACCGTCGCCATTTGCTTCAGCGTTACTGTTTGCGATTACTCTTACCGTTATTGTATCTTCTCCTCCTTCCGGCACATTTATATCTCCTATGTAAGTTATTGTGGCCCCTGTCATAGACACTGATTCTAATTCAACTGGCCCTGAAAATCTTGTATCGACGTTGTTTGTATCCTTAGCTGATCTAATTGTTAGTGTTACGTCTTCTTGTTGACCAGGCCTTAATGATATCGTACTCTTGTCTGCCGTTATTTCAAAATCTGAAATATACAAAGTTATAGTTTTTTGCGCGTAATCTGTAGAATCTCCACTATTTACTGCTTTAATCGTTATTTGATAATTACCAGTTTGAGCTGAAAGTTGTGGTGTTAAAATTAATGTAGAATTTTTTGTTGTACTACCAAGAAGAAAATATTCAAAAGATTGTTGTGACACAGAAGTGCTTAATCCTGTTGGCACTCCACTGATTTCAATACTTACTGTTCCATTGAACGATGAGGAAACTTCTCTTGATAATTCTATTCTTATTGATTTACTGCCTCCCTTTGTAACTGCAATTTCTGAAATTGTACTTGTTTGATCTAGTGTTTCAATATTTATATCAAAATTATTACTGCTGTCTATATCTGCTGCAAATGCTGATGGAATCATAAATATAATTAAGGCGACCGATAAGCAACAAAGTAAGATATTTCTCATTGATATATTTCTACACTAATTATATTAATTCTTTAATGAAATTAATCAAGCTTTCTTTCTTAACGAGTTCCTCTTTTCCAGTTTTTAGGTCCTTTACTCTATATTTCCCGTCAACTAGTTCTTTTTTCCCCGCTATTATTACTATTGTTGCATTGTTTGCTTCCGCAAATTTAACATGTTTCCTGAAATCGTTCGCTACGAGAAAAGTTGTTGGTACATTGTTATTTCGTAATTTTTTAATTAATGCCTGTGCATTATCATTTGTATGTTCTCCTTCAATCTCTTCATCATCTATTACTACCACTAATTTTTCTTTTTCATCATGCTTACTTATTGATTCCATCATTCTTTCAACTCCTCCTGCTATTCCAATTGCGGATAAATTTGGTGGACCTGAAAAACTCTCGAGTAAACGACTATATTCTCCTCCTCCTGCTATTGAACCGATATCTTTATTGTTTAAATCAACTATCTCAAACACAAAACCATCGTAGTAATCCATACCCCTTACTAATCCCAAGTCATATTCAAGATTTTCTATATCTTTTGTTAAATTAAATTTTCCTTTTCCCAATCTAGATGATATAAAATTCTCCAAAAAACTTTCCATATTTTGTTCTTTATTTTTTTCGTCTACCATTATTCCTGATTCTTTGAATATTATTTTGACTTCTTGTTTGATTTTTTCTATATCATTTGATTTAATATTTCCAAATCTAATTAATATTTCAGCTTTTTCTTTTTTTAATCCAATTTCAATTGCTTCGTCAATTATTTGTTTTTCTGATTTTTTCCCAATCTTATCTAATAATCTTAGTGTAGATGTTACTTGTTGGAGTTTATTTTCTGATGATCTAAATGAATCAACATTTTGTCCGTATAACAATCTACTCACAAACTCTTCTGCTATCTCTATGTTTCCTAATTTTATTTTAAAATTATTTATTCCAATTTTGTTGAGTAAAGATGTTGTAAAATTAAGCAACTCAATAACCCATTCTTCTGATTCTCCGCTTGTATGATAAATTTCTGCGTTCCATTGATGAAACCATCTGTATCTACCTTTTTGCGGTTCGTCATAGCGGAACATGTCTCCAAACGTTCCTACTCTGAAAGGTCTTCGTAAATCCTTTTTACCGGCTATATGACGTGTTGTTCCAACTGTTAGATCAAATCTTAGTCCAAGATTCCTTTCCTTTTTGTCCTTGAAATGGTATATTTCATCCTTTATCCCGGAACCACTCTTTACCTCTAAAGTCTCAAGCATTTCTATCGGAGATGGCATGAACATCTTGAAACCAAATAACTTGCACGTTTCATTGAACGCACTTCTTATCTTCTCAATTTTGATATATTCTTTATCTTCTATGTCTCTCATTCCTCTTGGTAATCTAAAACTCAAACATCAACACTTTCCTACCATAACAATCTGATTTACCAGTTAATTGTACTTGTATGATATATATTGAACTGAATAACTATTTATTAATGAATGTCTAAAATTTAGTTATGTCTGAAGAAGATATTCCTGATAAACCAAATCGAGTTATTGATATGCAAGGACTTTTGTGTCCAGAACCTGTTTTTCGAACACGGCAAAATATTCAGGATATGAAAGAAGGAGAAATCTTAGAAGTACTTGCTGACGATCCTGTTGCAGAAGAGGATATTACATCTTGGGTAAAGAAATCAGGAAATGAATTACTTTTCTTTAATAAACGTGAAAAATTACTTAAATTTTTAATTCGTAAAGTTAAATAGTGTTTTTTTAATTCGTAAGGTTAAATAGTGTAACTTTTGCAATTATTCCTACTGATGGCTAGGGAAGAAGTTATTTTACGAGTTGGAGGAGCTGCTGGGGATGGTATTGCATCCACTGGTGAGTCGTTTGCAAAAATTTGTTCTCGCAGTGGTTTACATCTTCTTGCGTACAATAGCTATCAATCAGTAATAAGAGGTGGATTTATTTATCTACAACTTCGGGCAGGACGTAATAAAATACTTTCTCATGGTAATAAGGTGGATTTTCTTATTGCATTAAATCCAGTTGAATTTCAACGAAATATTGTTGATGTTGGAGCTGGCGGTGCTGTCTTATATAACGCTGATAAAATAAAACCTGATGAAGAAACAATTCCCAAGGATGTAATTCTTTGTCCATTACCTGTAAATGAAATATTGAAAGATATTGGCAAAAACCCTATACTCCAAAATACAGTAGCATTGAGTGCAGTTGTACAATTACTTAATCTTGATCTAGATGTTATGAAAGGAGTTATTAGTGACTATTTTGGGAAAAAGAAACAATCTGTTATGGAAATTAATCTTCAGGTTTGTGAAGCAGGTTATAATTATTCTCAATCTAACCTTCCAAAATTTGATTTTAATCTTAATCCGAATTATGATCTAAGAAGACCTGTTCTTACCGGTAATCAAGCACTTGCCTTTGGTTCTGTTTTAGCTGGTTGTAAATTCTATGCTGCATATCCAATGACTCCTGCATCTTCAATTTTACATTGGTTAACTGCACATTCTAAAGAAACCGGTATGGTTGTTAAACAAGCTGAAGATGAGATTTCAGTTATTAATATGGCAATTGGTTCTTCATTTGCTGGTGCACGTTCTATGGTTGGAACATCAGGAGGAGGCTTTGCTTTAATGTCTGAAGCTATTGGATTAGCTGGTCAGACCGAAACACCTTTAGTAATAATTAATTCTATGCGCGGTGGTCCATCAACAGGTCTTCCAACAAAAACAGAGCAAGGCGATCTTTTTCAAGCAATTGGTGCGTCGCAAGGAGATTTTCCTAAAGTCATAGTTGCACCATCAACAGTTGAAGATTGTTATTATTCTGTAATTGAAGCTTTTAATTTAGCCGATCAATTTCAAATTCCTGTTATTATTCTTTCTGATTTGTTTTTATCTGAGCATATGGAATCTATAGAAGATTTAGATTTTAATAGTAAAATTAATCGCGGGGACATTATTACTTCAGATACTTCCAACGGTGATTATAAAAGATTCAAATATACTGACAATGGCGTATCTCCTCGTGCATTTCCTGGTACCGCTGGTACTATATTTCAGGCTAGTAGCGATGAACATGACGATTATGGGAATATAATTAGTGATGTATTTACTGATCCTGAGATTCGTACGAAGATTATGCTTAAACGTATGAGAAAAATGAAATTTATTCAAGAAACCCTTTCAGCTCCTAAATTGGAAGGTCCTGATAATGCCGATCTTACAGTTGTAAGTTGGGGTTCTACCTATAATGTTGTTCATGAAGCAATTGAAATACTTCGCACTAAGAACAAAAATGTTAATCACCTTCATATAAAATATTTAATCCCTTTACATAAAGAAATTGGCGAAATACTTTCTCGTAGTAAAAATACTCTTGTAGTAGAAGTAAATTATAGTGGACAACTCTCTAAACTCATTTCAATGGAAACTGGTTTTCAAATCAACCATACTCTTTTTAAATATGACGGGGAGCCTTTTTATCCAGAACAGATAATAGATAAAGTAGAGGATTTGATTTAGTTGGTATTAGAACCCATTAAAATTGAAGACTATAAATCAGATATAACACCTGATTGGTGCCCTGGTTGTGGTGATTTTGCAGTTTTACGTGGTGTTCATACTGCACTAGCTCGGCTGAAAATTAAATCCGAAAATGTTGTTATAACTTCTGGAATTGGTTGTTCATCAAACTTGCCTGGTTATGTAAATGCTTATGGATTTCATGGAATTCATGGTAGATCTCTTCCTGTAGCTACTGGAATTAAACTTGCTAATACTGATCTCACTGTTATTGCGGCCGGCGGAGATGGAGATGGATATGGAATTGGTTTGGGGCATTTTATTCACTCAATGAGACGTAATATTAATATTACATATATTGTCATGAATAATCAGATTTACGGATTGACAACTGGTCAAGCATCACCAACTAGTGAGAGAGGAATGCTTACAAAATCCACGCCCTCTGGCTTATTAGAAGTTCCAGTTAATCCTATTGCGCTGGGTTTGATTTCCGGTGCTACATATATATCAAGAGGTTTTTCTGGTACTGCCGAACAACTCTCTACTATAATTCAAAATGCTATTGCACACAATGGTTTTTCTTTAGTTGATGTTCTTAGTCCGTGTGTCACTTATAATAAAATCCAAACTTATCAATGGTTTAGAGATCGTGTTTACAAATTAGAAGATGAAGATCACGATGTTACTAATCTTGAACAAGCACTAAAAAAATCTCATGAGTGGGATGTAAAAATTCCAACTGGTGTATTCTATCAGGTTGAAAAACCTACTTATGATTCTGACGAACCTGTATTGAAAAATGGACCCTTGGTTAAACAGCCATTCGACGAAGGTCAACATATTGCTAAGGAATTATTAGACGAATTCACCTGATTATGATATATTATTTTTTTATTAATTCTTTATGACTTCATTATATTGAAAAATTTCTGAAAAATTTTTTATCACGCTTGATTTTATCTCCTTTGAAGATATTGTTTTATTGTTATTGAGTTTTATTGAAGTCATAATCTGACCGTCAAATCCACAAGGTCTAATCATATTGAATTTATCCAAGTCAGTGTTGATATTCAAACTAAATCCGTGGTATGTTATCCAGTTTTTTACCGATAATCCAATTGAAGCAATCTTTTTTTGATCAATCCATATTCCTGGACTTTCTTTTCGTTCTGCAGGAATATTAAATTCTCTTAAGGTTGTGATTAATATTTCATGAATCTTTGTAATAAGCACAGGAATTGTTATTCCTTTTTTCTTTAAATCCATTATGATATATCCAATTAATTGACCTGGTCCATGGTATGTTGCACGACCTCCCCTGTCTATTTTTACAATTGGTATTGACTGTTCAATTACATCTTTGTCCTTTGTTTGTTTTCCTAATGTTATTACATCCGGATGCTCAAGTAGTAATAATGTATCTGGAATGGAATTATTCATTCTTTCTTTTACTAATTTTTTTTGCAATTTGAGTGCATATTGATATTTTACTAATCCCAATTCCAAAATATTTAGATTGTTCATTCTTTAATAAGACTCTCTGGTTCTTCCAAATATTTTCTGATAGAATTCAAAAATCGTGCTACATCTGCACCATCTAATACTCTATGATCAAATGATAATGACAAGTATACTCTATCTCTTACAACAATTTTATCTTCCCATGAAACTACTTTTTTCATTATTTTATTTATTGCTAATATTGCTACTTCTGGATAGTTTACAATTGGAATAGAAGATATTCCTCCAATTGCACCGATATTTGTAATTGTAAATGTTCCGCCTTTTGTATCTTCTATTTCTAATTTTCCTGATTTTGCCTCCTTTGATAGTTTTTCTATTTCTTTAGCTATTTCTGAAATGCTTTTATTTTGAGCCTTTTTAATTACTGGTACTATTAGTCCTTGTTCTGTATCGGTCGCAATACCTATGTTATAATCTTTTTTTATTACAATGTCTTCTGTTTCTTCATCTAATGAAGCGTTAATTCTTTTATTGGATTCTAATGATTTTATTACTGCTTTCACAAAGAATGGCATATATGTTAATTTAATATCATTTGAATTTGATTCTTTTAATTTATTCTTCAATTCTGTTACTTTTGTCATATCGATTTCTTCCATAATCCATGCTTGTACCACTCTATCAGAAGCTTTTGATAATCTTTCAGCTATTGTTTTTCGTGTTCCTCTAAAAGCAATCCTTTCTTCATTGCTTTGTACGTTTAATTTAGAATGTAATTTTACATCTTTTTCTGTTATTCTTCCGTCTTCTTCTGTCCCTTTAACTTGATTAATATCTATTCCCATTTCCTTTGCTAATCTTTTCACAGCGGGAGTGGCGATAATTCTTCTAATTTGTTGTTTTTCTTTTAATTTAACTAACTTGTCTTTTTGCTTTTCTTCTGTTTGTTGTGTTTCTTCTATAATTTCATTATTTTCTTCTTTTCCGTCATCTATTATTACTACTGTTTCTCCTACTTTGACAATCATTCCCACATCAGGTCCAATTTTTGTTATTACTCCCTTTGCAGGTGATGGTAATTCTACAGTTACTTTTTCAGTTATAATCTCTACAAGTGGTTGATTTTCTTTTACTATATCTCCAACTTTTACATGCCATTTACTTACTTCTCCTTCAACTATTCCCTCGCCGATATCTGCAAGTTTAAAATTGTATACCATTCAGATCACTATGAATATTCTACTGTGCGTTTTATCTTATTATAGATAACTTTCGCATCAGGTAGGTACTCTTTTTCCAATGAATATGGAAATGGAGTGTCTAAACCTGCTACTCTTTGTACTGGTGCTTCTAAATACTCTAAACAATTCTCTGCAATTAGTGCGGATATTTCTGCACTCATTCCTAAAGTTTTTGGTGCTTCATGTACAATAACTAAACGTCCAGTTTTCTTTACTGATTTAATTATTGTTTCTGAATCAAGTGGAGAAAGTGTTCTTAAATCTATAAATTCTGCAGTAATTCCGTCTTTCTTTATCATCTCTAATGACTCATTTACTGTTTGTATCATGGCGCCATAACTGATTATAGTCACATCATTTCCTTCTTCTAATATATTTGCTTCACCAATAGGAATTGTATAAGCTTCTTCTGGGACTTCTTCTTTTAATGCTCTGTAGAATCTTTTTGGCTCAAAGAATATTACTGGATCTTCGTCTCTAATCGCTGAAATTAATAATCCTTTTGTTTCGTACGGTGTTGATGGTACAATAACTTTTAATCCTGCTGTGTGGACAAAATATGTTTCTCCACTCTGTGAATGATAAGAAGCACCTTTTATACCTCCTCCATATGGCGCTCTTATTACCATTGGACATGCATAAGCACCTCCTGTTCTATATCTAAATTTAGCAAGATCAGAAACAATTTGATCAAATGCTGGAAATATAAAATCCATGAATTGTATTTCTACAATCGGTTTTAAACCATATAGTGACATGCCTATTGCAGTTCCTATAATTCCTGATTCATTCAGAGGCGTATCAATTACTCGTTTTGGACCAAATTTATCATAAAGTCCTTCGGTAGTTCTGAAAACACCGCCATTTTTTCCAATATCTTCTCCCAAAAGTACTATTTTGTCATTTTTTTCCATTTCATTGTCTAATGCACTTTTAACCGCTTGATTTAATGTCATTAACATTGTTTTATTTCACCATGTTTTTTACGAAATATTCTCCTGCTTTGTATGAACTTCTTACTAGAGGACCTGATACAACATATTTAAAACCCATATCTTCAGCTACCTGTTTTAGTTTAAGAAATTTTTCTGGTCGAACAAATTGTTTAACACTAATATGAAAGTCTGATGGTTGCAGGTATTGTCCAATTGTTAAAATATCTACATTTGCATTTCTTAAATCTTTTATAGTATTTATTACCTCTGAATCTTTTTCCCCAAATCCCAACATTATTGATGATTTTGTAAAAATTGTTGGCTCTAATTTCTTTATATTCATTAATACATTCAATGATCTTTGGTATGAAGCTCTCCTATCTCTTACAAAGTGTGTTAAATTTTTTGTTGTTTCAATGTTATGTGCAATAACTGTTGGTTTAGCTTTAATTACAATTGATAATGCATCTAAGCTTTCAGAGAAATCAGGTATTAAAACCTCAATTAATGTATTGTTGTTAATTTTGTGTATATATTTAATTGTATCTGCAAAATGAGATGCACCTCCATCGTTCAAGTCATCACGATCAACTGAAGTTAAAACGACATACTCTAACTGTAATTCTTTTACTGCATTTGCTATATTTTCTGGTTCAAATATATCAATCATGCCTTTTGGATTTCCCGATTTCACATGACAAAATTTACATCCTCTTGTACAAATATCTCCTAATAACATAAACGTTGCAGTTCCTCCATTCCAACATTCGTATATATTTGGACAATTTGCTTCTTGACAAACAGTATTAAGATTCAAGGTTTTTGCTGATTTTTTGACCTTTTCATAATTGCTTCCTTGTGTGAGATTAACTTTAAGCCAATCCGGTTTCTGCAATTTTTGTCCTATCTGTTTGTTATTTATTGTTCTTCTGGGCAATCTTAAAATTTTTTATTCGCATTCGAATAAATCATTTACGTTTTTTCCATAAAACTTAGGCATTTTGCTAATTTATTTTACTTATTAGGCAATTACCATGTCTTTTAGTGCTGTATTTGGCACTACAAATGGAAATACATCTTCATCAGGATTAATTGGCACATCTATTATGGTTGTCACGTCGCTGCTTAATGCATTTTTTAAGGCTTTATCAAATTCATTCATTGATTGGGCCCTTATTCCTTGAGCTCCATACGCTTCGGCTATTTTAACATAATCTGGAATTCCTTTGAGTTCTACTCCGATGTATTTTCTATCATAAAATAATCTTTGCCATTGTGCTACCATTCCTAACATACCATTGTTGAAGATAATTGTTATAACCGGTAAATCTTCTGTTACTGCAGTTGCAAGTGCTGATTCAGTCATTTGTACGCTTCCATCTCCTGCTATATCTATAACTGGTAGGTCTGGTCTTGCAAATTTTGCTCCAACTGCTGCAGGTAATCCCCATCCCATTGTTCCTAATCCTGTTGAAGTATAAAACGTTCCAGGTTCTGCAACATCGAAGTGTAATGAAGCCCACATTTGATGTTGTCCGACTTCTGTTGTTACCAAACATTTATTCGGTAATATTTCTCTCATCTTCTTCATTAATCTTGGACCTGTTATTTCTCTAGGTGCTGGGAGAGGTTTGCTTCTCCAAATATCTTTAATTTCGTCGACTCTTTTTATCCATGCATATTCTGAACTTCTTTTTTTTGCTTTGTTTTCCATTGCAGATAAAAGTAGAGCTAATGTATTTTTTATATCTCCAATTAATCCAATGTCTGCTTTTTTGTTCTTTCCAATTTCTGATGGATCTATATCTGCATGAATTATTTTCATTTCATTACCAAATTCATCCCATTTACCTACTGATCTATCTGAAAATCTTGCTCCTGTTGCAAGTAAAACATCTGCTTCAATTACTAATTTATTTGCCTCAATATGTCCATGCATTCCGATTGGACCTAAGGATAGATAATGTGTTTCTGAAAAACCTCCTTTTCCTTTAAAAGTTGAAACTACTGGAGATACTAAAAATTCTGCCACGGCCTGAAGTTCTTTAAATGCTCCAGATATTATTACTCCACCGCCTGTCATTATCATTGGTCTTTCTGCTTTTAATAGAAGATCTGCCGCTCTATTAATTAATTCAAGATCTGCAGTTGGTACTTGATTTAACTTTCGAATATTTGGTTTTGTAGGAAAATTTACTTCCATTTTTTCTACTTGTGCATTTTTTGGTATATCAATAAGAACTGGTCCTGGTCTTCCTGAAGTTGCAATATAAAAAGAATTTTTTACTGCTTGTGGTACTTCTGCAGATGTAAGTGGCTGATAAGTATATTTAGTAACTGGTGTTGCAATGCCTATTGTATCACATTCTTGAAACGCATCCTTTCCTATCATATCTGAAGCAACTTGTCCGGTAATTGCAATTATCGGTGATGAATCTGCAAAAGCAGTTGCAATACCTGTGATTAGATTTGTTGCACCTGGTCCTGAAGTTGCAAAACAAACTCCTGGTTTTCTTGACGCACGTGCGTAACCGTCTGCCATATGCGCTGCATTTTGTTCATGTCTTGCTAAAATATGACGAATATCGCTGTCATATAACGAATCATAAATTGGTAAATTTGCTCCACCTGGAAGTCCAAATATTCCCTTAACTCCTTCATTGTCTAATGCTTTAATTAATGCATCTGCACCTGTTGTTTCTATTAAATTTTTTAACATAAAATTCACTTTTAGATAGTAATAACTACTTATACTACGACTGAGATAGCAATAATCTGGTAATGTATTTTCATATTTTTATCCCTTCACTTATTGTACACGACAAATATTATGATATAAATATATCGGGAAATACATTATACTTTGAGAAAATTTCTATTTTGTGAATTAGTATGGTAAATTGTATCTTCTGTGAAATCATTCAGGGCGAAAGAACTTCAGTTAATGTATTTGAAACTAAGAACATTTTATCCTTCATGGATAAATATCCAATTAATCGTGGGCATCTTTTAGTAATTCCAAAGCAACATTATGATTTCTTAACAGATATGTCCGATGACGAAGTATCAGAATTATTTAAGATTGTTAATTTACTTTCCAAATCTCTCTGGAAATCAGTTGCTGCTGATGGAATAAGTATTGGACAATCAAATGGAAAAGCTGCCAGTCAAGATATATTTCACGTACATGTACATATTATTCCTCGTTTTGTTAATGATAGTGTTGACGGTTCTTGGCCAACACGAAAAATATTTACTGAAAAAGAACTTCAAGATACTGCTACTCTTATAAAAACACATCTTCCTTGACTAGCAATTTGCAAATATCCCAAAACTCTTAAGCATCTTTTTTTTTATTATAGTTGGACAGGTTGTTCTATTCTTTACGACGGGCTGGTATGTAATAATTGCTAATCGTCTAGTTTGGTAGGATACCCCCTTGGCATGGGGGAGGTCGAGGGTTCAAATCCCTCCCAGTCCATTTATCTTTCTAATGCCTAACTAATTTAATATATTGAAAATCATATATTGAACTTATTAAGAATTGACAACGTGGTATAATTATGCAAAATATTGAAAGACTGAAAATATTGTTTGTACTAGTTGTTTTAGTTTCTAGTTCCTTGTTAATTTTATCTCCTGCCGCACATGGTCAAGGCAGCTCTTCGTTAGCTTCATCCGTTGAATTAAAATCTGGAAAATTAAGTGGTGTCTGGACCAGTGGTTCTGAATATTATAAAATTAATATATTGTCAGGACAAACTGTATCAATTAATTTAGATTTAATTTTTGGAACTGATGTTGATATCTATCTCTATGATCCTGATAGTACAGACGATGAAAAATTTGAAGTCGCTTCTTCAACGATAATTGGTAACGGAGACGACGAAAATATTAAATTTACAGCTTCAAAATCTGGTTTTCACTATCTTAAACTCACTGGTCAAAAATATTCAGGTTCTGGAGCATATGACTTGACAGTTTTTGTTACTCAATTTGATGTATTATTCTCAGATTGGGGTACTCAGATTAATCCTTTGGAAGTTGCTCCTGGAGATTTGGGTACAAATCTACAAATTGTCTTGCGAAATAGCGGTCCCTTTGATATCAGCGATTTATCTATTGACTTGTCATTACCTGATACCTTAAGTAATCGTACCGGAGGAAATTCATTATATGCTATTTCTACTACCAATCTAATTTCGGGTTCCACTAATACATTTAATTTTCTAGTTAATGTTAATGAACAGACAGATATTGAAACAATTTACTTACCTATGATTATAAATTATCAAGCTCCTGATAATATCAAAGGAATTGAAATTGAATCAACCATTTCAGTTCATATAACTGGAAGAAGTTTCATTAACTTTGAATCAAGTATTCAAGTTCTTTCACCAAAAGTTTCCAATGATGTTGACTTGACAATAAAAAATGAAGGAACTGCTAGTACTGGTTCGATAGATCTATCTTTGACCATTCCTTCTCCACTCAATCTCTTGGGTTCAGATAATAAATGGAAATTAACATCTTTACAACCTGGTGAGGAGATATCTATTACAACTTCTATTTTTGCGCCAAAAAGTTCTGCAGGCCAGTATTATCAAATTATTGGAAACTTTGTCTATGATAATACGTTTGGCCAAACTATTTCCGAAACTCGTACCATTTCTCTTCGTGTTGATGATGAGCCAGCTCAACAATGTGATATAGAAGCGAATGAAATTTGGAATTCTGAAAAACAACAATGTGAGACAGTAAGTAGTGGAATAATTGTAGTAGAGACTTTCTGGGGTAGTCCGACAGAAAAAATTTCCGTCGAACCTGGAGATAATAGAGTAAAACTTAACGTTGTTATACAAAATCGAGATGATGGTGCTATTAGTGGAATTCAAGGAAATCTTATTCTTCGCGATCCCTTTGCTTCTTCTAATGGAGATGACTCTCTCTCAAGTTTCTTCGGTTCAACTGTATCTAGTGGAAGTACTTCTTCAGCAGATTTCCTTCTCAATATAGATAAAACTACTCATGTGGGAACATATGATCTAACTATTGAATTTTCTTATCTCGACAAGGATTCAATATTGAGATTTGAGACATTATTGTTTTCTGTTGACATCGATGGAAAAAGTAATCTAGAAACAACTATTTCTAACAATATTTTTACTAGTGGTACAAAAAATGAATTATCTTTTGCAATTGAAAATCTAGGAACTGCTCCTGTTTATTCTG
This sequence comes from Nitrososphaerota archaeon, assembly GCA_013378375.1. Taxonomy (GTDB): domain Archaea; phylum Thermoproteota; class Nitrososphaeria; order Nitrososphaerales; family UBA57; genus UBA57. The sequence goes on from JACAFT010000003.1 coordinate 34,801, forward strand.
TTACTGTTTCTATTTCTTATGGTTCATCTTCTGGAATATTTTCTACATCTAACCAAGACAATAGTCGAAAAATATCTCAGTTATTACCTAATGATCGAATGTTGTTATCTTTTCCTACATATGTTTCACCAACTGCTTCACAAGGATTATATCCAATTTCTTTCATTGTAGAATATCGTGATATTAATGGAATACAGAAAACTGAATCACAAGAATTCGGTATCCTTGTTAAAGATTGGTTATCACCCTTTTCTATAACTGTCCCTGATAACATTCTTTTAGCTGGTCGTGTTACTTCTCCTTCTATTGATATTAAAAATACTGGAGATAATTCTATTCATGATATGAAAATAGAACTTCAATTCCCTACACTTCAATCTGCTTTTCCTATATTTCTAAATTCTGGTAATGCTATATGGGAATATTCAAGGTTGAATTCTGGAGAATCACTTCTTCTTGATCCAGAAATTTTTTCCGCATTAAGTTCATCAGATACATCATTTGTTGTACAAATCCAAATATCGTATCTTGACGAACATGGATTCCCTCATACAGAAGTTAGATCTGTCGGTTTTACCGTTCGTGGAATGATTGACTTGACATATAATTCTATAGAATTCAGTTTACCGGTTATTCCAGCAGGAGCAAATGCAACTATAGTTGGTAATTTGTTAAATCAAGGAAATGACGATGCTAAGTTTCTTACTATCTCTATAATGAACAGTGATGATGTAATTGTAAATTCAGAAAGCTCGCAATATATTGCTGAAATCGATGAAGATGGGTTGATACCTTTTAGTTTAAAATTTGCAGTTGACGATTCATCGAACGACGGATTTACATCTATTACTCTTGTTATTAATTATGAAGATACTTATGGTAACAAATATTCTACACTTCAAACTTTTACTTTTGAAATTGGCGGAAATCTTGATGATTTACAACCAATTATTCTTGAAGAACCTTCAGGACCTGCTGATCTCTTAACTTCTCCCTATGCAATAGTTGGTGTTGGAACGTTTGTTATATTGTTAACAATTATTTTCCTCCGACGTCGTGGAAATGACAAACCATTTTAGGTAGATATCTTGACTTCGCATATATTATACACTGAATTACTTAGCAAAATCTATCGCGGTGATGGTCTTGATACTATTGCACTGGACGCAGTTGACATTAAAATTGATAAAGGAGAATTTATTGCAATTATGGGGCCTTCTGGAAGTGGGAAATCCACTCTGCTAAATTTAATTGGCGCATTAGATTCACCTACTTCGGGTAAAATTTTTCTTGATGGAATAGAAACTACTGCTCTTAATTCTGCAGGTCTTGCTTTATTACGCAATAAAAAAATTGGGTTTATTTTTCAATCATTTAATTTAATTTCACGTTTTACTGCACTCGTTAATGTTGAATTACCTTTATCTATTCTTGGAATCTCGGCTAAGGCAAGAAAAAAACGCGCATATGAAATGCTTAAGCTTGTTGGTTTAGACGATCGATGGAACCATACTCCAAATCAACTTAGTGGTGGTCAGCAACAACGTGTGGCCATTGCTCGTGCATTATCTGTTGATCCACCTATTATCCTTGGAGATGAACCTACAGGTAATCTTGATTCTACAACTTCTGGTATTATTATTAACTTATTATCAGAGTTGAACCAAAAAACTGGGAAGACTATAATATTGATTACTCATGATCCTGACGTTGCTATGAAGGCATCGAGAGTTATTACAGTAAAAGATGGTAAAATAGAAGACGATAATTACGATATAAAAACGAAAAAAACTATATAATTACTTTAAATAATAAATAATTAAATATTCATATAGGTTTTCTTATTTAGATAGCATAATTTGTCCACTTTTAATCCTATTACAACAATTCTTGCAATTAGCTTACTGATTGTCTCTGCAAAAATTTTTTCTTTAATTTTTAGACGTTTGAAACTTCCTGAAGTAATTGGAGAAATTATTGCTGGCATAATTTTTGGACCATTTGCAATAGGAGGTCTAATTTTCTTGGCGGGAGAACCTCTATTTAATGGGCCTGTTAGTGAAAATCCTGTCCTTGAAACGTTTTTTGAAATTGGAGGTATGATTATTTTATTTAGCGCAGGACTTGAATTTACATTTAAACAATTTCGAAAAGCTGGACTTCCTGCATTTGTAATTGGTACTGCAGGAGTTGTCGTGCCTTTTGTTCTTGGATACTATGGTAGTTTATATGTTGGTTTTGAATTTATTGAATCTATTGTTATTGGTGCTGCTTTAACTGCTACAAGTATTGCAATTACTATAAGAACTCTTGAGGAACTTGGTCAATTAAAAAATGTTGAATCTGAAATTATGGTTTACGCTGCTGTAGTTGATGATGTTTTAGGTCTTACTGTTCTTGGTGTTGTTCTTGCAATTGGAAATACTGGAATAATTCCCGATATATCTACCATAGCTACAACTACTCTGTTGACTCTTTCATTATGGATTGCTTTGTTACTTTGTTCTGTTTATTTCTTGCCGAAATTTTTGGATATAGTTGGTTCCCGTGTTCATCCGCTTAAATTAACTGACGATTCAGAAAAACACCCTAACGTGCCTTCAACATTGGAGACTCTATCGATATTCATTATTCTTGTTTGGGGTGCACTTGCATATTATATGGGTTTGTCACCAATTGTTGGAACATTTGCTGCAGGTATGGCAATTGCTGGTTCACGGTTTAAACATCAGATTGAAATATTTACTAATCACATTAGAATTATTTTTGCCCCAATCTTCTTCGCTTTTATTGGTGCTCAGATTAATCTTGCAGAAATATTTCGTATCGAAGTTTTTGCTTTGACATTAATTCTTGTGCTAGCTTTACTTAGTAAATTTATTGGTTGTGGACTTCCTGCATTTGTATTCCTCCGTAATAGGGTACAAGCACAAAGAATAGGTATTGGTATGGCATCACGTGGTGAAGTTGGAGTGGTTGTTGCAGGAATTGGTTATTCTGCCGGACTGATTGATAGTTATGCTTATGTTGTTTTGATGACAGTAATTATGATTAGCACTATTATTAGTCCTATTCTCTTGAGATTTTCTTATAACGACCGGAAAATCAAAAGCACTTTATAATAACTGATTTTTATTATTTTCCACTCTGGATTTATAATACACTTACGTGTTGTTAATTTTTAAAATTCTTATATTGTCGCTATGAATCTAATTATTAATGAATAGTTCTATGGGATCTGACGCAGTACTTCTATTAGAAGATGGTTCTAAGTATTTTGGTCGGGGTTTTGGCAAACCTTCTACTGTTGTTGGCGAAGTAGTCTTTAATACTGGAATGGTTGGATATACTGAATCCTTAACTGATCCATCTTATGGAGGGCAATTATTGTCTTTCACTTATCCGTTGATTGGTAATTACGGAGTTCCTGATTATTCTAATCTCGATGAGTTCTCTCTTCCTGCTCATTTTGAATCCACAAAAATTCAAACTAATGGTGTTATTATAAATGAACTCTGTGAATCTCCTAATCATTGGAGTTCTACACGAACATTTGACGAATGGCTAAAATCAGAAGACATAACAGGAATTTGCAATATTGATACTAGAAGCCTTACTATCAAAATAAGAGAATCCGGCGTTATGATGGGTGTTATTAGTTATGAACAAAATGCTGTCGATCCTGATTCTATTCTGAGTAAAGCCAAATCTTATGAAACATTTGAATTTTTCAAGTATGTTAGTACTAAATCACCTAAAGTCTATGGTAATCATAAAGAGAATGTCGTAATATTAGATTTTGGGGTAAAGAACGGAATTATTAGGAATGTATTGAAACGAAATTATTCAACTATAGTGGTTCCATATAATTACAGCTTTGAACAAATCATGGAATACAACCCTAAAGGAATAATTGTTAGTAATGGCCCCGGAGATCCACAACGTTGCACCGAATATCTTGATACCATCAATAAAATTTGTAATTCATCCATTCCAACTTTGGGGATATGTTTAGGTCATCAATTAATTTCACTAGCACTTGGTGCATCAACTTATAAATTACAATATGGACATCGCGGTCAAAATAAATCTTGTCGCGATCTAATTAGTGGAAGAAGTTATGTTACTAGTCAAAATCACGGATATGCTGTCGATTCAACTTCTTTATCAAATACAGAATTACAACCTTGGTTTGTTAATCTTGACGATAATTCTCTAGAAGGTGTTAAACATAAAAATAATTCTTGCATTGCAGTACAATTTCATCCAGAAGCACACCCTGGTCCTTATGACACTTCTTATGTCTTTGATGTTTTCTTTGATATGATTGACGGTGATTTAACTTGACTGATAAAATTAAAAAAATATTAGTTCTTGGTAGTGGTGCAATAAAAATTGGCGAAGCAGGTGAATTTGATTATTCAGGAAGCCAATGTATCAAAGCCCTTAAAGAAGAAGGCATTGAAACTATACTGATTAATCCAAATATTGCTACAATTCAAACTGATTCACGTATCTGTCCTAACGTGTATTCTATTCCCGTTATTCCCGAATTTGTTACTCAAGTAATTGCTAAGGAACGTCCAGATGCTATTTTACTAAGTTTTGGAGGTCAAACTGCTTTAAACTGCGGCATTCAACTTGACAAACAAGGAATATTGTCTAAATATAATGTCAAGGTCTTGGGTACTAAAATTCGTGGAATTGAGATTACTGAAGATAGAGATCTTTTCAAACAAAAGATGACTGAATCAGGTATTGCTACACCCAAAAGTCGAGCAGTTTATTCTCTCGAAGAAGCCAAAGAATTGGTTAAAGAACTTGGCTATCCAGTTATGATTCGTGCAGCTTATACGTTAGGTGGTAAAGGAGGTGGAGTAGCTCATAATGAATATGAACTTGACGAGATTGTTATCAAAGGAACTGCTAATAGTTTGACAAAACAAGTATTAATTGAAGAATATCTTGGAGATTGGAAACAAATTGAATACGAAATAATGCGTGATTCTGACGGAAATTGTGTAACTGTTTGTAATATGGAAAATGTTCTTGGAATGAAAGTCCATACTGGCGACAATATTGTTGTAGCTCCATCACAAACAATTACTAATCGTGAATATCATAAATTACGCGAAATCGCGATTAAAGCAGCAACTGCCTGTGACATTATTGGTGAATGTAATGTGCAATTCTCTTTAGATCCTAATTCTGAAGATTATAATGTAATTGAAATTAATGCAAGGTTATCCCGTTCTTCTGCACTCGCATCAAAAGCAACTGGATATCCATTAGCTTATCTAGCTGCTAAAGTTATATTAGGTAAAACTCTTCCTGAACTTTTTAATCAAGTTACTGGTGTCACTACTGCTTGTTTTGAACCATCTCTTGATTACATTGTGGTTAAAATGCCTCGATGGGATCTTAAAAAGTTTGAAAATGTATCAAGAAAAATTGGAACACAAATGAAATCAGTTGGAGAAATTATGTCTGTTGGAAGTTCTTTCGAAGAGGCTCTTCAAAAAGCCATTCGTATGGTTGATATAGATAAATTAGGATTATGCCAACCTGATTTCCATACTGATTCTAATCTTGAAACTCTTGAAGATAACCTAGTTCACTTTACTGATGAAATTCTCTTTCATATCGTTGAATCCCTACGTTCAAATATGACTCCTGAAGAAGTATCAAGAATATCTACTGTGGACAAATGGTTTGTTGATAAGATCAATAACGTTGTTAATGTTGAACGTAAACTATTGAAAAATCCCGATTCAAGTGATAAATTACTCATTCTTGAGGCAAAGAAGAAAGGATTTTCTGACAAACAGCTGTCTCTTTATTTTGATAAAGATGAATCTGAACTCCGCAAAATACGAATAAATCATGGTATTTTACCCAGAACTAAACAAATTGATACACTTGCAGCTGAATGGCCTGCACAAACAAATTATCTGTATATAACTTATGATGGTTCTCTTGACGACGTTACATATTCTAATAATAAAAAACTTATCGTTCTCGGTGCTGGTACATATCGAATTGGTAGCTCTGTTGAATTCGATTGGTCTACAATGAATATGGTGTGGGCATTAAAGGAACACGGTTATGATATTATAGTTGTAAATTGTAATCCTGAAACTGTTTCTACTGATTACGACATGAGTGATAGTTTATATTTCGAAGAAATTACACTTGAAAGAATTCTTGATATCTACGATAAAGAAAAACCAGATGGTCTTGTTGCATGTGTTGGCGGACAAGTAGCAAATAATCTTGTTAATCAATTACAAAATTATGATGTTAAATTGCTTGGAACTTCTAGTTCTAATATTGATAGAGCAGAAAATCGTGAAAAATTTAGTGCCTTATTAGATGAAATTGGTATCTCTCAACCATCATGGCAAACATTCACTTCTCTAGATAGCGCATATCAATTTGCTACTGAGCAAAAATATCCTCTTCTCGTAAGACCTTCTTATGTCCTGAGTGGTGCAGCAATGAGAGTAATCTGGACTGATGAAAATCTTAAAACATTTCTTGAAAATGCTGCAAAAGTTAATACTGATTATCCGGTAGTTGTTAGTAAATTCATTGAGGATGCACGAGAAATAGAGTTAGACGCGGTATCTGATGGTAATAATGTGTTTATCGGAGCAATTCTTGAACATATAGAAAAAGCCGGTGTACATTCTGGAGATGCAATAATGACTATTCCACCAAGAAATCTTGATCCTAGTGAAGAAGCACTTATTATTGACTATACAAACAAAATTGCAAAACAACTTCAAATTAAAGGTCCCTTTAATGCTCAATTCATTGTTAAAAATGGATCAGTTTCAGTTATCGAATGTAACCTAAGAGCTTCTAGATCTATACCATTTGTGTCGAAATATATCGGTGTTAATCTTATGCAAATGTCTGCTAATGCATTATTAGGAAAAGATATTTCTTCAGATTTCCATAATTATAGAAATATTCCATATGTCGGTGTAAAGGTTCCTCAGTTCTCTTTTATGCAATTAGAAGGGGCCGATCCTAATCTTGGAGTCGAAATGCAATCGACTGGCGAAGTAGCATGTTTTGGTAAAAATTTTTACGACGCTTTTCTTAAATCACTGATTTCTGCTGGTTATCATATACCGCGTAAAAATGGTAGTATACTTGTAAGTATTGGAGGTGCCGAAAATAAACAAAAACTCTTACCAGTAATCAAAAAATTCTCTGAACTTGGTTTTAAGACATTTGCTACTGAACACACTGCTGATTTTCTTGATTCTAATAATATTGATTCTATTGCACTCTATAAAATTGGTGAATATGAAAGGAAACCCAATTTAGAAGATTATTTAATTAAACGTGAATTCGATTTAATCATCAACATTCCTATGATTAAATCTTCTAATCATGCAGATTCTATAATAGAAGACGAATATCTTATCCGCAGAAAAGCAGTCGAATTAGGAATTCCTGTAATAACTACTCCTGAATTAGCTGAGGTTTTTATCGAAGGTCTTTATTGGTTGAAGGAAAATAAACTTAGTATAGCTGCAACTACCAAGCAATGATGTTGTCTATTCTAATCCGAATTTTTCTTTAATTATTGGAATAATACTTCTTAGATCTTTCTCCGAAACAATAGCATCTGATTTTTCATTTATCATTTTTATTCCATTGAAAGATATTTTTAATCCTGATATTTCTAATAACGCCAAGTCGTTTGCTCCATCAACAGTTGTTACTGTGTTCTCTTTTGTTTCATTTATTTCCTTTAATATCGATTCTATTGAACTTACTTTATTTGAGCCTACTTTTAAATCAACTCCATCTAATTTTTCATCAACAAAAATTAATGGATTTGAAACTGCATAATCAATATTTAATTCATTTTTAACTCTATTTACTAGTATGTCTGGACCTCCTGATACTGTTAATGTTGTAAATCCTAATCTACGTAATTCATCAAACGTTTCTCTTGCTCCTTGCATAATCGGTAAATTATTTGCCATTTGAATACATTCATTGTACGGAATTCCCTTCAATCGATTGATCCTTTCAATCAATCCTTGTTCCCAGTTTATTTCTCCATTTATTCCTTTATTCGTAATTTCTAAAATTTCATCTTCTTTCCCGATTACTTTTGCTAGTTCTGGTAAAAATTCACCATCAATTAAAACTCCTTCTGTATCAAATATTGCTAACAATAACTATTCCCCATATTCTGTCATCTTTCATATTATTGTAATTAAATATTTTCTAATATTATACGTATCTTGATAGTGCAGAATTGTTTTTCGCTAATTCTTTTAATACAGTTGCACTAGTTTTGTCAATTAAACTCATTCCTTTCCCTGTTACTACTCTTCCATCTGTTTTTTTCTTTTCAATATATCCGGCAGTTTCTAATTGCTGTAATGGTTTTCTAATTGCTGATTGTCCTGCATCTCTTTGATGATTTTTTGAAAATTTTATTTTCTTTTTTCCTCCGTACATCTTTTGGAGATCCGCTAAACCTACTGGACCATGAACATAAACTTTACGTAAGATTGATGCACATCTTTCATACCACCATTCATCGTTTTGTGGAGGTCTTTCTACATGTGATCCTGTTTTTACATAGTTTGACCATTCTGGTGGGTTTATTACATCTTCATTTTTTAACGTTTCTGCTAATGTTTGAATTAATACATCTGCAGGTACTTCATTCACATTTGTCAATTCAGTTTCACAATAATCTATATGATATTTAGGTTTGACTATTGTAGATCATTTTCCTATATGTAAATCCACAAAATAAACATGTTATATTCATTGATTTTCTTATTTTTGAAAGTCGTATGCGCGAATTAAACCCGGGAACTATGAATCTTTTACAATTATGACAAAATAATATCCGATCTGAGAATCTTAATTTTATATTGAATTTTTTAGCAAAATCTCTGGCCCTGTTTGCTTGAATATTTGCAAATCTATAGTCGTCTTTAGCTGAATTTAGCGAATTTCTTAATAAACCACTAATTCTTCTCTCTGCTAGTTGACGCTTGTATTTCTTTAGATTCATGTATAATTAGTAACGCATTTAAAATAAAAATTTTTAATTATATTATGAACTCTTTGACAATAATATTGGCGGAATCTGCTCTTGAACCAATACCTGATGAATTATTGAATAATTATCCTTCAACACGTCTTGATAAAAAAAACAAAAAGACCCTGCTGGATAAAAGTTTTCATTCTCATCTCATGGGAGATTTAGTTGATCGTGAGAAACGCGGAAGACCTGATATTGTACACATGAGTGTTATGTCGATTACTTCTACTCCATTATATCTGGAAAAAAAAATTAAATTATATATTCATACATCTTCTGATTGTGTATTTGATATAGGATTGGGTGTTCGTTTACCTAAATCATATCATAGATTTACTGGTTTGTTTGAACAACTATTTTCTCATTCTTCTCAAAATAAAAATTTAAGTTCTCTTATAACATTAAATGATTCTTCTTTTTCAGAGCTTGTAAGCTCTGTTAATTCTAATTATGTAGTTGCATTTTCCAGACATGGAACTAACATTACTTCAAAAGATATTACTGATAAATTAATTCATTCAAAAAATCCAGTGTTGGTTATAGGTGGTTTTTCTCATGGTACAATGTCTAAGCAAGTTCTTGATTCAGTTGACGCTACATATTCTCTTGGTAATTATAAATTAGAATCGCATACTGTTTGTTCAAGAATGATCTATGAACTTGAAAAAGTACCTGGAATCTTGTAAATATTTTTTATCTACTAGTTGTTTCATACAGTTGTGCGGTTGTCGTCCAGTCCTTTTATTAGGGGACAGTCTGGTCTAGGACACGGGGTTTCCAACCCCGGAACACGGGTTCAAATCCCGTCGACCGCATTTCTATATATAATGACCTATATGAATTGGAAACATTATATTCTATGATAATTGAACTTTATTCACTGCCGAGGTAGCTCAGCCTGGGAGAGATTGTAAAACTCCAGCACTCCGCTGAAGCCGGAGCTGTCGCCGGTTCAAATCCGGCTCTCGGCATTTACAATTCGTTATATAGAAAGTTCTTAATTCTATCCTATGAATAAAGAGATTTTTACTTGTAAAATTGAACTTTTAGTTCTTGATCTTGATGGAACTGTTTTTGGATCTTCTAGACTTTTAATTGAGGAAATCGAAAAAATACGTCAACTAACTGATACTGGAGTTCGAATAATTATTTCTAGTGGTCGTACGTTGCATTATGTTTTAGGTATTGTCCGCTGTTTGGGCATTAATGATATAGTCATTTGTGAGGAAGGTACAATAATTTATGACTGTAGGAATGATAACTTGTTGGTCAATGGGAATTCTGAAAATATTTTAATTCTTAAAGAAAATTTATCTTCTTGGCTTCCTTTTTGTATTATTCCTCGTGAAGCTCACCATGATAAGAATATAATACTTGCACTTGATCGTAATCCCAGGATTGATGTTGATGATTTTGTTAATGAAGTTTCAGATGTTCTATCTGAAAAAAATCTTAAATTAAATATAACTCGATCAGACGAAATGATAAATATTCTTCCTTTGGAAATTGATAAAGGAATTGCACTTACTAATATTTTAAAATCTGAAAACATAAATCCTGAAACTGTTGTTGCTATTGGTGATTCTCTCAATGATTTATCTACCTTTGATTCTGTTGCCTATCCTATTGCAGTTTCCAATGCTCATGAATTGGTCAAAAAGAAATCTGTTTATATATCTCCACAAAAAAACGGTCTTGGTGTATGTGATATTATTGATATGATTCTTTCAAACAATGAAAAATATTAAACTCATGATGTTGTTATTATAAATATGAACGTCGAGTCATGGAACCCTGATTGGGGTGAATTGAACGAATTGAATATGCGTCAGAAACTTGAACAAGAAGGGTTTAGTGTTGTTTGCTATACTTACAGTCCTGGTACGTATTTTCCCGAACATTCACATTCAGTAGATAAAAAAGATTCTGTATTATCTGGTAAATTTTTAATGACTGCATTGGGAAATGAATTCATTTTAGGCCCTGGCGACATGTTATTAGTTCCTGCAGGTACTGTTCATACTGCTAAAGTTATTGGACAAGATCCAGTTATTAGTTTGGACGCCACCAAATCATGAGTATTTTACAATTTTTTTATTCCAATTATAAAACCTAATAAAAAGCCAACTGAAAGTGGAATGTTTACTATAACTGTAGTTAATATTGAAGACGATAATAGCCCTGTTTGTTCAATTATATACTCTGACACAATATTATAATTTACACCAAACAATTCAGTATATCCCAAGTAATTCACTGCAAATATCAGTAAAGCAATTAATACAACAATTAGTTTTGCAATTCGTTTAAATGCATATCCTGCTACTAAACCTCCCAATGCTCCATAAATAATTATTGATATTATTGGTAGTGCTTCTCCTAATACCATGTTTTATATTATCATTTTATACAGATAAATTTTTTTTATCGTTGTGACGCCGTGAGTGGGATTTGAACCCACGATTCCTTGCGGAGACAGGATATTTGCAGAATAGCAATCCTGCGCCTTACCAGGCTAGGCAACCACGGCATAAGAAATGTCGTTATTGCCATTATTAACGTTTAAAAAAAACTGAAACAAATATACGAATTAACTAGACTTTTCCTGTTTTCAAAACTCTCAGTCCAGCTATTCCTACCCATAATCCAAGAATAACTGCTTCTATAAATTCAGGAATTGCTACTCCTTCAGGATATATTGTACTTATTGGCGATCCCAATATTGAAAGAACTGCTCCTATGATTACTGCTAATGCAATTATTCCTGATACAATTGAAAATATTGCAAAATTTCTATCTCTAGAGAATCTTTCTGCTCCAATTATCATTAAACCGATTGGAGTAAAAATAAAGTAAATTAATGCTACATTTCTATGAATTGATGCAGAAATATCATATGGAAATACACCTACTAATGCAAGATTAATTCCTCCTATGAATAATATAGAATAAGCTATCTTGCTCATCAAATTATTTGGAATTGTTTTTCTAGTAAAAAAAACGAATACGGCAATTAATACTCCAGCTATAATCATTCCTCCATTGAATACCCATATTGCAATTTGTGTCCCACCTTGTTGTTCTACTCCTAAATCACTAAGTGCATGTACTGGCCAATCAAACCATGGTGAAAAAGAAACAGAAACCAATACCAGTAAAAGTCCAATTATTGGACTAGCGATCCCTGCTATTCCAAATTGTTTTATCTTATTACTTTCAGACATCGTTATAATATTAGTTAACATAAATGCCTTTAAGAATATTGGCAACAGCACCAAAGGGATTCATATATCAAACAGGCCCTTTTCCAATCTTACAAAGTCATTCACGTAGACGTGAAAGCGCAACCACAACACTATACGGATGCTCCCTCCCGGGCCTGTCCGATTTCAGTAATTGAGGAATCACTATTTCCTTCGAGATAGCTATCCCTTATGACCACCAATCACGGCGTGATTTCATTCAAGCAAGAAGGTAGGTACTTGCAAATTATATTTTAACCAATGGTTACTGGCGCTGCATATAGCCGGTTTCAGCACGGGGGACGGCTATCACCCCAACCCTACCTGTTGCCAGTATAATAATTAACTTAATGATATATAGATGGCTTGTTCTTCATTTCCTTGTTGTGTTTTTATATTGCACATAAATAACGAAGACGACGCTCAATAATACTAAAACATATGTCCATAATGTACGTTGTTCTGATGCCGAATAATTAGATTCTATTTCAGATACAAAAAATACATTATCTGGTATGTCATCAATTCTTGTATTCCTTTTAATAACATCTGATAACTTGGTGTTTGAAATATCTTCTCTTAAATATTCCAAGTCTGGGTCGTTCAAATAGAATAAACTATCTCCATCTCTTATTCTTTCAAATTGTTCTTTTATTATATAATATCCAGTTTCCCCAAGTGTGGAATCTTCTAAATGTTCTTCTGCTAATATCCCAATAATTGGATCCAATTCATTAACATTTCTATAAGTCTGACTCAATCGTCTAATTACTTCTTGATCTGAATTTATCTCATCAAATTCCATTACAGGTAGTAACCCAATTTCTTCTCGTATTGAATTATAATCTGGTATTCCATGGTCTCTTGCTCTTATGATATCTAATGCACATAAATCTAAACCTCCCCTTTGAGGTTCACCAAATAAAAAGTTCCTTATACTATTATGGTAGTATATATCATTCGCTTGTTGCTTTGTTACAACCACTCCTTTTATTATTGAATCAATTCCATGTTTCTGAATAATTGACGGATTGAAAAACCCATCTTCCATTGCAACCATTTGATTTATACCTGTTTCATTGACTAGAACGAATTGTTCTCCTATTTGACTATGTCCAATTCTAAATGCTACAACAGAAAATAAATGCGAAATTTGTGGATTCACAGATTTATCATATGTATTATATGGCTCTAGTTCAATCCCTAGCGATGGTATAAATTCGTTATATGTTATTGATTGGATTATTGCTGTGTTTATCTTTCTTGCCATTTGAAATATCTCTTCATCACTTAATTCTGGATTGTAGTTCAATATTTCTTCAGCAATACGATTATGTTCTCTTACAAACAACGTATTGACTGCTGTAAGTGCAATATTCTCATTTGCTCTAATATCGCCCGAAAAGAAAGCCAAACCCCTTACTCGTTGTACTTCTATTGAATTTGCAGGTGCTAACCGCAATAAATCTCCATTTTTATGTTCTGTTGTAATTAATTTACCTCCTTCAAATGTTCTTAATTCGTTTGCACGTTGTTCTGAAGTTCCATATATTACACTGCCATCTAACCAAGGCGTAACTGTGTTTATCTGCTCACGATTATTCTCTCTCGAAAATCCTGTTCTTACGTCATATAGGCTCCGAAATACTGACATCATTGTTTGGTTTTCTCGATAATGTGGATCATTTTCTGGCGCATTAATTTGAATTCTTTCTAAACTTTGTAATTTTGTATCAAAAATTGCTGTAGGTGTGAAATCTATATCATGGGAGATGAATTGACCCCATACCCAATTCATATCTGATAAATTCCTTTCATCCATGATATTCAAGTCTGGTTGTTGATCACATACTGTGTTGCTTATAGTTCTAGCATTAGGACTGCCTTTATTGGACAATTCTGATATTCCATCTGAATAAGCTTGACTAGCTAATCTTCGAAGAGTTAAATTTGCCTCGCCCCAATTTAAATTTTCTTTGTTGTTATTTGAACCATTAAAACTATACGAGTCCGACACAATAATTTCTTGATACTGGCCTAGTGCAAATGATGGAAGTAATATTAACAAACTAAATGTTAATATTACTACTCTATTCATTTCTATGATGATTTCGGTAATGATTTAGCTAGTTGTTCGAGTTTCTTTACAGTTACTGAACCAGTGGATAATTCTCCAGTAAAAGTAAATTTTGGACCGAATATTGCATAATTGACTGGTGCTTCATTTTCATCAAAGAATGCAGTATATGAAAATGCTTTTCTATCTACTGCAACAATCTCTGATTTGAATGGTTCTGGTTTTATTCTAGATCCGTATATATTTCCTCCAGCAGAAGCTTCAGTAAAACAATCTCCTGTATCGCTTTCTAAGATACACGTTGAGTTTTCAGATTCTTCAATTGATTTTACATGTAGATTCGACGTAGACATTAACATAAAGAAAGTATTTTCTTCAATTGGTACTTCTCCCATTAGATATGTTGGCATTATAAATGCTTCAGGATTGTTATCTACCCGGCAAATTGCATTTTTCTGGTCAAAATAGAATGTCTCATCCATTCTTATTGTTGGTTGTTTATCGACTGTATTTGGCATCTTCTTAATATTACTTCCTCCACCAAATATTGCCCATCTTTGAAGATCTCCTAATTGATCATTCAAAGAATCAATATCAGTTTGTAATCTTGAATTTACTTCTTTTTCTGCAGACAGGTTGTTATTGGAATTTATAAATCCTAATCCCCCTATTCCTAATCCGACAGCAGCTCCTCCAACATACTTTATGAAATCTCTTCTATTCTGTTTGTCAGGTAGAATGTTTGTCATAATATAATTCACAATCAGCTTATTTATATATATAACGGCATTATAAACAAAAATTTCTATTTTAATAAAGACCATATTAAGGCCTTATGCATATGCAATTTATTTTCAACTTGTTGCCAAATCACTGAATTATTTCCATCAATTACTTTTTCTGATACTTCTTCTCCACGAACTGCAGGTAAACAGTGCATGAATATTGCATTATCTTTCGCTTTAGACATAAGTGATTGTGTTATTTTATATTTTGGAAGAAATTGTTTTCTTTTTTCTTTTATATTTTTATCTCCCATTGATATTATTTTGTCTGTTGATATTACATCTGCATCTTTTGCAGCTTTAATTGGATCTGTAGTTATGAGTAATTTACTTCCATTATTATCTGCTATTTCTTTAGCAAGTTTTAATATCCTCTTATTTGGAAAATATCTTTTTGGGCAAGAAACTGAAAAATTTGCCCCAAGTTTTAATGATGCTATCATAAAGTCATTAAATACATTATTACTGTCTCCAATCCAAGATATGTTTAGATTTTGAATATTCTTTTTGTTTTCTATAATTGTCTGAATATCTGATAATGCTTGGCATGGGTGATTTGTATTTGATAAAGCATTTATTACTGGTATTGAAGAATTTTCTGCAAATTCGAGAATATCTGAATTGTTAAATGTACGAATAACCACAATGTCGACATATTGAGATAATGTTTTAGCTGTGTCTTTAATTAATTCGCCCCTAGATAATTGTAAATCTGCATAACTCAAAAAAATAGAATTTCCGCCTAGTTCTCTCATTGCAACTTCAAAACTTAATCTAGTTCTAGTTGATGGTTTTTGAAAAATTAATGCTAGTGTTTTATTTCTAATTGTTTTTGTCGATATTTTGTTGTTTGTTTTGAATTTTTTTGCAAGATTTACTAATTTTTTAATTTCCCTTGCATCTAATTCTTCTATTGAAACGAGTTTTTTGTTCAATTTTTATCTTCCTTGTTCCTTGAATAAATTTGATAGAAATCTATCTTTGTTAAACTTCTCAAGGTCTTTATACTCTTGTCCAGTCCCTATATATATTATTGGTTTTGACGTTTCACTCAATACTGCTAATAACGCTCCTCCCTTGACATCCGCGTCTACTTTTGTCAGAATTGACCCATTAAACTCTGTAAATTTGTAGAATTCCTGAGCTTGTGATACCAAATCATTGCCAGTTAGTGAATCACCTACGAATATTGTAAAATTTGGATTTATTACATTTCTAATTTTTGATATTTCTTGCATGAGATTATTACTTGTTTGAACACGTCCAGATGTATCAATTAACACAACATCGATATTATGAAGTTTTGAATACTCAACACCATCTCTTGATACTGCTGCTGGATCTGACCCATATTTTTGTGCGATTATCTTGATATCTAATCTGTTTGCATGTTCTTTGATTTGTTCAATTGCTCCTGCTCTAAATGTATCTGCTGCGACCAGGACTACGCTAAGGTTATTTGTTTTTAATAAATTTCCTATTTTTGCTATTGTTGTAGTTTTTCCTGATCCATTTATTCCAACAATTAATATCTTGAATGGTTTTTCACTTGATTTGATTAATTCTATTAAATCAATTTCTTCTATTTGATCAAATATGTTGTTTATTGATAAGGTAAATCTATCTTTAATTATTTTATTAAATTCTGTATTTCTTGAAAATGTATTATTGATTAATTCATTTCTTAAATCTTGAGATAATTTCTCAACTAAATTGAAGGGTAGTTCACATTCCAATAAATTTATTTCAAATTCTTCCAATGTTCTATTTAATTCTTCTTCTGAAATTTTTTTTTCTACAGCAATTTTTGAAATATTTGAAACTGTATTTCTAATTTTGTCGAACATTTTGTTGGCCCTGTACAATTGTGTTCAAAGCTGTTCTAATACTATTGTATTGTTGTGCCATTTCATTTTTTTGTACTGTTAATGTTTTCATTGCTTCTTCTATATCTTTTATTCTTGTATCGAGGAATTCTTTCACTTCTTCTGCATTTTTTTCTATTGTTATTCCTGCTCCTATATTTACTAGAAATGTGGGTGTTTTTCCCAATTTTATTAATAACCCTGATCCTATTGGAAATAATATATCTTCAAAATTAGCTTTTTCTAGATTTTCAGTAGCTTTGCTCGCTGCTTTGCTTTCTATTATTGCCTTGATTGAAATATTTTCTCTATTGTTAATTTCTTCTAGGTAAGATTCTAGCATTCTCATTTGTTGAATCATTGCTTGTGCTTGTTGTTCTGCGCTCAATTTAGTTCTGATTTGTTTTGGATATTTAAAACACTATTGCTAAAAATATATCTGTTCTAAATTCCAAATGCTCTACTAAGCATTACTAATTCAGGACCGCTAGTTTGACTTCCAACAAGTATGTTTTTTGAATTTGAAATAATTCCTGAGGAAACATATGGCACTCCGCTGTTGACTGTTGCATTTTCTACTTCTACTTGAAGTATTTCACTTATAATTTTCATTTCATCTTTGTTTATAATGGGGTGTGCAATTGCACCTTTGTTAGTCGTATTGATCATGGCGCCTATTAGATATATTGGTGAAAAACCTGTTTGTTTATTGGATATTTCCATTCTTTTTACGGGTACTTTTAGACTTTTTGAAATTTCTTTTGCTTGTTCTTCACTTACTAGACTAGATACTATTCCTCCATAATCGTTTGCTGTAATTAAGTTTCCAACTGCAGTGAATCTTGAATTCAATTTTTGTATGTTTAGTCCTGTTTCCTTTGATATAATATTTATTTCAAAATTTTCTATTAACTTTGATACAATTATTCCATTGTTATTCATTATAGATAATGCCCCTAGCAAATTCGAACCTCCTATTGATGTTGTAATATTTGATACTTTCAAATGTGTTTTCATTTGTTGTATTTTATTGGCAGAGATACCCGGAGGACTTAATACTGAATTATCATTCGAACGAATGAAAACTCCTATGTTTGGGTTCCTATATATATTGAAGTGAACAATATTCAATTATGTTTACACATTGATAATTTTCAAAGATTACTTATAGAGATTACGTTAATTATTTATTATTGAACGATTTTAATATTCCTTTTCAAATCAAGAAATTGAGTAAATCAAAATTTCGTAGCAAATTTCACTTGTCTGATTCTGACTGTCACTACATTCAAAAACATGGACTTGATGAAATTAGACTTCACGCTACCCAGTTTATTATTACTAGATTATCTCCTGCATTTCCTAAAAATGACGGAAGACAAACTCCATTTAAAAATCACCCTGTTTTTGTGGCGCAGCATGCTACTGCAACTTGTTGTCGTAAATGTATGAATAAATGGTATAATGTGCCTAAAGGTATGATTCTTAATCAATTTCAAATAGATTTTGCTGTAGAACTCATCATTTACTGGATTAAGCTTCAACTTAATGATTCTTAATTTACCCCACAAAGTTAAATAGATATTAAAGTCAATTCGTTTTTAAACTCTGTTGAATTCTATTAAAAAAGGCCACTTGATGGAATTACCCGGCCGTGTATTAATTGGTACTGATATTATTCAGGAATTTGGTAATTTTCTTACTGATCTTAGTATTACTAGTAATATATTATTTGTTAGTGGTCCAAAAGTTCACACTGTACTGAAAGATAAACTGGAAACTTCATTAAATTCATCTAATCTAACCTTTGATTGGAAAATTGTTGAACATGCAACCAATCAGGTCATTGATGAAGTTTCATTACTTTGTCAGAATAATAATTATGAAATAATCGTAGGTGTTGGTGGAGGAAAATCAGTTGATGTTGCTAAGTTGACTTCATACAAGGAAAATATTCCATTTATTAGTGTTCCTACTAGCGCATCTCATGATGGAATATCTAGTCCATTTGCTTCGATTAAAGGATTGGAAAGGCCGTATTCTTTTGTAGCAAGTCCCCCAATTGGAATATTTGCTGATATTGAAATAATTTCCCAAGCTCCAGATAGATTGTTGTCTAGTGGATGTGGTGATCTAATTGCAAAAATAACTGCTGTGAAAGATTGGGAATTGGCACATATTGAATCTGGCGAAAGATTTGGTAATTACGCCGCGAGTTTAGCTTATATGAGTTCACAGATTTTATTTGATCAATCTTTGAACTTTGCTCAAAATAGAATTGATAGCGTTAGAAATATTGTCGAAGCTCTGATAAGTACTGGTGTAGCTGCAGGTATTGCTGGTAGCAGCCGTCCTTGTAGTGGTTCTGAACATCTTATTAGTCATGCTCTTGACGTAATTTCTCCAGGTAACGGTTTACACGGAGAAAAATGTGGAATTTCTACTATACTTATGTCAAAGCTACATGGTTTAGATTGGCAAAATATACGTGATACTCTTGTACGAATGAATTGTCCTACTAAGATTGATGAGATCGGTATAACTCCTGATGAAATGATTGAAGCTATTAATATTGCTCCAACAATCCGCCCTGATCGTTATACTATATTGAATAAAATTGAACTCGATAGAGAAAATATCAAGACGTTACTGTCTGAAACTAAATGTATATAGTTATTCTGTATTCTCGCTGCTGTTGTTTTCTTTACCCAAGTCATTTTGTTCTCTTGTAATACCGTTTGGCTTTAGTTTTCTATAAAACCGTGGTAAAATAAACATAATTAACAAAATTGTAAAAATTACACCTGATGCTATCTGCACATCGCTTTTAGTCATTCCCTCAGGTACTGCAAATCGTGAGCGTATTATGAATGGAATTGGATTCTTAATGATATAAAACAAAAGTGCAATGCTCATAATTCATTTCATGTGTGTTATCTATTTCTAATTTTGACTGGCCTTAGTTTTCTGTAAACCCGTGGTACCAAACTCACAATTACCACAATTATAAAAATTAAAACAAAATATTTTGGATCTACTAAGTTACCTGCACTCATGATTCATTAACACCTGTATCCTTTACTTCCTCAATTACTTCACTTTGTTCATTGTTTGTATCCTTTACTTCCTCAATTACTTCACTTTGTTCATTGTTTGTATCCTTTACTTCCTCAATTACTTCACTTTGTTCATTGTTTGTATCCTTTACTTC
>JACAFT010000030.1:0-7543 GCA_013378375.1 Nitrososphaerota archaeon
AAAACCAGCTGAAGAAGCTAAGGCAAAAGAAAAACCAGCTGAAGAAGCTAAGGCAAAAGAAAAACCAGCTGAAGAAGCTAAGGCAAAAGAAAAACCAGCTGAAGAAGCTAAGGCAAAAGAAAAACCAGCTGAAGAATCTGAAATTGCTACTAAAAAAGAATAATGGTGTAATGTGTTTTGTTAGACGAAGAAAAAAAAGAAGAGACTGAAGTTTCTACAGATGGTGAAGAAACACCTGTTGAAGACAAGCCTGTTGCTAAAGCAAAAGGTAAAAGACAAAAACGAAAACCGAGATTTAGTCCTCAAATCTATAAATTTTATAAAATAAATGATGATAAAGTTACTAGATTGCGTAAGGACTGTCCTCGTTGTGGCAAAGGCAGCTTTCTTGCTGAACATTCAGATCGTTTATCTTGTGGAAAATGCGGTTATGCTGATTTCAAGTCTGTAAAATAAAAACTTGTTCTATTTTTAGGTAATTCTGAGTAATTTTTCTGGTTTGGCTAAATATTCTGGCATAGATTCTACTTTTTTATTTCTGTCGATCTTTGAAAATAATTCTTTTATTACAATTTCTAATTTTACTCTACCAGCAATTCCATGAATGTAATAATGTTTTATTGTTCTTTTTATTAAAATTAAATTCCAGAGAATATTGTTAGTATCTGTATTTTTTATTTTAATAAATCCATTGCTAAAACTTACTATTCCTTCATCTTGTAGATCTTTTATTGTTTTTTCAAATACCTTCAAAGTTTTTTTAATATTTTGTTTTCCTTGTTTTGAATGATATGTCATTATATAGCTGTATTTTACTGGAGGATATATCTTCATTCGCATGTTTAGTCTTTTAAATAAAAAATATTCTATTGGAATATTTAGATATTTAATCAAACTCCGATGTTTTGTCTTAAGCATATTTATTGATTCTTTTACTACTCGTTTTTTATAATTATATTCCACTTCTTCAAAAAATTCTTTATTTAATAAAACTTCATATGGATTTAGTAGTCTCCCTGCTACGAATTCTCCTAACGACGCATTATTAGCATCATTTAATATCTCTTTTTTATCTACAAAAATTGCCGAAATATTAATTTTATTAAAAATATATTGATAACGTATCTTTTCTTTATAATTATTTATTACAACAATTAAATCAAAATCACTTTCTTTTTTTGCATAACCTGATATTCTTGAACCGTATACACATATTGCCTTTATGTCCCGGTTTTTTGTTTTCTTATTGATAGTATCTAAAAGTGTTTTCTTTTCACTTTCGTTTATTTTATTTTTTTGCAATATCTTCTAACTCTTTAATCCTTTCTATTATTATTTCATCAAATTTGCTATTAATTAATGCTTCAACAGGAATTCTAGTTCTATTGTCTGTTGGACTAATTGATAATAATGGCAATCTTTTTTTAATCCATAATTTATTAGTTTTGTTATTCAATTTCTCGTCTACTGAGTGATTTTGAAATTTTTCTTTCAGATGTCGTATAATCTGCGGTGATTTATTTCCATATTTGAATATTAATCTTGGTTTGAAGATTCTTTCTGCGTCTGCAAATTTTGACTCAAATAAAGTGCCTGATATTTCATCTGATAAAATATCCATTTTCTTAAATTTTCTTATGAATTCGACATAGTGTAGGAATTCATGTGCTAATATTGCTTGAATAGTTCCTTTTAAACCAAAAGCTACAAGTGGTGCTGATAATTGGATTATTATTTGTACATTTTGATTTATTTTATTGTGAACAGGTATTGTTCTTGCAAATAATGCTCCTATGTTTCCTTTTTCTAGACTTGTTGATGATACTGGTAAAAATGGTTCTACGTAGTATTCAGGAAATTTCATTTTTGATGATTCTTCTATTCTGGTAATTCCTTGTTTAACATGAGTATTTTTTCGATATATTTCTTTAATAATTGATTTTGGTATCATCTCTCTTATTTTACTATCATTGAACCTATACATTGGGTCCAAATGTTTATTGATCACCATCTGTTTGTATTTTTGTGATATAGGATAATTTTTTCCTATTCATCTCAATAAAAGTTTCAGTATGTGTAAGACCTTCTATTTGTGCAACTTTTTCTGATACAAGTGAATGTAAATCTTTTAATGATTTTGCACTCAACCAAATCAATAAATCAAATCTTCCTGTAATTTCTATTATCTCACGTGCTTCTTCTATACTTGATATATTATTTATAATATCTTTCCTTTGTTTTGAATCAATATTACACCCTATTATTGCTCTTACTGGATAACCTAACAATTCTTCATTAATTTCTAATGTGTATTTTTTTATGAAACCTTTATCGATCAGTCTTTTTATTCTACTATACACTACTGACATATTGACATTCATTTTTTCACTCAATTTTGGTATTGATATGTTTGCTTCATTACTCAATTCGGATAAAATCCTTAGGTCTATTTGATCAAATTTTACCAATTTTTATTAAATCTCCTGTAATATTATCAAATATATACACAAAGATTTAAAAAGTTATAAAATATTATTTTTGAATAATTTTTGCATTGACAAGAACTTCGCTTGTTAGAACTACTCCTTTTGCAGCTCCCATGCGTGTATTGTGTGATAATAAAACATATTTTATCCCGTTAGGAAATACTTCATCTTTTCTTATTCTTCCTACTGATGTTGTCATTCCATCTTCTAATTCTCTATCTAATCGTGGTTGTGGCCGGAATGGATCTTTGTGAATTGTAATTAGTTTCTTAGGAGCTGATGGAAGATCTTTACCCGCAAGCGAGTTAGCAAATTTATTCATTGCTTGAATTACATCTTCTACTTCAACTTTATTCTTTGTATTTACTAACACTGATTCTGTATGTCCATCTAATACACCTACTCTTGTACATGTTGCTGATACATTATACTTTGCATTGACTATGCTATTTCCATCATAATTGCCAAGAATCTTTTTTAATTCAATTGATACCTTTTCTTCTTCTTTTGGTATATATGGAATTATGTTGTCAACTAAATCGAAAAGAGGTATTCCTGGATTTCTTCCTGCACCTGATGCTGCTTGAAGTGATGTTATTACTACTGAATCAATACCAAATTCATCTAAAATTGGTTTTAATGTTATTACAAGACCTGTTGTTGTACAGTTAGCTTGTGGTGCAACAAATCCCTTCCATCCTCTTTTTTTCTGTTTTTCTAATAGTGGTACATGTTCATCGTTTACTGCAGGAATTAATATTGGTACATCTTCTTCATATCTATAAGCAGATGCAGTGCTTAAAACAGGAATATGTTCTGCAAATTTAGACTCAATCTGAGCAGCTCCTGCTTCTAATGCTGAATAGGCAAGATCAAATTCAGTTGGATCAATCTCACTAACATTCTTAACAGTCATATTTTTGATATTTTCATTTATTTCTCCTTCTCCAAACCATTGAATAGATCCTGCACTATTTTTTATTGCGTCTATGTATTTCTTACCAGCAGACCTCTCAGAGGCTGCTAAACATGTTACCTCAAACCATGGATGGTCTTGTAGACCTGAAATGAATTGTTGGCCAACCATTCCAGTTGATCCTAAAATTGCTACTTTATACATTTGCTGACTTTGACTATTCATCAGAAATTTAATAAATGTTTTTATTTATTTTGTTTTTATTACATATTAAATTCTCTGTGAATTGCTTCAATTGCTTTTACTGTATTAGACTGATCTACTACAAATGAAATGTTTTGCTCAGATGACCCCTGAGCAATCATTTTAACATTCATATTCTCTCTTGAAATTGCCCCAAATAACCTTGCAGCTACTCCTTGAGTTCCTTTCATTCCTGCCCCTACAATCGAAATTACTGCTACTGAGTCATCAGAGGATATGTTTGTAACAGTACTTTTTCCTAATAGACTCACTTGTAATACACTAACTGCCTTTCGTACATCATTATTCTTAATCAGAAACGTTATATTTGCTTCAGAAATACTCTGAGAAATCATTATTATGTTTACATTATTTCTACCTAGCACTCCGAATATTTCTCCTGCAGTACCTGGATTTCCTACCATATTCATACCTGACAAAGTTATCATTGCTAATTCATTTATAGAAGTTACTGCTTTTGTTACTTCATTCGTTTTTACAATTATATCCTTGTTAATCAGTGTTCCTTCTGCTTCTGGATTAAATGTATTTTTTATTCTTACAGGAATGTTTGCCGTTCTTGCTGGATCTAAAGCTCTTGGATGCATGCCCTTTGCACCCATTATTGCCATTTCTGCTGCTTCATCATATGATAACTGTGGAATAGTTTTGGCATTGGGATATAGCTTTGGATTAGCTGTTAACAATCCATCCACATCCGTCATAAACCATATCTCATCTACACTTAAACACATTCCAATTAATGAGGCTGAAAAATCTGATCCACCTCTTCCTATTGTAGATATATCTCCTTGTTGTGTTACTCCAATAAATCCAGTAATAACTGGTACTGTCTCTTCTAGTAAGTTCGATAAATTATTCTTCACATTATGTTGAGTAACTTTCATTAATGGCGATGCATTTCCAAAATTCTCATCTGTCATAATTCCTACTTCACCACCTGTAAAAGATTTTGATTTTATTCCCATATCTCTGAGTTTGGCAGAAATTATTGGCACAGCTAACTGTTCTCCAAATGAAACTATTTTATCTCTTGTTTTATCACTTAGTTCTTTTACTATAATTACTCCTTCTACTGTTTTTTCTAACTCTTTGATTAAACTTGATACTTTTTCAAAAACTTCATCTTGAATTTTCTTATCTTGAATTATGTCTTTAATTGCATCTTGATGTCTTTGTACTATGTCGTTAATAATTTTTTTATTAACCTGTCCTTTCTTTGCGTTTTCAGATAATTCTAATAATTCATCCGTTGTTGATTGCAATGCAGAAGAAACTACGATTACTTGATTGTTTTTCTTTACTTTCTGGACAATATCACAGACATTAGTTATCTTCTTTCCACTTCCTACCGACGTACCACCGAATTTTAAGACTATTTTCATTACTAAACCCTCATATTCTGTTTGATTTCAACTAAATCTCTAATCATTGCACTTGCCGTTTCCATTCCGCCTGCGCCTTTTCCTATTATTATTTCTTCACCTGCAAATTCTGAAACAAATTTTACTGAACACAAAGCTCCAGCTACTGACATAGGATCATCTTTCGGTATTACTACTGGTTCAACTTTTGCTATATTGTTCACACTCGCAATCAATTTTATAGTATTTCCATTATCTTTTGCCTTAGTAATATCTTTTTGCGTTATGTCTCGTATTCCATCTATTTTTAAATCATTTAATACTAGTTCTTTACCCAATAATAAATTGCCCATTATGACTAATTTTGCCGCAGCATCAAATCCATCAACGTCTAATGTAGGATCAGTTTCTGCATATCCTAATTCTTGCGCTTCTTTTAATGCATCTTGAAAACTTAACCCTCTATTATCCATTTCAGTTAGTATATAGTTGGTTGTACCATTCAATATTGCATGCATCTCTAATATTTTATCTGCTTCCAAACATTTTCTTCCGAATTCTAATACTGGGGTGCCACCACCAACTGTTGCACTATACTTTAAAATTACATTGTTATAGTCTGCTTTTTCTACTATTGATGAAAATGCAAGTGCTAACGGTCCTTTATTTGCTGTAATTATATTCTTCTTTGTTTTCATTGCACTTTCTAATAGACTAGCTGATGGTTCTCCATCTTGTATGTTAGTTGGTGTTGCATCTACTAATAATTCAGCATCAATTTCCTCAATTAAATCAATTGATGTTTTACTCTTATCTCCAATAGAAAGTTCTGAAACCGACTTGTTATTTTTCTTTACACTGAGTATATCGCTTATGTTTATTCCTTTTTCATCTATTGCCACTCCTTTTGAATCTGCAACAGCAACAATTTTTGAATCAATTCCATAATTTGTTAATAGATCTCCTTTCCTATTTTCCAGTAATTGACAATAACTCTGACCAATAGTTCCTAATCCAATTAATATCGTTCTCAATTCATTATTCCTTCTTAATCTACCTGCTCGAACATATTAAAAATTTCTTCAATATGTTGAATTTTCACGATATATTAAGAGTAAAATATGAATATATTCTTATATTATTCAAACATTAATAATTTGAGTAAAGAAGATGAAAAGTGTTACTGCTATTGGTCCAGCTTCTAGTGCAAATCTTGGTTCTGGATTTGATTGTTTTGCAATAGCATTACATGATTTACATGATACCGTAACTGTTACAAAAAACAACAAATCTGGAGTGGCTGTCAAAACTCTAGGAATGAAAACAGGTATTCCAAAAGACCCAAAAAAACATACTGGTGGCCTTGCGGCAATTAATATTTTAAAAGAATTTAATTTACCCGGTGTAAAACTTACCGTTAAAAAAGGCGTTCCTCCTGGTAAAGGATTGGGTAGTAGTGCTGCTACTGCTGCAGCAGTTACTGTTGCATTGAATAAATTCTTTTCATTGAATTTATCTGACGAAGAAAAACTACGATTTGCAGCTAGTGGAGAGTTTGCATCGGCTGGTATAAACCATGCAGATAATGTTGCTGGATCTCTATTTGGAGGTTTTGTAGTAGTTAATTCTCTTCCAAATTTAAATTTTGTATCTTTTCCTTCTCCCAAAAATCTATTGATTTGTATTGGAATCCCAAAATTAAAGACGCCTCCTAAGAAAACCGGTTTAGCTAGAAAATTAATTCCAAAAAAAGTTAATTTTTCTGATTGTGTTAGTAATGTATCTTATGCCTCAATGATGGTTGCTGGTTTTTCTACTGGAAATAAATATCTAATTGGAAAATCTATGAATGATACAATTGTTGAGCCTGCACGTTCACATACTATTCCAAATTATGATGAATTAAAACATGAATTATTAAGGATAGGTGCATTGGGTGTTACAATTAGTGGAGCTGGACCTTCTGTTATATCTATCTTGGATGGTAAAAAATCTTTTAATGATGTTAAAAAATGTTTTCAAGCACAATTCAAATCTGCTGGTTATGATTCATCAATCATCTTGACAAAAAT
The DNA here is from genome assembly GCA_013378375.1 of Nitrososphaerota archaeon. Lineage (GTDB taxonomy): Archaea > Thermoproteota > Nitrososphaeria > Nitrososphaerales > UBA57 > UBA57. The sequence goes on from JACAFT010000030.1 coordinate 7,103, forward strand.
TGGTAAAGGTGCAAGGGTGACAAAATAATGGAATTGAAGTGTATTGGTTGTTCTTCAACATTTGATCTTGACACTGTAATTTATTCATGCACTAATTGTAATGATTTACTTGAAGTTGTTTATGATTTAGATAAGATACAAAATAATCTTAATTCTAAATGGAAAGACGTTCCGTTATCTGTATGGAAATACCATGATTTCTTACCTATTGATAAAGATACTGAACGCATTACATTAAATGAAGGTGGAACCAGGTTACATAATGTTGTTACGTTGGGAAGCTTTCTGGGTATTGATAATCTCTATGTCAAAAACGAAGGCGATAATCCTACTTCTTCTTTTAAAGATAGAGGTATGACTGTTTCAGTAACTAAAGCTAGACAACTTGGCGCTAAAACTATTTCCTGTGCTTCTACTGGTAACACTTCTGCATCTTTAGCT